>JABITQ010000042.1 GCA_018700535.1 Candidatus Uhrbacteria bacterium | reverse complement strand
TATTACTGTGCGTGGTTAGGTGTGTGTAACGGAGGAGATAATCATGGTGATGTTTGTACTCTCGACTATGAGGATTATGAATCGGGTGATACACCATTAGAATATGAGGGTTATACACGTTCTGCTCCAGCTTGTGACGGTGAGTGTGTTGCGCCAACCTGTGCAGATAATTGTGGATCTTCGTGCCCAACGAGTTATCAAACAACAGGACTTCTTGTTCAGAGCGAGCTTGCAGGTGCAGCAAAAGAGGATCAGGTAAATTTGTTTAGCTACCAAAACAGCGACGGAGATTCTCCGGACAATGCTGCGATCTTTGTTCCAGCTTGTGAAGCTGGAAGTCAGATTCGAGTAGATATTGATCGCGACGACGCAGAGCTGGCAGATATCGACATTGTGTTTGTTACAGACCTTTCAAAGAGTATGAACGAAGACCCAACAACAGGGTCGGCTGGTTCAAGTGGATCAAGAAATATCGACTATGTTGTGAACGCAACAAAAAATGCGGTAGCAGATTTGTTCGATGCTTACGATGGTGGTGGTGCGACCATTAGGGTTGGTCTTGTCTCGTATACAAGTAAATATTACTCAACATCGTCATCTATCGAGTTTTGCGGCAACACTCTTTCATCGCTTACGAATGATGGTGCAGCAACAGATTACGCGTTGTCTGGAGGCACTAGCGAATCTAGTATTATGAGTAGTCTAGATGACTACAAGACTTGTGTGAGTAGCTCTTCTGGTGCATCTCCTGCACAAAAGGGACTTGAAACAGCTCTAGATAGATTCAGAGGATCAACAGCAGATGTAAAAATTGTGGTCCTTCTGTCTGATGGAGGGATCTTGATCAATGAAGACTTTAGAGATGCTGCTGATAGTGATGGAGACGGTTTTGCAAACCATCGGTGTGAAGGAACTTCAGAATCGGCTGGTGGCTCAACCTACACTGGGTACCAAGCATGTGTGATCCAAATGGCTGACTTAATTGAGGATAATGACGATGTCAGTTTCTACTCAGCGACCATTACGTCAAGTGGCTCAAAAATGGGGCGAATGGCGCATGTTTCTAGCAATGAGTGTGATTGGGATGATTTGCAGAGTGTTGATGATTGTACTGGTGACTTTGCTTACGCAGGTGAGACAGAGGAGGCGATCGAAGAAATGTATGACGACATTGTAGATTCAATTTTAGGAACAACAGTTTATCTAACGGCAACAGACGAGTCTGGAGACACAACGACTACTATTGGTGGAATTGATTACGGAAACTCTGTTGAGCTTCCATTCCCTGATGGATTTGTTTGCCAAGATGAATCTCAGGTGATTCCTCTGCGGCATGAGTTCTACGGTGGAGCAGGATCAATGAGTTTCAGTAACTTCCAGTTTACGTATTGTCCATATGTGGACAGTGAAAGTTCGGGTGGAAGTGGTTCAAGTGGAAGCAGCTCTGAAGAAGAGGAGGAAGAAGAGGAAGAAGAAGAGCCGTATTGTGGAGATGATACGATTGACTTTACCGACGGAGAATCTTGTGACCTTACGTCATTCCCAGTTGGTTGTTTTGTTGCATCAGAAAATCCTGATGATCGGAGCTTGGAATTCTGTTCGGCAACATCTACAGATGACTGCACGTGCTCAGATAGTAGCGCTGTAGAAGTAAGTGCTACAAGTGGTGCTCGTACGGGTTATTGTAATGGCGGGTCAGCGTTTGCATCAGATGGTTCAGGAACAGAGTACGATTACACAGATGCAGTCTGCATCGCTTCAGGGACCACATCGACAACCCTTTACGGGTGCGGAGAAGACACAACGGTTTCAACAGAAGGAACATGTGACCTCGTTGTTTGTGAGGATGATTGTACGATCGCAGCTGATGAACCAACCTCATACACAGCAACGCACTCAACAACAGGTCTTGCGTGTGGAGATGGTTATATCGATATTGCCGAAGGTGAGTATTGTGATGCCTCAGATTTCCAGATTTACTGTTGGGACTCCGATGCGGATCCAAGTGCTAGGCGTGGTTATGCGTGTGGTACAACGACGTTGACTGATTGTGTGTGTGATTCCGGATATGCCTATGTTGCTTCATCGCTCGGTTACTGTTCTGGTGGATCAGCGATTGTTGGTGGTACTAGATATAATTACAATGGAGCAATCTGTGTAAACGCAACATCAACACGCCCAACAATCCACGGTTGTGGTGAAGATAGTGTGTCTCCAAGAACAAGAGAGGGTACATGTGTCGCTGATGTGTGTGATGGAGATTGCACAGGCTCAACGTTCTCTGGTGATGATGAAGAGTGGGGATCTTAAAAATATATGGCTGACTTCAATCAACAATACGGAATTGAAAATAACAAGCTTCCCCTAAAGCCGATTCTTATTGGTGTTGGCGGCGTTCTTGCTGTGATCATTCTGGTTATTGCTATGGTACGCATTATTCAACCTACACAGCAGACAGATCTTACGCGCGCGATCTCTCAGGTGGAGCAAGCGACAGATCTCTGCGCTGATGCGAGTAATGTAGAAGGATGCGCATCTGGAAAAGTAACAGATTTTGCTGAACAGTTTGGTGAGGTAGAAGTTTGTGAAATGCATGAGACAGTTGAGGAGCAAGACAGTTGTGTGTGGACGGTTGCTCGAGAGATTGGAGAGCCTGATGCGTGCAAAGGTATTTCAGTAGAAGAGGATGAGGTTGCGTGTATCGACAGTGTGAACTTGCTTTTAGCTATTGATCAAAACGATGTTTCATTTTGTGAGGCGATTGCAAATCAAAGTGCTATGCAGCGTTGCATTGTCTTACTGACACCGAATATTGATCCTTGTCACTCAGATGCAGATGGATCTGTGTGTTCTGACGATCATTTGATCGAGCTTGCTGCAGAGGCACTGGATGCCACAATGTGTGTGCAGCTGACAGATACAGAACGAAGAGATGAATGCTCGGACGCTGTTACAGAAGAAAAGGAAAGAGATACAGATGATGATGGCCTTACGGATTTAGAGGAGGCGACTTACGGAACAGATCCAACAAAACCAGATACTGACGGCGATGGCTACACCGACAAAGGTGAGATCGACGCAGGCTATAATCCATTAGGCGACGGAGCTCTTTAACCGCTCTCACTAATCTCTTACCAATATGTTCGACGATCTCGATAACAAGCAACCAGAAGACATGTTTGCAGAAACCGATAAAGCAGCTCCTCAGGTCCCTGCACCAACACAGGTCCCTGCAGTCCCACCAGCTGCGCCCGAGCCACCTGCTGCTCCAAAAGCACCAGTTCCACCGAAAGCACCAGAAGCACCCTCTGCGGATGCTTCGTCAGATCTTGAAATTGTTACACCACCAGAGGTTCCACCAAAACCACCAGCAGCACCGGTGGATTCTATTGAACCAAAGACCATGCCAACGATTACGAACGATTCACCAAAGGCAGGGTTCCCTTGGAAGCTTGTTGTGATTATTGTGGCGATCGTTGTGATTGTCGGAGGAGCATTTGCTATCTCAATGAGAATTCTTTCTTCTCGCACTGACGTAATCCCTCAGCCTGCAGCTGCAGACGATGATATGGATGAGGAAGAAGAAGAAGAGGAGGAGGAAGAAGATGTAGATGAAGAAGAAGAGCGTGGGGAGGAAGATGACGATGACAATGAAGGACTGGAAGAAGAGGAGGCTGTTGATGCTGATCCAACTGACTCAGATAAAGATGGGCTTACAGATGCTGAGGAAGCAGAAGCTGGAACAAGTCCACTTAGCGAGGATACTGACAGTGACGGACTCTTTGATTACGAAGAGGTGAACACTTGGGGATCAGATCCACTTAATCCTGACACAGACGGAGATGGATTCCTTGATGGCGAAGAAGTTGGTAATGGATATGATCCAATCGGAGGTGGTTCACTTCTAGAGATTCCTACCGACACTGAATAAATATTTTCATGGCAAAAAAGAACGCACAACCGAAAGTTCCTCTGCAGCCGGCCAAAGACTCATTTGGTGCGCAGATTTTTTCGATGCCCGAGCGCTATCAACATGGTGCTGAGGCAAAAATGGTCGTGCCCGAAAAGCCAAAGAAAAAGCCTGTTCAAGTTGTTGCACCCAAGCCTCCACCAATGCCACTACCACCGAAACCTCCGGCAATAAAAAAGCCAAAGAAAAAAGGTGGTCGGTTAAAAATCATTTTGGCACTTCTCGGGGTGTCAGTAATTATTATCTTGGTGGTCGGTTGGTTTGTGTATCAATATGCTCAGAAGGAGGTTGTTATCGAAACACCAGAAAAGGAGGTTGTTACAAGTCGCCCTGCTCCGCAAGATCTTGAGCCCAAAGAAGAAGAGAAAGAAGTTGAGGAGCCAGAAGTTGAGGTTGATCCTTTTGCTGTAGACGTGCAGCCTGGCATCGATTCAGACTCTGACGGGCTGTCTGACACCGAAGAAAAGCTTGTTTATAAGACCGATCCTCGATTGCCAGATTCAGACTCTGATGGGTTTTTGGATGGCAATGAGGTCTATCATCGCTATAATCCAAATGGAACATCCTCAGGGACATTAGAGGGCTCAGGATTGGCTCTGGTGTACTCAGGAGATGCAGAAGGGGTTGCATATACTATTCTCTATCCATCAGTTTGGGATCTTGAAGAAACAGACGAAGGTTTGGTTATCGACGCAGAAACAGGCGAAGGATTCAGGATCACAAGCATGGACAAGGAACTAACAGAAGAGATTCAGCTTTGGGTTGATCAGAATGTTGGTTTAGATGATGTGATTGAAGACACAACCAAGAATGGTTTGGAAATGGTGCAGTCTGAAAATCAGCTCTGGGCATATGTCGACCTTGGTGAAGCTGTGTTGGTTGTTGAGTACGATACAGGTATTAAAACACGCATTGATTACCTCCAGACATTTAAGATGATGCTCAACAGTATTGAGTTATGATTCGTGCGGAGGTAAATCAGCAGTTATTGAAAGGCGGACAGCGACTTCCTAAAACGTTAGTTGCTCGCACCTTGCGTGCAGTTGCGAAGGTTGTGGGCGAGAAACGGTCTGTGGGTGTCTCGATTGCATTTGTGACAAAGGCTCAGATGCGAGTGTTGAACAAACAGTATCGAGGGAAGGACTCGATAACAGATGTGTTGTCGTTTGCGCTGGATGAAGACGGTGAGCTTGGTGAGTTGATCCTTAGTTATGATCAAGCCAAGGTTCAGGCCAAAGAGATGCAACATGCAACAAGACACGAGTTGGTCTTTTTGATCACGCACGGCCTACTGCATCTATATGGTCACGATCACGAAAAGCCAAAGGATGCCAAAAAGATGTTCGCACTTCAGACACAGATATTGAATAAGATGGGGGTGAATCCAAAGATATGATTAGCTTGCACAGACTAAAACAATCGTTAACACATGCCCTGAGAGGGGTTCGAGTTGTCTTTGTTGCAGAGCAAAGCTTTCGTCTGCAGGTAATTGCTGCAATTGCAGTAGTTGCAGCAGGTTTCTATTTTCAAGTGACCAGCAATGAGTTTGTTATCCTCATGTTGTTAATAGGCGCAATCTTGAGTCTTGAGATGATTAACAGTATTTTTGAGCGCATTGTAGACTCATTCAAACCAAGAATTCATCCAATTGTTAAGGATATTAAAGATATTATGGCAGGTGCCGTTTTGGTCGCTTCTGTTGCTGCTGTGGCTATTGGGGTCACGATCTTCGATTCGTATATATTAGCGCTTGTTTCTGGGTAAGCGAGTGGGTATACTGACTTTATTATTATGAGTGAAGAAATATTCACAGGATTAGATGTTGGAACCCATGCCGTTCGTGTGGCTGTTGGAAAGCTCGTTCCGTCTGCTGACGGTGGCGAGCAGATTCATATGATTGGTGCTGTTGAGGTTGCCTCCGCTGGTGTTAGCAAAGGAACCATCACCAACCTCGAAGATGCAGTCTCGTCAATCTCAAGAGCGCTTGAACAAGCGGAGAGGATTACTGGATTGCCTTTGAGCAAAGCTTGGGTAGGTATCAACGGAAACCACATTATTTCTCAGGAGTCTCGAGGGGTTATCGGTGTTGGTCGTTCAGACGGTGAAATCCGCGACGACGATGTTGAGCGAGCGATCGAAGCAGCACGAACTGTTGCGACACCAACCAACTACGAGATCATCCATGTCATCCCAAAAAGTTTTACGGTTGATGGTCAGCGGGGAATCAAAGACCCTGTGGGCATGAACGGTATTCGTCTAGAGGTAGACGCTATTATCATCCAAGGGCTTGGGTCGCAGATTAAAAATCTGACAAAGTCTGTGTACCGCACAGGACTTGATATCGAGGACTTAGTATTTTCAATCCTCGCAACATCTGAAGCTGTTGTGTCTGATCGTCAGAAAGAGCTAGGTGTCTGTGTGGTGAATATTGGTGCATCGACCACGAACATGGTTGTTTACGAGGAGGGGGATGCGTTGCATACCTCTGTGCTCCCAATCGGATCGGATCACATTACTTCAGACATTGCCATCGGACTACGTACATCTATCGATGTTGCTGAGCAGGTAAAGTTGCATCACGCAACAGCGCTTCCATCTGAGGTTGCTAAAAAAGAAGAGATTCACCTCGGAGAACTCGGTGCTCCCGAGGACGAAGTCGTTGGACGCCGTTTTGTTGCAGATATTACAGAGGCTCGCGTACAGGAAATCTTTGAGCATGTTGACCGTGAGCTGCAGAAGATCGACCGTTCAGGTATGTTGCCGGCAGGTGTCGTGCTAACAGGTGGTGGATCAAAGCTTGCTGGAATGCTTGAGGCAGCGAAAACAACCTTGCGCCTACCAGTCTCACTTGGAACACCAATTGGAATTACATCAGTGATCGATCGGGCAAATGACCCATCCATGAGCACAGCAATCGGTTTGGTGCTTTGGGGATACCACATTCGTGGATCGTCTAATGGAAATAAATTTGGAGACTTGTTTGGAAAGCTGGGTGATATGGATAAGATTTCTAGTGGTCTGAAGAAATTGTTCAAATCGATTAAGCCGTAAGATTAGTCAAAAAAGTAAGAGCGAACATTTCGCTCTTTTTTGTTTGGCTTGCATAGAATAAAATGTTCAAAAAAGATATACACAGGTTGCAACGAAATCACATTGACACTCGATGTCTCGATGATAAAGTACTGAATGATTTTTGTGCTCAATCTAGCTAATAATGAGCACTATAGTTGTTCAAGGGGGTATCTAACTACAGAGTCTTGAAAACAATTTTTATGGCGCAGGTTAAACCAGAGATCGAAACGTTCGCACAGATAAAGGTGGTTGGAATTGGGGGAGGTGGTGGAGCTGCGGTGAACCGCATGATCAGTGACAACATCAAGGGTGTTGAATTCATGGTGGTTAACACAGACGTGCAGGCGCTAAATCAAAACTTGGCTTCACGAAAAATCGCGATTGGTAAAACAATCACACGTGGACTTGGTGCTGGTATGAATCCGGAAGTCGGTGCGCGTGCAGCAGAAGAAAATGGCAACGAGATCCGCGAAGCACTGAGTGGTGCAGACATGGTGTTCCTTACGTGTGGACTTGGTGGCGGAACAGGAACAGGTGCCATCCCAGAGGTTGCAAAGCTTGCTAAGGATATAGGTGCACTTACAGTTGCTGTGGTCACAAAGCCATTTACGTTTGAGGGTGCACAACGTCGTCGTATTGCTGACGAAGGGTTTGATAGACTCCTCCAACATGTAGACGCAATCATCACAATCCCGAATGATCGTGTGTTGCAGATTATTGATAAAAAGACGTCACTCATGGATGCGTTTACAGTTGTAGACGATGTATTGCGACAGGGTGTTCAGGGAATCGCAGAGCTTATTACTGTACCTGGACTCATTAACGTCGACTACGCTGACGTTAAGGCAATTATGGAAAACTCTGGTTCTGCCCTCATGGGTATTGGTCGCGCAAGCGGAGAGAATCGTGCGGTTGAGGCTGCTAAGCAGGCGATCGCATCTCCACTCCTCGAGCTTTCAATAGACGGAGCAAAGGGAATCCTCTTTACCATCGCCGGTGGCTCAGACCTTGGAATGCACGAGGTGGCTGAGGCTGCCAAGGTGATCACAAGTTCTGCTGATGAAGATGCCAAGGTGATCTTTGGTGCGAACTTGAATGAGGAGATGGAAGAAGAGATTCGCATTACTGTTGTTGCAACAGGATTCGACTCACGTGAGCGACGAACAACGGCACCTGGATCTGTTGAAGTGCAGGCACAGGGAACATGGTCTCCAAACTCGTTCCTCCGTGTTCGTGAGGAAGAGCCGGCCCGCACTCAAACAACAAAGCCAAAACCAAAGGTGAACTTTCAGGCTCCAGTGGCACAAGAGCGAAGAGAAGTGCCAGCTGCACCAAAGCCTCCAGTACAGATTAAGCGTCCGGCCCCAGTGATGGTGCAAAAGCAAGAAGAGGATGAAATCGAGATCCCTGCGTTTATTCGCAAGAAGATGATGTAAGGGGATTAAAGGAAAAATAGAAATCACCATTCCGATCCCCCTCCCACCCCTCTCGTCATTGCGAGGAGAGTGGAAGGAGGGATTAGGGGTGGTTGTTGTAAAAGATTTAGTCGTAAAGACTAGGTCTTTTTTGATTGACACTTAACATAGTTTATGCAAAATTTCTCCTGTCGGATTCAATTTCTGTCTCTCGACAAAAGCAATCTATAGCCTTCTTACGGTATCCGCTGGCACACGTCGGTTGAATGGCTCTGAAAAGGGTTGAGTCAACTCAAGTGGTCGGATCGGATAACCTTCGGGGGGAATGGATAAAAGAATGAGTGAGATAACAGCTAAAGACATTTTCGATCTCATTGATCGTTTTCGCAGTCCTCATGGTCCAACACAAAAGGAACTTCGTGACTTCTTGTTGCGACCGGAAGGACCGCGTATGCCAAGTAGTCATCATGTCCTCTCTTCAGAGTGGGTTGGTGGGGCGCTCTGCGGAACTGATCGAAAAGGACATGTGATCCCGGGGCTCGAGAAGTGCCTGGTTTCACAGTTGTCTGTGGACCCGGAGGGGGTTCCTGCGTACGTGACGATTACCGGCGGGTATCTGTGTGTGTGGCATGGAGGGAATCAGTATGTTCCTTGCAAGAGCAGCCGCGCCGAATTCGAAGATCTTTCGCGGCTGACCATCGTTGGGTTCGAGGAGACGTCAAAGGGGTTTGTGCCCGTTATGGCGCTCAAGGAGTTTGATGCAGGAACCATTTCCGTGAACAAGCTTCGTATCTTCATTGGAAAGGAGGAGTCTGAGGAGCCTGACAACATGGTCGGGTATTACAGGCTGTGGAATGGTCGAATCTTCCGTGTCATCGCGCATGGTCGTTCGAGGATGGAGCGCGGGCGTGAATTTGTCACCTATAGTGTGACACGTGACCACAAAGAGATTCATCATTTCGAAGGTGGAGACAAGGTCAATGGTGTTGGTGAAGACTCTCAGGGAAATATCTGGATTCGCCATGGGATCTATAAGGTTCTGGATCTAGAGAGACTGAGCTCATGTGGTTTGACGGTGGATCTGATCTCCACGAGCCGTGGAGTGACTCAGGTGAAGTGTGTTTCGCGTGACAATAGAGATTTTGTCGGTCGGTACGTGCAGAAGGAGGGGGAGTTGAAGCATGATTCTTTCCGGTCTTCAAAACTTCCATACAAGCGCTGCATGAATGACGCTACCCACGGAAGCTTTGCTTACGTAGCTCGTTTGAAAGACGGGTTTGAAACCTGGGTCCATGAGAGTCAGCACGGAATGCTCGTCGGCTCTCCGTGGGACTATGTCAGCCCACTGTTTCAGCGAAGAATCGCAGGGGTGCAAATATCAGAAGTCTGCTACTACGCGGTGGCAGGAGAATACCTGTACAAGGTTGCATTCAGAAAAGAACCGATCGGGTTTCCGCTCGACTAGGTGACGGGGGCATCGCTACGCAAGCGATGCTCTTTTTGTTTTGACACCCACACAGATCCATGTCTAAATGACCAGGTTGCAGGGCGATACGCGTTTATGTGACAAACAACCATAGCTTCCTAATGGCGCTCGCTGGTGCGTTGCGGTTGAACGGTCTCAAAAGATCGAGTCAGCTAATGCGGCCGGATCGGGCAGTCTGCGGGGAGAGTGGGAGAAAGAGATGAGTAGAGTTACGGTGGCGCAACTGGTTAAGTTTCATGAACTAATCGGTTCAAAGCACGGTCCAAGTTTCGGGGACCTCCAAGCGTTCATAGATCGTCCGCAAGGACCGATCATGCCGAGTGGGCCTGGGGGGCATATCGTTCTGAGCAGCGAGCGGTTGCCGGACGAGTTCGGAACTCAAAACAATGGGGTTCCGATTGAAGCCTTTCATAGTTCTGTGATCAAGCAGCTGACGGTTGATCCGGAGGGGAATCCTGCGCTCCTTACGGTAGTGTGTGGGGAGGTGACTGTGTGTCACAGAGGGATGTGTCACGACGTGAGTTCTGCTACGGAACCTATGTTTTATGAAGACGCATCGGGTTTCAATATCGTTGGCTTCAGACATGTGGCCAATGCATTCTTTCCAATCACACTGGCTCCTCTGGAGAAACGGGAAGAAGGCTGCATCGCTGTCTATGTGAGAGGTATGAGGCAAGATCAGATTGATGGACTCGTTGGCTATCATCCTCTGAGAGATGGTTCGGTCATTCGAGTGGTGCGTCTTCCTCTTGATGGGCCTTTGGCCGATCAGTGGTACTCGCTGGAGCATGATAGTGAGAGTTTGTCTCGCGGTGCGATCAGGGTAAACCCCGAGAAGATCGCCCTTGATAAAGATGGTGTGGCATGGGTGAAGCGCGGTGGTTGGGTGGCTCCATATGATGACAGTCATGCTGGTGAAATCAAGCCAGGAGATGATCCATATGTGGTCGACTTGATCGGTCGCGCACACGGGCTTGAGCTTGTGGTGGGTGGTGCTGACTCGTCGGGGCTAGTGGGCGCAAAGCTTATGCAGCCTAATGGTGATACTTGGACTGATCTGAGTTTCGTTTCGCGGACACCTACTGCTCTTCCTTATCATCGGGGGATGCAGGTTGTTGATAGCAACGATGGTATTGCCTATGTGACCAAGCGTCTAGATGGGCAAGAGGCGTGG
>JABITQ010000078.1 GCA_018700535.1 Candidatus Uhrbacteria bacterium | reverse complement strand
TGTGTCGCGACGCAAATACTCATCCACAATTGCATCAGCAATCTGGTCACACACTTTATCAGGATGCCCCTGGGTAACAGATTCAACAGTTTTCAACATAGCCGCCAAAGCGTATCAAATCCTCACATGCGTGTCATCAGACTAATGTGTACATTCTGTTGACTACTATAGTCTCCATCAAAAAACCTAGAGAATTCACTTGGATTGATTGACAAAATACCCCAAAATCGCTAACGTCCTTTCTCGTCAATAGGCGAGAAATTCAATTCAACGGAGACAGTAATGCCTTTTCTGTTCGGCTTTGCCACAAGAGTTTTCGAGAGCGTCGTGCACGCCATGCTTAATCGAAGCAGGCAAACAATCGAGATGCGTGGCTACAGGGAGATCTGGACAAGAACCAAAGGGGCCAGAACGGTAACGATTGAATTCAACCTGACCACCGATGCACCACTCGCACCCAACGTGCTCCGCAAACTTCGGAAGCTGACAGGTGGCACGGCAAAAGCCACTTCGCAAGAAAAAGAAGGCTCGCTCAGTCACGATGTGCAATGCATCGTCAAGAATGCCCCCGAGCACCTCGTTGCTCCCAACAATGACCCGAGGATATTCATCGCGTTCCTGCTTGCGCAATGTGACAAGCTGGCACCAGAGCTGATTGCTGAACACACCAAACATCCAGAGTACACAATCTGGAAACTCCTTGATGGGTTCATTGTGAGTGTCGAGGAACCAGTAATCTCTGAAGTAGTACTGGAATGGCGGGTGGGTGAAAAGAAGATGGTAGCGCACTGGGTATTTGACTACGGCGATTTCCAAGGCGCACTAGGTCTGCATCTCAGAAACGAATTCTCTAGACATGAGTTCATTCTAGAAGACTCGTTCGTGCTCGAACACTTCTTCAGAGTCATCATGCCTGCAACCATCAAGCACAAAGACATGGACCCGTTGCGATATATGAGAATTTGGGAATCTATGAGTCGGAATTGCTCGGAGCTACTCCGACAATCTGAATTCACAGGAGAGTGGGCACCCTACACGATGACAAGGAAGATCACGCACATCCATGTCACCCCAGACGCCATCGTCTTTCACGCCGTGTTTCGACACAACGCTGAAAGAACGAAGGAGCTTGCAAAAATCGTTGTCATCACTTCAAACGGCACTGTGGACATCTGGCTGCGTGGAAAAACCAAAACCCACATGGTTGATGCAGCCAACCGCCAGATGATGACCGACATCTCAAGACAAATTCGTGAATACGAAAAGAAACTCAAAGCCCTCACCGGCATCTGGCACTTGTACACGCAACAAGTGGCCACTCATCTGCTCAGCGAGTAACCCAAGCATCACTCTCTGCAGCAACGCCCCCCGAGTCACATTGAATCGGGGGTTTTTGTTTGTGATGATGGTGATGGGGTCAGAGCGGGAAACGGGAATATTTCAAATTCAACCCAATGTTTAAAGTAAGTAAATTTTTCAAATATCTCTTTTTAGAGATATTGCACCCTGGATTATCTATGTGAAGACTGGAAAACCAATGAGATTGTAAAAGTTTTATAAAAAGCAAAGCAAGTAAATTCCCGTTTCCCGCTCTGACCCCAATGCTTCACAAACAAAAAAACTCTGAGCATACGCTCAGAGTTTTTTACAGTGGCTTATAAAACAGATTAAAACTATTGCTTAAACTCCACGCTCTCACTAAAGGTTTCGAGAATTTCGCTCCACAAAGATTCGCTCATACATCCACCCATAAACTGATACACAACATCTTCCGGACCCTGAATATAGAGCTCATGGTGATGCGCGCAAAATCCACCCATGTCTAAATACACTGCTTCTTGCCCATTAATAATCCGCTCCTCAACAACATTGGCGAGAAGATCATCTTGATAGCTCAACTTATCAGTCTTCAATTCTTCCCAAGAACTATAGTCATTATCCAAAAGATGGTAGGGGTACTTTATCTCTGGATTGAACATGCCTAATGTTCGGTAAAATGATTCATCATCCCTCGATCCAATCCAATTGATCCAACTCATTACCCGCCCTTCACCAGACTGATTGAAGAGAAGTGACAGGTCATCTGGATACGCAAACGACAAATAAGCATCTTCATAAGTATTCAGCGAGTCTTGCTCATCATGATTATTTGTTGGCACAACATTAACCGCAACGAGCGTCAGACCGACACCGATGATAACTCCCAAAACGGGAACAATAATTTTATTCATAGAAATATTTACGTTATTTAGCAGACTGCATCAAATCAACTTCCACCCACTAAGAATCAAACCCCGATCGCAACATCCTCTTTGCCAACATTCCCTTTTTTCTTTGCACACTACGCCCCCTCTTCTTCCACTTAATAATTTGTTGATGCATATCAACCCGAACCTTCTCAATTGCTTTGTAGATATTTACGTCGTCTTTTCTAACACGAAAATGCTTGTCTTGAATAACCGCCTTAAACTCAACGTAAAAAATATCTTCTCCTTTTCTGCGCTGCGAAGAAGGCTTACCCACCTCCACACGTATCGATGCAGGTTTTTGTTTTTGAACAATCCTCGCCAACTTCAAAACGCGCTTCATCACATGCGCTTCTATCGAGGGTGTTAGCTCAATATTATTTGCAAATATTCCTTCAAGTTTCATAGCCGTGAGCGGTATACGTTTAGGAAGCTTTTTGTCAGAAGTTCGTAAGTGAAGTTAAACCTCTTTTAAGAAAAATCAAACTCGAAGATCGCGATAAAAATTTTCTCTGCTAGCAATCAAGATAATGAGAACGTTTCCATTAACCTTGTAAGCAATACGATACTGCACACCCACATGCGTAAAACGATGAGAACGAAATTGCTTAAGCGTGCCAGTAAGTTGCTTTCCTATTTTTGGCTGCAATGCGATCTGTTCAATCTCTACGCTAATCGCTGTTTTAAAAGACCCCTTAGCACGCTTAATAAACTTAAACGGCTGTCTTAGTAATCTGACTTCCACAAAATTACTTAAGGGCTTCCTCTAAAGAGTAAGTCTCATTCGTTTCTTCAAAATGAGCAAGTTCATTTAAAAGAAACTCTTCTTCTTTTTTCTTAAGAGCTTTCTTTGTAGAAACAAAAAAGTTAACAGCATTGTTTACAAAAGCACTTTTATTCTTTGCCTTTGAAACCTCTTTCCAATTTTGCTCGTTAAAAGAAATGGTTGTACGTGATGCAGGCATATATTCATTTGGTTACGATAGTAACGTATCGTAACCAATGTTGATTGTCAATAAAAATCGCTCGATGGCACACATCGAGAGGTACGACTAAGCCCAGCATGTCTATGCTGGGTCTTTGTATTAGCAACCAAATCTTGCGCTAACAAATTGACAACAACACCACAAAAACATAATCTCACCTTCTCATCTTGATGATCCAATTCGGTTATTTCAAGTGAGAACATCTCATCAAATTTTCTTAGGAGAACCGGTGACACTGTCCGATACAAGACTTGCTCCGCTAGCAGATATTGATCTCGTTATCACCGACAGATCAATCCACGGCATGCTCTTGACCGCCGCCCTGATGAACATGCTCAATAGGCATGGAGCTGATGTTCGCTTCATGACACACAAAGGCATAGAATTTTTGCCCGCCAATCGTTGGTCTCGATGCAAGATTGTCTTTGCAGGATTCCCCATCAAGCCCACGACAGTAGACCAGCTCACCCGATTCAATCACGACCTTGCTCTAGTAAGAAGCTGTGTAGCTGCCGTCATCAGTACACATGGACGTCAGTGCTGGAAAGATGTGCTTGGCAAAAGCTTTGACAAGCTTTTCATCGAACCTGAATTTGAGCGCACCCACAACTCGCATCTGACTGAAGCAGAGATTCTCATGAGGGAGTTCGAAGCTGGTCAGTATGCACGACAACTACTTACCGATGCCAGCAAGGCAAAAAAAGGAGACCTAGACTCTGTGTTTGGTAATATGGTTCACAGAAGCATGCATCCATATTTCAATGATGACACAAGACGTATTCACATCGTACGCACACTCGCACAAGAGACCGCACCAAGCACGCTCATGCAGCAATGGATGCAGCGAAGCACAAGCTGATCCAGAAATGAACGAGACCCCGCCACGCACACGAGCGTACGGGGTCCTTTGTTTACCGCACAAAAATTACCTTATCCACACCCGAACCCTTGCGTTCGGTTTTTGTTCGGGTTACATTGTGAAGGCGAACAAAGAGCGAACAAAATTCCTATGAATAAACTCACAAAAAAACAGGCCGAGATTCTCTCGTATATCAAAGATCATATTGAAGACGAAGGATACGCCCCTTCATACAGAGAGATCGCAGACCACTTCGGCCTCTCCTCCCCCGCAACCGTGCATGGGCATGTTCAAGCCTTAGTTGAGAAAGACATGATCAATGTCGGTGGCGATGGTGAGGCGCGATCGATCTCAATGGTCGACAATGTTCCAGAGGGCCCATCAGTCATGCTTCCACTTATGGGGCTCATCACAGCCGGTGTGCCAATTGAGGCGCTAGAGGAAAACGAGACGATGGCCGTGCCAGCAGACTTCGTACTCGACGGATCAAACTCATTTGTCCTGCGCGTCAAAGGACGATCAATGATCGAGGACGGCATCCTGGACGGCGACTACGTGGTCATTGAGCGGAACCCTTCTCCGCGCAACGGCGAGGTGGTCGTAGCCCTGCTCGACAACGCCTTTGCCACACTGAAACGATTTCACCGTGAAAGAAACAGAATCCGCCTTCAACCTGCAAACAGCTCTATGGAACCTATTTACGTGCAAGACTGCATTATCCAAGGAGTTGTCCGAGCTGTCATACGCAAATTCCAACCAGTGTAATCTTGAGTCGATCTTCAGACTTAGATGTGCGCGGGATCTCACACCTAAGCTTGAAAACAAAAAAGCACTGAGTCCGGCAAGACATAACAGTGCTTTCTCAACAAAACTACCTGGACGCATATGGGGCTTTCCCAGTGCGTGTGGCAGCTTTTAAATTGTACGAAGGGAAGATTGGTTAGTCAACACATGTCGGACATCGACTTACTAATCTTCTTCCTTACCGTCTAAGCCAAAGACTAGGCTACAAGTCTGGCAACGGAGGAGATATACGATTAGCTGAACGCTAATCACGATCACACTCTCGATCCTTCTAGTGGCTTGACCCTTGCCTTAGACACGATCCCCAACGACTCTTTCTCACTAACCAACCATGCTTATGTCTACCGCATCCCTTCGCTACCGCTCAGTCACACTTTCATTCCTTCCCTACAAGCGAGACCATCGTTTATCAAAAAGCCTCCGCTCAGTACGTATCCGTGCCAGTCGTCGTCGTGCAAAACGCGCTTACCGTAATGTCATTTCTCGAATCCAAACGTATGCATGAACTTTTAAACGACCCAATCGACGTACTCGTTTCATTTAAAGACAATCGCGTTTTCCCTCACACCATGCGCTGGAACCAAAAGGACTACAAAATAAAAGACGTTAACCTCGTTCACTCCGCACGCGAAGGGAGTAAACGCGTATTCTTCTTCTCAGTATCCGACTCCAACAACTACTTTAAACTAAAACTCGATCCAGAAGTTCTTGAGTGGAGACTTGTCGAACTCTACACAGATGGATAACAAACAAAACGACCTTAACAGGCCGTTTTTCTTTTAAACAAACTCACAACTATTTTGTGGACAAAATCATTATTCACATCGACATGAACTCCTACTTTGCCTCTGTAGAACAGCAGGCGAACCCTTTACTTCGCGGAAAACCAATTGGCATCACTGGCAAGCACGGCTCTATCGCTATGTCCGGCCAAAGAATCAAAGTAAACACAGATGGCGTCCACGATCGCTCTGTAATCACCACCGCCTCAATGGAGGCAAAGCTTCTTGGTGTTAAAACTGCAATGTCTACATGGGAGGCACGCAAAATCTGTCCATCACTCATCTTGTGGCCAGGCGATCCTCACAAATACTCAGAAATAACGGAACGCTTTAACAAAATCTACAACGACTTCACCACAAAAGTAGAAGCATTTAGCGTCGACGAAAGCTTCTTAGATGTCACAGAAGAGGCTGGTGATTATTTTACCGCAACTTTCATAGCACAGATGATTCGCGCTCGCCTTCGCGCAGAGTGCGGCGAGCACATCACAGCCTCTATTGGGATTGGCCCAAACAAGCTCATGGCAAAATTAGCCTCTGAGTCAATGAAACCAAACGGCCTTACTGTCACACGACCAGAAGACACCCTAAAACTTTTAGACAGTCGCGAACTAGATGACCTCTGCGGCATCGGCCCCCGCATCAAACAAAGACTCAACATGCTAGGGGTTGAAACATTCAAACAACTACGAGAATTCCCTCTCGATAGCCTTGAGTCTGAATTTAATCGCTATGGCACATGGTTGCACGAAGCAGCACATGGTCGCGATTCAAATGTCATCCAATCATCTACAGTGCATGGTCTGCGAGGCATGTCGACTGAAACTCCAAAGTCTTACGGTCACTCTTACACACTCCCACGCAATACACACGACAAACTTATCGTTAAGCGATACCTCCTCGGCTTAGCAGACAAAGTCGCATGGCGCATGCGGCGCGACAACTTTGCCGCCTGCCGAATCACAGCGTTTATTCGCTATGGTGATTTCTCAAGCCACGCAGAGCAACGCACATTTTATATTCCAACAAACGATGGTCACAAACTTTTTCAAGTTGCCTGGCAAATCATCGGCAATTGTTTTGCAGGCGAGCCTGTCCGCCTCGTAGGTCTCTCTGCCTCAAAGCTCACCCACAAACCAGGACAACAATCGTTATTTAAAAAAGAACAGAAAATTCAATCTGTTCTCCCTGCCCTCGACTCACTTCAGCATCGCTACGGCACCGGCGTCTGGACCAGAGGCTCTCTTGTAAAAACCCACTTTAAACAACGCTCCAGTGGTTTCCATTTTGATCACCTCGTCTAACACTACTCACCAAATTCTCCACGCACCAAATGTTTCCCTGGGTCTGGTGAGCCATCGTATTGATTTACCGTGATCACAATCTCGGTGTAATCAAAGTATCCATCATCCTTCTCAGCCTCCCACTCCAACACAAACGCTCCGTCAACATCGGTCGTCATCTCACCGAGCGAAAAGTAATCGTAAGGCAATTTACGCACTAACCAAAGCTGATAATAGTGCACCTCACGATCAATCTCAGGCAATGCAAGTCTGGCGTCAAAATAATATCCATCATCTTTTACACCGCGCTCTGCCTCCCCCAAAAGCTCACCTGTCGTAATCCACCGCAATGTTGCGTCTTTGCTTTCAGTATCAATCCCCTTCAACACAGCCTGTGAAATCGGGTCTGGCGTAAGGACATCTGTAATCGTATCCACCTCTGTCTCATCCACCACATCCACTGGCGCACGAAACCACTTTACCGCAAAAATAAACACGACAAACAAAACAATAACTAGTCCACCTGTTCCAATAGTAGACCCCCATCGAATGTTCTTTCTAGATTTTCGCGATCGCTCAAATGACATATTACACAACTCGTTTCACAGCACTACTCACCACCTCAGCAACTCCAGGCGCAAACGGCGATGGCATAATCTCTTCAGCTGTTGGCTCAGGAACCATCTTTGATAATGCTTCTGCCGCTGCAACAAGCATCTCTCTTGTAATTGTTTTTAGTCGTCCCTCAAGCGCTCCTTTAAAAATCCCAGGGAATGCCAATACGTTATTAACTTGATTAGGAAAATCAGATCGCCCCGTTGCCACAACAGCAGCTCCAGCAGCAAGCGCGATATCAGGCATAATCTCAGGAATAGGATTCGATAGCGCAAAAATAATTGCCTTATCCCCCATAGACTTCACCATCTCCTCTGTCACAAGACCAGGCTTGCTCACACCAACAAATACATCTGCGTCTTTAATCGCATGCGCCAAATCTCCAGTTTCAGCACTTGGATTAATACGTGCAGCCAAAGCATCTTTATAAGGATTCATTCGCTCACGTCCCCCCGCAATCATTCCACGAGAGTCGAGCATCTTCATTGATGTCACACCCGCATCAAGCAACAAGTTTGCGATCCCCATTCCACCAGCACCCGCACCATTCATTACAACAGTCACCTCATCAATACTCTTACCCACAACACGTAAAGCATTCATCAATCCAGCAAGTACAACAACAGCCGTTCCATGCTGATCATCATGCATTACAGGAATATCCAGCTCTTCAATGAGTCGACGCTCTACTTCAAAACAAGCTGGTGCAGCAATGTCCTCTAAGTTAATTCCACCAAAACCAGGCGCAATACGTTTAACCGTCTCAACAATCTCATCAACATCTTGGGTGTCCAAACAAATCGGGAATGCATCTACGTTTGCAAAGTGCTTAAACAAGATCGCCTTCCCCTCCATCACAGGCAACCCAGCCTCAGGACCAATGTTTCCAAGCCCAAGGACAGCAGAGCCATCAGTTACAACCGCAATAGTACGTCCCTTAATCGTAAGGTCCCAGGCACGCTCTTTGTTTTCAGCAATAACCCGGCACGGCTCAGCAACACCAGGTGTGTAAGCGACTGATAGATCATCTGTCGTTTCAATCGGAACTGTCGAGCGTATCTCCATCTTACCCTGCTTCTCCTCGTGTATCTCAAGTGATTTTTTGTTGTAATCCATATCTATAATTCATCAACCCCTCTTAAAAAGCTTAATCCACTTACATCAACCTCTGTGCGCTCACCAAGATCGTCTAATACTATCGTTGATTCATCTGTGTCCCAACTTGAGCGCTGTACAGCCGCACGCTTAAGACGAACCTGCTCGAACAAATCACCTGGCAACTCTTGCAGAAACATCGAGGGCTGACTAATCGTCAGCGTATCATAGCCGCCTGTGATCGGATAAGTAAGAAACAGATGTTTTCGTGCACGCGTTGTTGCCACATAAAACAGCCGACGTTCTTCCTCAAGTCCTCCACGCTCTTCAAGCGCACGACCATTAGGGAATTTTCCGTCAACAAGATTGATCACAAATACAGCATCCCACTCAAGTCCCTTTGCTTGGTGAATCGTAGAAAGCACCATCTTCTCACTTTCATAACTCGACTCGTCGCGCACCGCACCGTAATCAGATGTTAACGAAACTTCATCAAGGAACGTTCGCACTTCTTTGTACCCCTCTGCAAAAAGCGCAAACTGCTCGAGGTCGTCGAGCCTGTCCATAAAGTCGGGATACTCAGCCTCAACGTAATCTCGATACTCACCACCAGTCACCGCGCGAATCAAGTCTGCAGGCAGCTCTTCCATTGTCATCTTATGTAATGTCCTTCGACAAGATTCCCAACCAGCCCCCGCACGCTTACCCACCTTCACCTCACGCGCAAGCACCTCCTCCAAACTTGCTGCTCCAGCAATTTGTTTAATAATCTTTTGCGCCGTCACAAGACCAACCCCCGTCTGCAATCCAAGCACACGCATCCAAGCAACTTCATCTTTTGGATTCACCTTTAGCCGAACATGCGAAACAATATCTTTTACATGCGCACGCTCAAAAAACTTAAGCCCCCCACGATACTCATAAGGGATATCTCGTTTCATTAATTCAAACTCGAGTGCCTGACTATGAAATGCCGCACGAAACAAGACAGCCATCTCTGACAACTTTGTTCCTTTGTCTCGCAATGCCAAAACCTGCTGCGCAATATACTCAGCCTCCTGCCGCTGATTACTCGCTGGAACCAAGTTGGGGCGCTCGAATGAAGGACGAACAGGCTCAAGCTCTTTCTTAAACTGAGTTGTGTTTTTTAAAATAGAGGCGTTTGCCACAGACAAAATCTCTGGGCTCGACCTGTAGTTTGTTACCAGTTTAAAGGTCTTTGCGCCTTTATATGACTTTGGAAACCCAAGAATGTTCCTTATCTCTGCCGCCCGAAACGAGTAGATGGATTGCGCATCATCTCCCACAACAAGAACATTCTTATGAATACTCGCCAGCTGATTAATAATCTGCGCCTGCACAACATTCGTGTCCTGGTACTCATCCACCAAAATATACTGAAATTGATTTGCCAAACGGTCACGCACAGCCGCATCTGTGTAAAGCAAGTCTTTTAGTTTTAGCAACAAGTCATCAAAGTCCATCGCATCAGCCGCACGCTTGCGAAGCTCATACAAATCTCCAACGCGATCAATCACATGTGTTAACTCTGAAAACGACGGGTAGCGACTTTCAACAACGGTCTGAATTGTTTGCCCAGAGTTTCGTGCATAACTAATGATCCCCAAAAGTTTTGCAGGTGATGGAAATCGCTTTGCACCTGTGTCGATATTCAAATCTTTAACACACACTTTGATGAGCGATTTAGAATCTTCAGAATCTAAAATTGAAAAGTTTGAAGTAAAACCAATCTTGGGCGCATACACACGCAACAACCGATTCGCAATCGAGTGAAACGTCCCACCCCACAAACCTTTTGGATACGCACCAAGCAATGACTCAACTCTGGCTGTCATCTCACGAGAAGCTTTGTTAGTAAACGTCACCAACAATATATTCTCAGCACTCACCCCGCGCTCTAACAAAAATGCCACACGATACGTGATCGTGCGGGTTTTACCAGACCCAGCTCCAGCAAGCACCAAAGCCGGTCCCTCGGCATTTAAAACGACTTTTAACTGCTCATCGTTCAATTGCTTTTTAAAGTCAATCTGAGATGTGGATAGGTCAAAATTGTCCTGTAAAATAAACTCTTTCATAACGTCCAGCATTGTATCACAACAAAAATAGCGCCGATCCAAGAGTGGATTAGCGCTATGCGTCAAGAGGTGCTTGAGACGATCTTCAGTCGCTCGTGCATTCCATGAAAGTTTGGACCACCTTCACTTGTTGGTTTTGTGAGATGCCTGATAGCAATGTTGAGATTGGTAACGACACCTGCAACAATATTCTGCACAAACCTCTTATCCCATTCCTCCCCGGTGATTGGATCTAGCTCCTTCAGTGATCGACGCACACCCATCAGTTCAAGTTCCCATCCTCGCAACTCAGAGCCTCTCACATCATTCGGGTTGCGTTTCACAATACTCGTTCGAATCATCATGTCTTCGATCGGCCACTGATGAATACGTTGATGCTTGCACGCACGATAGATGATACGCACAAGCGGAAGAACCAACTGCTGAATCAGCTCCTCTGCTGCATCTGCTCTCCCACCGACAACCAGAGAATCCACCTGGTGCAAGTGCACCGCGATAGCATCCAGATCATTTGCTGAATGTGCCAGCAAGTTTGAAAAGGGACGTCCGAGATATGTCCGTATGGTTTCTGCACCAGAGACCATACACCCAATTTCACGACGAATGCTGTGCGTAGAGCGCGCAGGACCAGCTGCAAGTGTCGTTGTCAGCAAATGAGCAACGCTATCCTCCAGCTCTGTTGTGATATCCCGCATGTGATTGCGGTACTTCCGAAGCGTAAGTCCACGCCACATGAGTCGGTAAGACATTGAGAGAATACTTGTAACCCTCTCATTCAAACGCCTGTCTCCTGACAGGACGATCAGTGGAATGCGTCCGGGATTGTGCTGACCGCGACGATCTCTAGCAATCGATGCCTGGATTGTCTTAGCGAGCGCAATCACCTTTTCTGGATTTCGAACACCAGAGTGCTCATCCACCACATCTTCAGCAAGCAGCGCGTGCGTTTCGATCTCACCTTGAGCAGCATCACCGAGCGTCCAAGACGATCGCATAAGCTCACGTAGAGACAGTCTCCAGCTATTCAATGCAGGAAGCTCGTTCTGATTGAGCTGAAACAACGCATTCTCATTCCCACGAATCGCATTGTTGATGTTGTCGTATCGAACGAACACCTCAGTTGCTGAATCACCTCTCGACCCACCGTACTTCCGGGTATAGTCGAGATTGCGCATCAGCACTTCCCCAACTTTGAGGTTGGTATCCCCAGGATCAGCCACGATGTACACACACCGATTGACCACCACCACGACCTTGAGGGCTGTGACATGAACAGGCTCTACGCCTTTATTCCCACTCGCAACCCGCAGGTCACGCGTGATGATTACAGGACTTCTCAGATCAGCAAAGCCAACCCTCGGTTCGATATGAGTCAATGGACCCTCCTAAGACGTTGCGTCATCAATTTAACGCAAAGCGAGCGTAAGGTGAAAAGTGCATTTTGTCAATGAATAAT
>JABITQ010000086.1 GCA_018700535.1 Candidatus Uhrbacteria bacterium | reverse complement strand
TGAAGAGCTGTTTGCCTGTACCAAGATTCCCTGGTTGTAATCCTCGTCGAGGAAGATCGCATCAGCAGCGTAACGTAGAGATGTTGAGAGAGTTCGTGTAGAACCACCAACGATGTCTACGAGCACCTTGAAGGTGTGTGTAGCAGCTGAAAGACGAATAGGGTCATCTGAAAGGTCGAAGTTGATGTATCCGTCAGCATCCTGCATATCAACAGCATCGCCATAAGCAACACCATCGATGTAAAGACGCCAGTTCTCAATGTCGTCTGCGTTAACAGAACCAACATTACGGAGACGCATGTTGTAGAGGTAAGACTCGTTGTTTCCAACAGTCACTACGTTCTCCCATGCACGGAAGTCATTTTCTGGGTTTGGAGCTCCATCACTTGAAGGAGTTGTTGTTGAAGCAAAGCTAACTGATCCAAATGTTCCACTTGTAACAGCAGCGATAGTGTGCTCAGCAGAAGCAATTGAAGATCCGCTAGCCGCAAACGAACCATCGAATTCGAGGTCGTCTGGATCAAGAGAAACTCCGATTGTCTGACCAGAAGTTCCGGTCAAGATGTCTGAACGCACATCAACAGTCACTGAGTCACCAGCAGGGATTGTGAACAATCCACCAGTGTCGCCCCAGTTTACAGAACCGCTAGAAACGGTTGCTGAATCTGAAAGACGTGACCAACCATCAAAAAGGTAAACGTTTGAGAACGTTGTGTCTGAAGACACACCAGTTCGTGACAAAGTAACAGATGTTACGTCAACGTCGCTTGATGAAGGGTTTGCGAACTCGTAAGAAGCAATGTGTGCAACTCCCTGAGCAGCAATAAGTGTGCTAGCTGATGGTGACTCTGAAGAAAGAGAAACTGAGATATCCTCTGTTTCTGCGTACTCTTCTGTCTCAACCATCTGTGCAGCATCGGTAAGAAGAGCAAGCTCTCCGTCGATGTCGTCACCAGCATCAACAGCATCCATGTCGAATCCTTCTCCTGAGAGAACGAATCCAGACTGGTACATGTTGTCGTCTAGGTCTGAAACAGCACGAAGCTCTCCAGCCCATACGAGGTAGTTGTCTGATCCATCTGTCCAGAGCATTCCGTTGTAACCTTCAGAAGCATCTGTAAGTGAATCTCCAACTGTGTAGTCTACAAAGAATACGTCTGGAACATCATCGATGAACGTGTTCCAATCGTCACCAGCAAGGCCAACAGCTGTCGCCTCGTCTTCAATCCAGTGGATTGATCCGTCGGTTGAAACTGCATATACCTTTTCATCACTCTCGATTTTGACCCAGCGTGATCCTGGTCGGGCCACGATGTTTCCAGCGAGTGTAATATCTGCAAGCTCTTCGTCTGTGATTGATACAACTCCGTCAAAGTCGCTGTACCAGCTAAAGTAAGTCTTTTCATTCGGGAAAGAGTAACGCTGTCCATCAGAACCGTAGTAGTACACGGTTGACAATGTCTCGCCCATGATCAAGTCGCCAAATTCAGCGGCTGATGCCTGAGCAGGTACAAACGCAGTAAGTCCAGCAGTAGCCAAAATGGTTGCTGCAGCAACTGCGAGTACGAGCGCATTCTTTGCTAATCGAATTGAGTTAGTCATAATTTGTTTGGGTGTACGGCTTTCGCCGTTCTATTTTACCCGCCCGAGTTAAATCTGAGGGCAGGTGAACCTTTTTCCCTCCGGTTCGGAGGTTTAATAATTACGAGTTGCAAGCTTGCGCTTCCGACCTTTGTAGCGCACTCGTGAATTAACGAAGTTCAGACTTTTCCATATAGATGAAAAAGCGGACGGGACTTCTCTCAAGCAGAGAGAAACCCTGTTCGAGATCTACTCCGCTACTGTTTGCTCAAAATCCTTTAGTACTTGGAACGCACGTCGGTAAGCACCTTCAGCCTGCAATGCTTTTGCTGCTTCGATCGCGTCCTCTGCATCCTCTCCATAAGTAAGTTCGATACGATTGATCTCATCAAGTAGTGCTGAAGCAAGCTCTAATGCTGCGTCCTCATCCTCATCGAGCTCATGCGCTGTAATAATTACTTGTACAGCCTGCTCTTCTGTCTCTTTAATAATCTCTTGCACAGCCTCAACTTCTTCACGTACAGCCTCTGGGATTTCTCCAGCTGTTGAAACAGCCGACTCATAGACAGCAGTATTGCGCCCAACAGCGATTGCTAATTCTGTCGCTGAATCATCACCGAGATTTTTCTGAATAGTTGCAACCTGATTACGCGCACGTTCGACAGCTCCTTCAACAACACCAGACTGGTCTGCACGTGTAGCAGCAACCTCTACCATCTCTTGAAGACGGCGACTTGCAAACTCCACCTGTAGTGATGCGTGTTGCTCAGGATTAAATGCGAGCGAAAGCTGCGCGCGCTCCACACCAAGCTTTACCTTATATAGGTCGTCGCCTGGCAATGCTGATCCAGAAATGTTTGCCGCACTAACCCAACCGAAGATGGCAAACAAAAAGACTGCAACAACACCTGCTGCAGGCTTCAACATCGCGTGTGTGAATTGGTGTACGTAAAACTCTAGGTAATCACGGAACCCGTAACTAGCTGGCTGAATGTTTGAAGTGAATCCACCGTCCTTTGCAACACGCTCCCAACTCGACTGAAAATCAAAAGACCCACCCATTGCTGAGTCGTCTTTCATGCTTTTCAATAATTTGATGAGGGTCTTGTCTTGCATACTATTTATGAACTCTCCAAAATCTTTCGAAGTTTTTTTAGTGCGCGGTAGATAAGAACGGATGTTGCGTTTTCGGTTTTACCAAGATGCTTTGCAATCTCTTTTACAGAGTATCCCTCTAGGTGTCGCATCACGACAGCTTCTCGATCGTCGTCTGGTAACTCACCAAGACCTTCTTTCATGATCCCAGCGTCTACAAATGACTCGATGCGTTCTCCAGACTCTTTTGACTCGAGTTGGTCATGTGTCTCACTACTATCTATAGAGACTTGTTCTTTACCTTCTCTGCGACGGTAGAACTCTGCTATCGAGGTTCGCGCAATGGTATGAGCAAGTCCTGAGAAGTGATCGACGGGGGTGCGGATGATGTACTGCCAGAGGCGAATACACACTTGTGAGTAGACATCATCGACATCGTCTTGGTTTGGCAACTTGAAATAAAGTAGCCGTTGCAATGATGATGCGTGCTTCTCAAGTAGCGTTACAAACGCTTGTTCATCCCTAAACGCCCGTATACGGAACAAAAGAAATTTTTCTCTGCTATCGCGTTTCATGTATATAGTTGCGGTCTTTCACAAAATCTGACCGGATTGAACGAAACTACCCTATTTTGGGTATTTAATCAAGGGTTAGGTTGACAGATCAACCCTTTTTGGCTAGGCTAGTATGGACAAACAAGTTATTAACACCTACGTTATGAAACCTGTAATTCGCCTATCGGTATCTGAAGCTGCCAAAATGTTTGGTGTAAGCCAACGAACCATTCGCCGCGCCATTAAGGCCGAGGAGATTACCTATGTTGTGGTTCAGGGTCGCTATAAGATCAATTTTGAATCACTTCTACGCTGGTCACAACGCACCACCACCGTCAAAAACAAACGTGACGGTCAGGGGATTGGTCAGTATGTGAACCAGTGGAAAATTAGCGGTAAGCTTTTTTCTCCGAACCCTAAGAGTCTTGAAGACGACTCGATCTAATATGCATAAGTGGCTTGTCGCCTCATTGCTTCTACTTGCTGTGTTCATCTACCCAGCAAAAGAGGTAAACGCATTCAGTGATGACAACGCGTTCGTAAGAACAGCGAACTACTTTTTGTTGTCTGGTGAAAAACTCGACAACCCATCAACTGTTAATACGCTTTCAAAATTTGATCTCATTGTCATCCCTGTGGAAGCACAAGTTTACAACAAATCTTTCTTTCGTACGATACGAGATATCAACCCCGACATTGTCATCCTCCCCTACATCGCAACCGTCAGCTTCAACGACATCTACTGGGGCGATGCGCTTCACCAGTCCATGCTTTCACAAATTCAATCTGACTGGTGGTTAACAGATGGGTCTGGAGCGCAGGTGAGTGTTTGGCCAAACACGCGCGCCTTAAATTTGAATGGTAAGTGGGGTGACTTTTTAAGTCAGTGGGTGCATAACGAAGTTCTCTCAACAGGATACTGGGATGGAATTTTTTACGACGAAGTTCAAGATTCAATCGATTGGGTTGGTGACACAGATGTAGACATGAACAACCAAAACGATTCAAGCTACACAGCAAACAGTCTTTGGGAGGATGCTTACGAAGATTTGTTCCGCGAAACACGAGACTTGATTGGCTCTGATTACATCATGATCACCAATGGATCTTCTAACGAACGCTTCGCTCCATTTGTGAACGGACGCATGTTCGAAACATTCCCTTCATCAGACGACAGCATGACTCAATGGAAAAAGAAAACTAAAGAGTATCTTGATCTTGAGCAAGAGGTTGGATACGAATCAGTTCAAGTTATCAACGTCAACACAAAAAACACTGGCAACAAAACCGACTACCAAAAAGTTCGCTACGGTATTACCACCACACTTCTTGGAAACGGATACTTTGGTTTTGACTACGG
>JABITQ010000085.1 GCA_018700535.1 Candidatus Uhrbacteria bacterium | reverse complement strand
ATGCGTTGGTCAAGGAGATTCATCAGCGCTCGTTTTCCACACCGACGCCAGACTAGATCAAGTTCCATCGAGTCTGGGATCAATGAGCTCAATGCCCTCATGTAGGTGTCTTTGATATGCGCTGAATTGGTAACGATCATCACTAGAAACACAGGTTTCATGGCACTCATGCTTTCCTCCGTTTATTGAAGCGGTGCCACCATAGCTGATCTTTGTCTTTAAATCAAACCATTGACTCCGGCATCAAAATTCCGTATAACTGGCGCGTTAAAAGGCTTATGAACAAAAAGATAAAAGTACTAGTTGGAATGTCTGGGGGTGTGGACTCGTCTGTGTCCGCGGCGCTTTTGGTTGAGCAGGGATATGAGGTGATTGGTGCGTTCATGAAAAACTGGTCGCGGGGGGTGAACAAGGATGAAGAGGAGTTTGTGGAGTGTGGGTGGAAGGCAGAGCGGAGAGATGCGGCGCGTGTTGCTGCAAAGCTTGGTATCCCATTTGTCACATTTGATTTTGAAGAAGAGTACCGCGCAAAGGTTGTTGAAAATTTGTTTGCAGAGTCATTAATCGGGCGCACACCAAACCCGGATGTGCTTTGTAACAAGTACATTAAGTTTGATCGTTTGATGAAAGAGGCAGATCGTTTAGAGTGTGACTTTGTTGCGACAGGACATTATGCGCGCACAAAAGATGGTCAGTTGCTCGCAGGGCTTGATGGAAATAAAGACCAAACATATTTTCTCTGGGCGATTCAGCCTGAGGTGCTCTCTCGAGTATTATTCCCAATCGGTGACATGGAAAAGCCTGCAGTGCGCGAGAAAGCGCGTGAGCTCGGGTTGCCTGTGGCAGAGAAGAAAGACAGCACGGGGATTTGTTTTGTGGGCGAGGTAAACATGCGCGAGTTTTTGCAGGAGCGTTTACCAAAAGATCCTGGGTCAATTATCACCATCGATGGGGAAGTGATCGGTGAGCATGAGGGCTTGGCGTTTTACACAATCGGTCAGCGCCATGGTCTCAATGTCGGTGGAGGCACGCCGTGGTATGTGGTGAAGAAACGTGCACAGACGAAGGAGCTGGTGGTTGCAAGTAATTTCCATCCATCACTTTATCAATCAGAACTAGAGGCAGACCAGCTTAACTGGTTTATCGAACCAAAATTTCCAATCAAATGCCTCGCACGGATTCGTTACCGGCAGGCGTTGCAAGAGTGTGTTGTAGAGTCGATCGGTCCAGACAGAATCAAAGCAACATTCCCCGAGCCTCAGCGCGCCGTTACATCAGGTCAGTCAATCGTCTTTTATCAAGACGACGTGGTGTTGGGTGGAGGTATCATCGATTAGTAATTTTAAAACCCCTCAGCCACGTATGGCTGGGGGGGTTGCGTTTCTGCACGCACTCCGCTCTTACACGCTTGATCGATCCGGCCACGGTATGCCCTTTCGTACGCTGACGATCAAGTTGGCTAGTGGCATGAGGGAGTCTGAACAGAGGATCATTGTGATGTTATTCCACATCGCTCCGAGATTGCCTTCACGGAAGCTTGAAAGTTTCTTGTCCATCTCTGATGGTGGGATAATCAGCACATTGAAGCTGTCATCGTGCATCATGGAGATGTCCGCCATCGAATCACCGACGACGAGACAATCTGCGTTGCGGACTCCCGTAATTGTACGGAAGCGCTGTGCGGCAAGTCCTTTCGTAGAGCTTGCTACAATGTTTGGATGGAATCCTGCGACACACTCATCGTCATTGAAGATAAGACGAGTGGCGGCCACTGGAGAGTTGATTTGATGAGCGCGCAACCATATTTGAATGGGTTGCTCCATACCAAAGCTGATGACGACACGGTGGTCGAACTGCCGCAGAAGCAGAAATGCACCCGTTCGCATCGGAAGCGTTCTCATTGCTTTGCGAATCTGTTCGCGCGAGATCTCTGCTTTCTCGTAGAGCATGATGGTCTGAGCTGCCCATCCACCATCCACCACAAGACGATTTGGCTCAAGCATGTGCTCAATGAACCAATCGGGGTCATCCATGGTTGTGTCAGGTACATCTTCATCAAACCGATGGTTCCAGTACCAAAATCGAACGTCTTCGTCACGCCTCCGCAGATCATCTGGGAGCAACGAGCTAATCGCCTCCCACTGACTTCCAGTGGTGAGTGTTCCATCAAAGTCGAACATTCCCGAAGTGAGATTTGCTACGCGCTCTTTCAGGTCGGGGAGCGGCAGGCGGCTGACAATATCAACAGACGCATCCAAAACTCCTCTAAGAGCTTGGTTGAATGTACTTGCTTGCAATACGCGGACCTTGTTCATCCGAGACTCCTTTTGAAAGGTAAACAGACACTAGCGAGATTTGCTGGCTTGGTCAATTGATTGCACTAAACAACAATTCAAAAACCCCCTAGCCAAGCGTGTGGCTGGGGGGTTTCGTTTACGCGCTTGCTCGCGCTTGCTCTCGTGTGTGACTAATCAGGTCGACGAGCGGCATGAGCGAGTCTGAACAGATGATCATGGTGATCTTGCTCCATGACGTTTCGAGGAAGCGTCGAATGGCCCTCTCGAGTAGTTCGTCCATGTCGAGGGTGGAAATAACGAGTACGTTGAAACTGTCATTTCGCATCAGCTCTGTGTCTGAGAGCATGTCCCCAACAACAAGTAGTTGTGAGCCCTGGATGTCAGACAATGTGCTGTGCTGGATTTCACTTCCACACATCGATATGAAGTTGTGGTTTCCATCACTGGATGCGAATGCAAGCCTGCAATCGAGAGTGGTCGAGAGAGTGAGTCCTCCGTTTCGGAGCAAGAAGTTCCTTTCAACTTCTTCTCGATCGCCATTGGTTGTTACATTGTGACACCCGTTCAGATCAGACAGACAGACTTCGATGTTTGCTGCATGCGATTCGAGATCTCGAAACCACAACCGGCTGATGATACTGGCATTACCAGTTCTCATGGCATCCAGTGCATCCTCAAGGCAATCGACGTGGCGTACCGTTCCTACATCCATCTTTGCTCCTATTGAAAGACACGCAGAGACTAATCGATTTTTACCGCTTTGTCAACCCTTCCACCCACTCGTAAAAACCAGCTGAGCTTTCAGCTTCTAAGTTGACCTCGATCGTTTCATAGCTCGGTTCGTAGCCTTCGGTGATTGCGATTGGAACTGGGAGCAGCATGTAATCTCCAGTTGCTTTGATGTGTGTCTGAACCGAGCCGTCGACTGGAACAACGTGAACGGTTTCTAAAAAGTCGTAATTGATAAATGTCGCAGTGCCACTGAAGACAGTATTCTCGCTGGTGTTTGTTGTAATCCAAATTGGTGTGCGATCTGCTGTTGCCTGCAGGCGACCTCTAAGGAGTCTAATTGTCGGGCCGTCCTCTGCAAGGTCCTCTAACTCAATCGAAGTATTGGAATCGAGGAAAACCTGAACATCTCCAAAAGTAATCGAGAGCCATTCTTGACTTGTTGCCACAATCTCACCACGCGAAGGTTCATAACCAGCAGTGTAAGTGCTCTGCCCCT
>JABITQ010000038.1 GCA_018700535.1 Candidatus Uhrbacteria bacterium | reverse complement strand
GTCCACAAACTCTTTGTACAAACGTAGTTGCAACGCAAGTGTTGATGGATCCTCTTCCTCTGCCTCAACCTCCATCGGGAGAATGGCTCGTGATTTCAACAAGAGCAGTCTTGTTGCGACAATCAAAAAATCCGCGAGCTCCTCTGGGGGCACGGTGTGCTGATCAATATAGGCCAAGTAAGAATCCGCAACCTCAGAAAGAGAAACCTCTGTAATGGGTAAATCTTCAGCTTCAATAATTTCGAGCAAGAGGTGCAGTGGCCCATCAAATGTTTCTAGCTTTACTTCAAACGCCATAAGCTCCTCTATTGTACCGGATCAAGCCCCCCTCCGCAAAACAAAAATATGCACATTCGATGTGCATATTTTTACTAAATTTAGTCATTTTTTTGACGCAGTTGGATGTGTACATCTTCGAGACGCTTGTAGTCGAGCATTGAAGGCGCGTCCATCATTGGGTCACGTGCATCACCCGTCTTTGGAAATGCGATCACCTCTCTGATATTCGGCTCACCTGCCATCAACATAACAATGCGATCAATCCCCGGCGCGAATCCACCGTGTGGAGGTGCGCCATATGTAAACGCATCAAGCATGTGACCAAAGCGACCCTCTTGATCTTCTTCACTCACACCAAGAATGCTAAAAATCTTTTTTTGTAATTCTCGCTCATGGATTCTGATTGAACCACTTGAAAGCTCGTAACCATTTAAGAACAAGTCGTAAGCATCTGCCCGAACACTCATTGGGTCAGAGTCGAGCTTGCCCATATCTTCTGGATGGATTGAGCAGAACGGATGATGTTGTGATTGCACCGTTCCATCTTCGAGAGTTTCGAACATTGGAAAGTCGACGATCCACCCAAAGGCTAGCTCGTTTGGATCTTCTTTGTTTACGCGCAAGTCAGGCTTGTCCGTACCAAACTTTTCGATTGCCTCGGCGTGCGTGTAGCGAGGGAACGGTCGAGAAGTGATCGTCTTTTCTGGAAACAACTTTTCAACCATCTCGATAAACATCGCCTCGGTGTAACTAAGCACATCTTCACGATCAACAAATGACATCTCAAAATCGAGTTGCGTAAACTCTGGCTGACGGTCTCCACGCTGATCTTCGTCGCGGAAACAACGTGCAATCTGAAAGTATCGCTCAAACCCAGCAACCATGCATAGCTGTTTGTACTGCTGTGGTGATTGCGGAAGCACGTAAAACTTTCCTTCGTGCAAACGAGACGGCACAATAAACTCACGCGCACCCTCTGGTGTCCCCTTCATCAAGATCGGTGTCTCGATTTCGATAAAGTCGTTTGCGTGCATGTAATTTCGGAAGAACGATGTAATGTTATCTCGCATTCGGATATTCCGTTGCATCCTCTCAGTTCGCAAATCAAGATACCGGTACTTAAGTCGCAGCTCTTCGTTTACAGCAGAAGAATCTTTTCCAATCTCAAACGGAGGAGTTTTGGACGTATTCAAAATTGTAAGTGTTGCTGCACCGATCTCGATGGTGCCTGTAATCAAATCTGTATTGATCTGCTTTGCACCACGCTTCTGTACAACTCCCTCGATCTGCACAGTAAACTCTGGTTTAAGCCGATCAACAACCTCTGATACTGCATCATCTAAATCTGGCTTATAAAAAACTACCTGAGCCAAACCAGACCCATCACGCAAATCTACAAACACAAGCTTATCGCCCATCTTGCGAATCGAATGCACCCAACCGTTTACGCGCACAGTCTCATCAACGCTGCCAACAGTATCTTTTATCCAAGTTCTTTTCATACATTTATAACAAAGTCATTACGGTGAAATCCGGTTGATCAGTCGTGGGAACGGTATTGTCTCACGCACATGATGCAAGCCACAAACCCATCCAACGATACGCTCAAGTCCGTAACCAAACCCTGAATGTGGAACTGAACCGTAACGTCGCAGATCTAGATACCAATCAAATACTTCTGGATCGAGACCATCCTCTTTAATACGCTCAAGCAATGTCTCGTAATCGTCTTCGCGCTGTGACCCACCAATAATCTCACCATACCCCTCTGGTGCAAGCAGATCGTTATTGAGCGCCAACCCATCATTCTCTGGGTCACGCTTCATGTAAAACGCCTTTACCTCTGCTGGGTACTTCTCAATAAAGATCGGCTTGTCGAATTCCTTTGTCAAAATAGTTTCATCCTCTGC
>JABITQ010000083.1 GCA_018700535.1 Candidatus Uhrbacteria bacterium | reverse complement strand
GGTGGGTTGCTTGGTGTGATGGAGAAAGACGAGATGGTGCGTGCTTTTTATAAGAACAAGAGGTATTACTTTAACCGAGGGCGCGGGATTGAGGAGACTTATAAATACTTACGATTTGTACCAGAAGATGAGGATGGTATTTGTAGGATTGATAACTTTGATCGTCGCGAAAGTCGCAATGCAGCGTATGCAGACAATACGTTCCGCGATGTGCTTGAGTTGCAATATATTCCTTACAAAGATGAGACTTGGGTGATCAACGAGTTGCCAATGGATGAGTATTTGTACGGTCTTGCTGAGACATCAGATTACTCGCATCAAGAATTCAAAAAAGCTTTGCTCGTTGTTGCGCGCACATACGGCACCTATCACTACGAGCGTTATACAAAACACCACGGTTACTTCCACATGAACGCGTACGCTGATGATCAGGTGTACAAAGGGTATGAGTATGAGAATCGTCATCCGTCGATCAAAGTGGCAGTAGATGAGGTACGTGGAATTACCGTAAACTACGAGGGGCGCACAGCGATCACGCCATACTTCTCTCGCTCAGACGGACGCACAAGGTCGTTCTCAGAGGTTTGGTACAATGAGGTTGCGTGGCTCCAAGGAGTCCCCGCACCGTGTGATGCAAAGCGTGGTTTCGCACTTTGGGGACACGGAGTAGGAATGAGTGCGACTGAGGCATTATGTATGGCTAATGACGGAAGCACTTGGGATGAGATTTTGCACTACTTTTATACCGACGTTGATTTGAACAAACGATGGAATTAACAAAATACATTTTAATCACACTTCTAATCGCTGCAGGTTTCCCTGTGGCGGTTTTGGCTCAGAGCCCACTTGCAGATGTGTATGAAGAGCGGGGGGACTTGCAGGTGGCGTTTGATGCTGACACATGGCTTGCTGTTCCTGCGACTGCATCGGGATTCCTTTTGGACTTAGAGGATTGGGCGCGACAGTATGGTTGGATGGAGCATGACGAGCTTGCGAGCTATGGGCCTGAGGATGGAGATGGTGTTCCAACTCGAGTTGACTCTAGCGAGATTGAATCTCAAGTGGGTGCGACGGCGTATGTGGTGATGGATCGCTCAACAGGGAAGATTCTTACTGTAAAGAATGAGAATAAACAGTGGCCGATTGCATCGTTAACCAAGCTTGTGACCGCAGATGTGGTTCTCGACTATGAAGTCTCCATGAGTTCAACTGGTGACATTCGTAATGCAGATAATGTTGGTGGTGCGCGTTTGTGGGTGAATGACGGTGACGAGTTTACAGTGCAAGATTTGTTTTATGCTGCACTTGTAGGCTCAGCAAACAACGCCGCAAATGCACTCTCTCGCACAGCAGGTCTGAGTCGTACGAACTTCTTAAAAGAGATGAACACACGCGCAACAGATCTCAACCTCATCAAAACACGCTTTGTAGACCCAACAGGCATCGAGCTTGGAAACGTTTCAACAGCTCGCGAGATGACACGTCTTGCACGCGATATTCTTAATCGTGATGAGATGCGAAAGTTTACGACCACAGCAACGCATTACATTCATGACATCACACGCGGGACGGATAAGAAGATGACGAATACTAATTGGATGATCTGGAAGTCGTATTACGATGCGGTGTATGTGACAGGAGGAAAGACTGGGTTTTTAAACGAGTCGGGTTGGAACGTGGTGGTGGCACTACGGCCGGATGGAAATGATACGGATCGTGAACTACTCATTACAGTGTTTGGTGCGGACTCTCGCTATGAATCGTTCGACGACGCGGAGCGGTTGGCATTGTGGGCGTGGGAGACGCATGAGTGGCAGCAGATGCAGTAATTAATTTGAGAAAATAAATAAGAGACCAGCGAGGTCTCTTTTTTCGTGCGTGCGTTTAGCCCCGCATCAGTTCTCCGCCCCATGTTGCAAGACAGAACTTCACAAAACCATCGGCGACTGCCTCGGTGAGTGGATCTGCTTGGGATGTGATGACAGTGATACTGGCGAATTCGTTGTTCCAAAGAGTCTTGAACATCCTCACTGAAGCAAGCTCTGACCGCTGGCCGCCGGTTGTCTTGAGAGGGTGGCTGGGAGTTCCATAAAGTGCGGTCACTCCATCGCTATTGTCCTCGGCCCAGTGTGTGGATCCAATACAAACGTCCGATTCGTCGGAGCCGATGTAGTTATCAAGGGCTGTTCTGAGCATGTCTCTAGAGGGTCTGTTTGCTCCCCAGGTGATCAATCGGTGTACTTCCATTTGTTATCTCCTGCGCGCTGACCTTGCATCAAAAAAATAACAGGGTCAAGCCCTGTTATCTATCTCTGCTTTTTACTTTTCCCTTTTTCCTAGCACCTAGTGCGCTTAGTCTCTTTTTGTCTTGCTCTACCAACAAGTTAACTTTCTCCTTTACAGTCTCTGGGTTGTTGATGTTTTTGAAATGAAATCGGCCTTTGCTTCCTGCTGTTTGTACAAAGACATTTCCATAGGTGAACAAGGTCTGGATGATCCCGCGGATCTCGGCAGTTGTGTCTTGCACTGCGGCAAGGTCTAGCTCGGATGCTGTGCGATGGAAGAGACCCTCTTGCTCGATGTTGATGATCCGTTCGTTTGTTACGATCCAGGTATCGAGGTAATAGTCGGTGAACTCTAGAAAGGCGAAGAGCCAGATTGAGAGGAAATATAGACTACCTAGGATGACAGTGATAGGTCCAAGAAGAGTGTGGTTAAGCCAAGAGCTTACGAGGTCTCTGAAATAGAAACCGATCCCGAGTGGGATGATGGTGAGTAGGATGAAAGCGAGAATGATGGTGAGAACGGCAAACCAATGACGACGTAGAAATAGCTCCACTCGCTCACCTTCACGTTGGTTTGGTAGGTGATCAAGTCGCATCATAGGCCGGGAAATAAGTCACCATCGTAGTTATCGATGTTGTCTGTGATGTTGATAGGTGCGCTCCAGTCGAAGTTAATCAGCATAAGCGTTGATGCACCAACAAGAAGGATTGTTCCGCCTGTAAAAACAGTCACGATAAGGTAGAGGCCGAATCCGTAAATCCCGTAACGCACTAAGTGGTAGATGTTGAAGAAGCTGTATGCAACATAAAACACCATGTATGCAATAAAGATAATGAGAAGGATTCCGACAGGAAAAGAAATGCTTGGTAGGTCGAACATAACAAAACAATTGTATCACAAAAGGCCCGTGCAGGGCCTTTTGTTTTACTTGTCCTCGGGTAGTTTTTTGTCTAAATGCAGGTAAGCGTTTTGCGTAGCGACACGTCCGCGTGGGGTGCGTTTGAGGAAACCGCTTTGGATCAGGAATGGCTCATGCACTTCCTCGATGGTTTGAATCTCTTCTTGCGTTGCTGCAGCAATGGTTCCAAGGCCAACAGGACCGCCATTAAATTTTTCAATAATCGTTTTGAGAATCATCCGGTCTGTCTGGTCGAGACCGACATGGTCGACGTTGAGCATTGTAAGTGCGCCTTGGCAGACCTCATGCGTTACATGTCCATTTGCGCGCACATCAGCGAAGTCTCGTACGCGGCGAAGCATGCGGTTTGCGATGCGTGGTGTGCGGCGAGCGCGAGAGGCAAGAAGGTCTACGGCATCTCGGTCCATGGGGACCTCGAGGAGACCAGCGCTGCGTTCAACAATGTTTGCAATGTGGTTATCCTCGTAAAAGTTGAGGTGATAGGTGGCGCCAAAGCGATCTCGTAGCGGTGAAGAGAGAAGCGAGAGGCGAGTGGTTGCTCCGATGATGGTGAAGCGTTCGAGTGCGAGGCGGAGTGTGCGTGCGGTGGGGCCTTTCCCAACAATGATGTCGAGAGCGTAATCCTCCATCGCAGGGTAAAGCACCTCCTCGATTGTTTTGTTCATGCGGTGGATCTCGTCGATAAACAAGATGTCTCCGCGCCCGAGGTTAGAGATAATCGCAGCAAGATCACCAACACGCTCAAGTGCCGGGCCAGAGGTAACACGAATCTGTGAGCCCATCTCGTTTGCGATGATGTGCGCAAGAGTGGTTTTACCAAGCCCAGGGTTTCCATAAAGCAGAACATGCTCGATCGGCTCCTCACGCTTCTTCGCAGCCTCAAGGAAAATAGAAAGATTCTCCTTGATAGCATCTTGCCCCACAAAATCACCCAAAGATTCAGGACGCAACGAAACCTCAAGCTCACGCTCCTCAGAATCAGCCTCATCTTTGACCACATGCGGATCCGGAATATTGTCTTCTTCACGCTCAATCATAGCCTTCTTATTATGGGGGAGTCTGGCTTGGAGAGCAAACAGAAATATATGCTTCGTCAAGGGGTGTAATAGTTTACAATTCGTAACAAAAAAAAGCAGTTGATAGCTATCCAGGCGAAATGGCCTGCCACGTGAACACCGACGTTGTTACAGACTACAGCCCTACAAAATCCTTTTACATACATCTACACACACCACGTAAAAACACCGACTTTGATAGTCGGTGTTTTTACGTGGTGGGCCGGGCGGGACTTGAACCCGCACGAAGTTGCCTTCAAGGGAGTTTAAGTCCCTCGCGTCTACCAATTCCGCCACCGGCCCTCCGAACGAGAGGGTAGCAAATATGTCGGGTTTCGCCAATGGATTGATGTTTTTTCTTATGCGTTTGGTTGTAACAAAAAGCCTCAGCTTGCGCTGAGGCTTTTTGGTGGAGCGGTAGACCAGATTCGAACTGGCGACCTCTTCCTTGGCAAGGAAGCGCTCTACCAACTGAGCTACTACCGCTTATAATTCCTTTCAAATTGGCACCTTGCTTGCGCTTCGTGGAAAAGTTGCTCGACGACCTTTTGGGGTCGACTCACAACTGCTCCACTCCAGCGCTGCGCAATGCACTCAATTTGAAAGGAATTATATTGCGGTGTTTGCGGGGAGGAGTGTATCAAGGTGTGTTTTGTTTGGCAAGATTGTGGGAGGTGTGCCTGTTTTGGCTGTTAATGGTGTGCTAGCTCGTGCTCATCAATGCGTCTGTGCAACCTCTTTCGATCAATGGTTGCTGCTGCAAACTCTTGATCCATCTTCTTGATCATCTTTGCAATACAGTCTCCGTTTTGAATAACATGACCTTTTAAGCTCTCGATAGCTTTTGTGTTTTTATCAATTTGTTTTGATTGGTGATCGAAGCCAAGTTTGGTTACTGCAAGCAAGCTTTCTCTTTCGTTGTTTGCATTTTTAAATCCGGTAATGCGTTCTTGTTTTGCATTTTCAAACCCAGCGTCACGTTCCTGTTTTGCCTCAATAAAACCATCAGTGCGTTCTTTTTTTGCTTCTTCAAACCCAGCGGTACGTTCTTGCTTTGCATTTTCAAACCCTGCTTCTCTTTCTGATCGAGCATTTTCAAACCCTACCCCTCTTGCTTTGCTGGCTTTTTCAAACCCAGCATCTCTAGCAAGTTGAGCTTCCTTAAACCCAGCAACTCGTTCAAGACGAGCTTCTTCAAACCCAGCAGTACGTTCTTGCTTTGCATTTTCAAACCCAGCAATTCTCGCAAGATGAGCTTCTTCAAACCCAGCGTCTCTTTCGAGTTTTGCTTGTTCAAAACCAGCGACTCTTTCAAGTCGAGCTTCGTTAAAACCAGCTTCAATTTTTTCTAGCAGTTGAGTATTTGTGATTTCTTTTTTCATAAAACACTTGATGATATTTGGATTATATCATACGTCATAAACGGTCCGACACGTCGCATGAGAGCGACGTGTCGGCGTGTAATCTTGCTTAACTCGCTGTCTTCAACCTTCCTTTCCTTGCCTGATCAAATGCCCAACCAGCGCCGCTTTTGCTTCCTGCACGGAACTGATCTCTTGATAGGTTTGTGACGAAGTCTCTGAAGGTGAGTCGTTGGACGTCGTCTAGACCGAATTGTTCTGCGAGGTTTCCGATTCGGTCTTCGAGTTGGTTATACCAACTGATTTTCTTTTCTTCTGACATAATTCTTTGAGTTTGTAATTAAATCTGCGGCGTATTCTCCGAGTAACACGGAGATGGCAGGGGAGACGCCAAAGGCATACGCTTTTGCCTCGACGCATTTCTTAAGCTCCCTAACCG
>JABITQ010000081.1 GCA_018700535.1 Candidatus Uhrbacteria bacterium | reverse complement strand
TAAGAACAACCGGATGTTGCTCCGCAGTTTAGACACTTGTAGCACGCTGCATTGCGCACCATGATCGATCCACAGGTGTCGCAGGCTGGTGCGTCAGACTGATTGTCGAATGTTTGTGTATGCGCAGCCCCTTCGTCTTTTTTGGCTTCAAAGAGGTTTGGTTGTGCTTCCTCCTTCTCAACGACAGGTGCGGCATCAACTGCTTTTACCTGAGCGACCACTTCATCCTCAGCGACGTTCACGCCCACAGAAAGCTGTGACTCACGTGGCAAGAACTTGATGGCGAGCCAGCGGAAGATGTAGTCGATGATTGATTTTGCAATGCGGATCTGGGGGTTGTTGGTGTACCCAGATGGTTCAAAACGCACATGCACAAATTTGTTTACCAATACCTCCAGTGGCACCCCGTACTGAAGACCGATCGAAATCGATGTAGCAAACGAGTCGATGAGTCCAGAGATCACTGACCCCTCCTTACTCATCATCAAGAAAAGTTCCCCAGGTGTTCCATCATCGTATAAACCAACAGTGATGTACCCCTCATGATTCCCAACCGCGAACTTGTGTGTGATTGATCGACGCTCATCCGGCAACCTTCGTCGTCGTAGCTTTCGATCGTTTGTAGAAACCTTCACCGTTGGCACTTGCGCACTTGCGATCGTTGCCGGCGTCTTGGTTTCTTCTTCTGCATTCTGTTTCTTTGCATCTTTCTCTTTTGATGTGGTCAATGCCTGCTGACGTTTAGACCCATCACGATAAATCGCGATTGCCTTCAGCCCAAGCTTCCATCCCTGCATGTACACCTCAGCGATATCCTCACGTGTTGCCTCATGCGGCATGTTTACCGTCTTTGAAATAGCACCGGAGATAAACGGCTGTACTGCCGCCATCATTTTGACGTGCCCCATGTAATGGATAGTGCGCGTACCGTTTGCAGCCTTAAACGCACAGTCAAAGACATTCACGTGTTCAGCCTTCAAGTTTGGCGCATTCTCGATGGTGTCCTTTTCTTCAATGTAATCGAGGATTCCTTTACGTTCTGCATCTGAGTAACCAAGACGTGTAAGTGCTTCTGGAACGGTCTGGTTAACAATCTTGAGCATTCCTCCACCCACAAGCCACTTGTACTTCACAAGCGCGATATCTGGCTCAACACCTGTTGTGTCGCAGTCCATAAGGAACGAGATGGTTCCGGTTGGCGCAAGTACTGAAATCTGTGCGTTGCGCAATCCGTGCTGTGATCCGTGCTCTACAACATTGTCCCAAGCTTTGCGGGACTCGGTCAAAAGCCCCTCTGGAACACCCTCTTCGTTGATCTCGTAAGAAGCATCGCGATGCATGCGCATCACTTCCATAGCTGGCTCTTCGTTGATCTTGTACCCCTCAAACGCACCAATCTCTTTTGCGATCTTTGAAGACTGCAAGTAACAGTGCCCACTCTGAAGTGATGTGATTGCTGCAGCGAGGTTACGTCCAGTATCTGAGTCGTACGCAAGTCCGCGACTCATAAGAAGTGCGCCGAGGTTTGCGTATCCAATTCCGAGCGGTCGGTAATCAAGACTGTTCTGCTCGATCGCTGGTGTTGGGTATGTCGCATTTCCAACCATGATCTCCATGGCGGTGATAATAATTTCGTTTGCCTTTTTGAATGACTCAACATCAAAGACCAACTCACCGTTTACAGGCTTGCGGTACTTGAGCAAGTTAAGAGACGCCAAGTTACATGCAGAGTCGTTCAAGAACATGTACTCAGAACAAGGGTTTGATGCAAAAATACGATCTGTGTTTTTGCAGGTGTGCCACTTGTTGATTGTTGTGTCGTACTGGATACCAGGATCACCACACACCCAGGCTGCATCTGTCATGAGGTCCATGAGCTCCTGTGCTTTCCAAGTCTGAACAGGCTCTCCAGTGGTAACAGCAACAGTATCCCAATCTCCACCGATTTCTACAGCCGCCATAAACTCATCGTTTACGCGGACGGAGTTATTTGCATTCTGAAAATAAATTGATCCGTACGCTGGACCATCGATGGATCCATCATATCCAGCATCCATGAGCGCCCAAGCTTTCTTTTCTTCTTCAACCTTACAAGTAATAAACTGATCAATGTCTGGATGACCAATATCGAGAATTACCATTTTTGCGGCACGACGAGTTTTTCCTCCACTCTTGATAACACCAGCAAATGCGTCGAGTCCTTTCATAAAGGACACAGGCCCAGATGCCTTTCCATTTGATCCACCAAGGTACTCACGACTAGAGCGAAGTGTAGACAGGTTTGACCCCGCACCAGACCCACCCTTAAAGAGCATTCCCTCTGTGACACAGAGGTTCAAGATAGAACGCATGTCGTCATCAACAGAGTTGATGAAACACGCAGAACACTGTTGCGGACGTGTGGTACCGACGTTAAACCAAACTGGTGAGTTGAATGCTGCCATCTGGTTTACCAAGATGTGATGCAGCTCGTCCTCGAATGTCTGTGCGTCTTCTACTGTTTGAAAGTAACCATCCTTGCGTCCCCAGTTTGAGATTGTTGATGCAACACGCCCAACCAACTGTCGCACTGAGTGCTCACGATCTGCTTTTCCAATCGTTCCAAAAAAGTACTTAGAGACAACAATGTTTGTTGCAGTCTGTGACCAGCTCTTTGGCATCTCAACACCCTTTTGCTCAAAGACGGTATTTCCTTTTGAGTCGGTGATGATCGCGTCACGCAACTCCCACTCGATCTGGTCGTATGGATGCGCTCCTTGTTTTGTAAAATATCGATCAACTTTGATTCCTTTTCCGTAGGTATCTACTTTCTCTTCCTTCGCCCCAGCAGAACGATACTGTGAATAACGCTTTGCTACATGGATCAAGTTGTTGTCGATGAGACACAATCCGATGTTCTCACGCACATCTGAAAATGAAGGTGTGCTGTGGCCATCAAACTCCTTAGTGAGTCGTGTCATGACCTGACCGGCGATTTTATCTGCCAGCTTTTGCTGTTTCAAACCAGAAGCGATGAGCACCTGATGAACAGAGCGATGTATCTTTTTTGCGTCGAAGGCTTGTTCTTCGCCACTACGTTTACGCACCTGTTTTACAGATGTCATAAATTCCCAAACAACGTCTGAGATATTTGCTTTAGAAACTTGCTTTTCGGTTTTCTGTTTTGTGGTGTGATCCGACATAGGGCGAGTACGTTGGAAAAATTAACCGTTAATAATTTGTGAAATGTGGTCCAAAATTTGGCGGAATAAAATAAGATCCTTAGGCGGGATCTCTATTTTTCTCCTGGAAGGTGTTCTGTTGTGGTAAAAACTTCTTTCCCCACTACACCACTATATGTTGTGGTGCCTCTCTATTCTAGGCCACTATATGTAGTGTGTCAAAGGATCGGTTATCCACAGAATATCCTTAAATTGTCTTTCGTAAATGTTTTTGTATCAAAACCCCATGCTCAAGTTAATACTCGTTTTTTCATCTTCAACTTTCTCTGAAAAATCAACAGGGATTGCCTTGCGTCCACCCAGTCGATCTTCGTACGCAAGTGCATTATATTTCTTTCCGTATTCGTAAACATCTTTTGTCACCTTAACGTCTTGAATACAATAGTCTTTAATTTTTTGAACCTCTCCTTGCTTCCACCACTCCACAGCCTGAAGACCATGGCCAGACTTGCGGTGCCCTACTGTTGCGGCTGCGACGTCATCGAGCTTTAATCGAAAACCGAGAGACTTGTGAATCTCTTTTAGTAAGTCTAAATTTTGAAATGTAAGAAAATCTCCTGCGTAATAATTGTTCATCACAGGCAGGTCGAACCCGAGCGAGTTGTATCCGATTAAACGACCTGACAATTCAAGACGTTTATAAAATTTTCCAAGCTCGTGCTCCTCGTAGCACTCATACGTACCGGTCTCATAAAAATACGCACAGACCACTGAGATCTTAAGTAAGTTGGTTTTAAACCCACCAACCTCTTGAAACGTATTCTGAGTTTCAATATCTAGAACAACTTCATTGGACATACGCGAGCGATTATATCACAGAGGGTAACCCTGCTGTTTTCCACAATTATCTTCTCAACTCATCTGAATATCCAAGGTATTATTTTTCAATTTTTACATTAGCGGCAGCTGCCTTCACCCCCTCTGAATATGTTGGGAATGCGTGGATCATCGAGGCGAGCTTATCTACCGTAATATTGAGATGCATCGCAAGTGCTACCTCGTGGATCACCTCACCAGCTCTGTCGCCAATCATATGACCACCAAGCACCTTGCGAGTTTTTGGATGTGCAACAATTTTAACAAGACCAACACGAGCATTCTCGGTCACTGCACGCCCAAGTGCACCCACCTGATATGTACCAACAAGTGCCGTCTTAAACTTCTCCTTGGCCTGTGCGGCTGTCATTCCGACAGAAGCAACTTCGGGCTCAACAAACGTCACACGTGGCACAACACGCTCATCTACTTTTCTTGAAACCGTGCGTTTTTTCTTTGCAACAAGCGCAGCATTGTATCCAGCCACCATTCCCTCGTGATGTGCTGTGTGAGTAAATTGCATTCCGCCCGTAACATCCCCTGCTCCAAAAACATGCTTCACATTTGTGCGTTGTTCTTTGTTGATTTTTAAAACACCGCGATCATCAAGCTTTACACCCGTAGACTCGAGATTGATTCCTTGTACATTTGACCGTTTACCCGTTGCGACAAGCAATCTTTCAACAGCAACAGTTTCAACCTCTCCCCCATCGTCCACACGAATTCCGTATACACCCCCTCGTGCGTTTATGATCTCCTTAATATTTACTCCTGACCGAACATCAACCCCAAGCTTAACCATCTCTTCTTGCGCAATATTCGCTATCTCAGCATCTTCATGATTCAAAATGGTCGATGCCCCCTGAAGCAACACAACACGCGTTCCAAAGGTTGCAAAAAATGTTGCGATCTCACAACCAACTGGGCCCCCACCAATAATCGCAAGTGACTTTGGTTGTTTCTTTGCTTGGATCGCATCCTTCCAGTGCCAAAAATTAGCCGTATCGATACCCATGATAGATGGAACAAAATCGACAGTCCCCGTTGCGATCACAATTGCTTTCCCAACCAATGTCTCACCATCGACCTCAATTGTATGGTCATCCACAAAAGTTCCTGTACCAATTTTGACGTCTACACCAAGTCCTTTCAAAATTTTATGATAACGATCTCCATACTCACCACCTCCTGTAATGGTCGAGACAACAGCTCCGCGGTACTTCATTACAGACGCAAAATCGAAAGAGACTTTTCCAGGATTTAGCCCAAACTCACGCGCATGACGCATCATGCGATAAACCTTTGCTGCTTTTAATATTGCCTTTGACGGCACGCAGGCATAGTTAGGACACTCGCCACCAAGTTTTTCTTTTTCAATAACGCAAACCTTTGCTCCTGCAGCGAGAGCTCCCTCAACAGCAGAAAAGCCCGCTGATCCAGTTCCGAGCACAATAACATCGTATGTTTTTTTCTTCGCCATAGTTACCAATTTATTTCTTTAGCCTTCTCCCATAAACGATCCTCACCGTTCAAAAGCAGGAAGTACCACCATTCAGCTCCCCAAAGGTACGCCTCACTTAACCCTGACTGAATGGCAAAATCTAAGTTGTTTTGAAACATCTCTGCTGTAAACGATTCGTACCACTTTGCAGGAGTTCTATTTTCAATAGCTTCTGGAAACCACGGCTCTGCCTGCAACTCAGAGACTATCACTTTGTCGACATACGGCGCTACTAAGCCCGCTCGGAAGAAGTAAAACTCTGGGCTGATTGGATAAACGAAGTAACCAAACAGATCGTTCCAGGTTTGACGGTACATTGAAATTCCGAGGACATCCGCAGCTTGCGCAGAATCTAACCAAGGACCAACCTCTCCACTTACCGTGACCTGAATGGGCTTATCGTCGAGTGATCGCACCAACTCTACCCGTTGTTGAAACTGCTCACTTGATACGGTTGGACACTCTCCAAATGGGAAGAATGGTTCGTTCTCGACCTGCCAACGAATGACAGATTCAGAATCTTTATACCGTTCAACAGAGTATTTCATAAACTTGAGCAACTCCTTGTGTTGGTAGGTTGTATTGAGTTTTTCTACCCAGTAAGGAATAAAGCATTCAGGCCACCGAGGAACTTTTGAGCCGACCACCGGGATCAGTTCTACATTGTGATTCTCTGAGTATTCAAAGAGCCAATCATAGACTTCCCAATTCGAATTTCTGGGATCGCTCTCAACCTCTGACCAGTAAATCGGAAGCCTCACGCGAGATACACCAAGATCTTCAACAAGTGCCTTGTATACCTCTTGATAATCCAAACCCAGCTGCTCAGCGTAAACAATTGAAAATGTAAGTCCGTAATCTGGTTCAGCTTGTGGTACCTGATTGATTTGGTTAAACGCAAACGCAAACACCCCCGTCGTGATAGCGAGAATAAGAACAAGTGCAATGATGTGATTGCGTGAGCCTCCTTTCAAAACAATCGTGTTAAATTTCTTCGCGCTTTTC
>JABITQ010000067.1 GCA_018700535.1 Candidatus Uhrbacteria bacterium | reverse complement strand
GACACAGAAGGACGCATGTTGCTTGAGGAGGGGGATAAGATCCGTTTGGCACTGAAAGCTTTTGAGGACGCTTATCGTCGAGTGCGCACCAGTGGTGAGAACATGCTCGATGACAACACCACGAACATCCTTCGTCGTTGCGCTGCTGTTCCTGGCATGAAGAGAAGTTTGTCTCATATTCGGCGTGGGCTTCGACACAAAACGTTGAAGCATCCTGAAAATGTTCCTACGTTCAAACGCCTACGACTTTCACTCCTCATCTTGGCACGTTCACTCGATCGTCGTCAGGGAATTTATCTCAAATGGCTCAAAAAGAAACGCGCTCGTGATGCACGCGGGAACCGTCATGTACGATGATGGTTCTTTTTTGTTTAAAATGAAACACCCACCACGCTTCGTAAAGCATGGTGGGTTTTTTGATCAACTTGCGACAGAGGCGCCCAAGCCGATTTGTTTGATGACCTCGGCGCCGTATGCACCAAAGGTTGTGGGGGGATATCTGCGCTCCCAATCACCTGTGCGGAATTGTGGGAGAGGAGCCAGTCTTTGGTCGCTGTTGCCATGGAAGAACGCTGTCGATGAGACGCGGATTGGCGGGAGACCAAGGAGCAGGCGTTGCTTGAGTGTCCGGAGTGTATCCATCGTGACGACGACTTGGTGATAACCGCGACGAATACGGTCTTCTCCAAGCTTGCCTGCAGATAGATATTCCATTCCTTCACCAAACTGGAACAGGAAGCATCCGGGGGGCACGCGCACAGGAAACGCTTTGTCTAGTGCAGGTGTCCAACCAAGAAGACCTGGGAAGTTGGAGGGGCCGTGGCCGGTGAAGAGGTTGAAGTCGGTGTGCCAGTCTGAGAGAACAAGTCCGATCCAGTTGTGGCGCCATGCAAGCGTTTGAAGGGCAGCATCATCTTTGGTTGTCTTGATCATCATCCCAATGGTGCCACCACCCACTTGAGAGCGTTCGGCGAGTAGTGTGATCAAGTCACATCCAGTTGGTGCTACCAGGTGAGGGCCTTGGTGCATGATGTTTTGGATTGCACGGTTCTCTAGTTCAAAAGCCTTTTCAGTCATTCTTGCGCAGATTATTCCAGCACGAGAGATCTTCTCTCCCCAGTCGTTCATGATTGTCGCCCATACGTTTCTGAATCGTTTTGGGATGACAGGGTCTGCATGACGTTCGGGGAAGTCTGTATCGACAGGACGTGAGCCGTAGCGCCAAAAAAAGCGCATGAACGGGTTTGGGCCCTTGTGAGGGAATGGGCGCAGGTGCTCTGGGAGTGACGTGGCGAGTTCTTTGTGACGCGGGTCGTGTTCCAGGTGAGGCTCGGTGAGTCCTACTTGGCGATGATCTGCGACACGGATATCTGGGCGCAGGTGTGACAGCTCTTGTCCGTAGTAGCTCTCCATGAGTGTGCGAACGAGCGCGTAGTCTCCTTGGTCTATCCCAGGGATGCGCAGGACTACTAAGCCGAGCTCAGTGGCTTGCTGACGAAACCTCACGAGGTCATCTCGACGTATTGTGTCACTGTCGAGTGGACGAGGTGTGTTGATCGGCTCAATCATCAATGATGACAACTTGGGCATCACGACTCCATAGATTTATGTTGCCACAGGTTTGCGACCGCTAGACATTAGCAAACCCGACAGTAAATGCAACTGCGTGTTATAATGTGGTTAATTCTATGCAAGGAACTATTACCGAAAAAACCTTCTTTCAGTATCTCAAATGTGCCAATTGGATTTATTTTGATACGCATACAGATCAGGCTCGTCCGCATGTGCCTTTAATGCAGCAATTGCAGGATCAAGGGCTTATCCATGAGATGCAGCGCGATTTGATTTCTGACAAAGAAGATTTGGCTGAAGTAACAGCCGAAGACCCTGACGAAGCATTTCGTCAGACATTGGAGTTTATGCGCGAGGGGCGGCAGTCTATTTATCGCGGGACATTAATCGACAAGCATTGGGTGGGAAACCCAGACTTACTCGAGCGCGTTGAAGGTCGTTCTGGTTTGGGGGATTATTATTATGTTGCCGCAGACATCAAGCACACACGTCAGGTGCGCGATGACCACATGTTCCAGGGGTGTTTTTATGCAGAGCTTCTTGAGCGCGTTCAAGGCACCAAGCCTGTTCAGGGGTATGTGATCACACCAGACAACGTAGTACATGATTATTTGATTGAAGATTTTGAAGCACAGTACTCACTTAATCTTGGGGAGATCGAAAAGATTGTTGCTGGGAAACGTCCGGCGCATTTTGTGACGAGTGGGTGCAAGCAGTCACCTTGGTTTAAAGAGTGTCTGACAGAGTCGGAGTCGTGTAACGATCTTTCTCTATTGAATCGTGTGTGGCGCGATGAGGTGCGTCGTTTGGCTGGTGCTGGTGTAAAGACTGTGAGCGAGTTGGCTGTGAAGTCTGTTCCTGAGCTTGAGGCACTTGTTCCTAATGTGAATCCGTCTCGGCTTGAGACAATGCGTGATCAAGCGATTGCGATTCATGATCATAGGCATATTATTCGAGCAGATATTGAGTTGCCTGAGGCGAGCATTGAACTGTTCTTTGATATCGAAGCAGATCCGTTGCGCGATTTTATTTATCTATTCGGTGTCTACGAGGTGACAGATAAAGGTGAGCAGTATTATCAGTTTTTTGCAGAGACTCCAGAGCAGGAGGGGGCGATGTGGCAAGAATTTATCACCTTCATTGAAGGGAGGATTGATGCACCTATTTATCATTACGGTTGGTACGAGCAAGATGTGATTCGTCACTTCTCTGCGAAGTTCGGTATTTCAGAAATTGCGCGCGAGGCACTTCATCGCAACATGATCGATATCTTGTCTGTGATTCGCCCAGCAATTATTTTTCCACTTTATTTCTATTCGCTCAAAGACATTGCAACCTATATTGGATTTAACTGGCGCAGTAAGGATGCGTCGGGTGCCAACTCGGTTGTGTGGTTTGAGGAGTGGCTTAAAAAGAAGTCGCCTAAGTTGCTGAAAAAGATTGTGGAGTACAACGAGGATGATGTGATCGCCACATACAAGTTGCAGCGTTGGGTGCGTGAACATGCTGGATTATGAAGAAAAGTGTCTTTGTATTAGTGGCAGTGGTGGTAATAGTCGCGGCGCTTATTATTGCGCTGACGGATGGTTCAGGATCCATTGATGACGCTGTATTGACCCCAAACTTTCAAGATTCAACGGATGACGGATTAACCCAAGCAACATGCGAGTCTGCTGACGGAGTGTGGAATGCATGTGGATCAGCCTGTCGTCAGGATCCAGGTGCGATTTGCATTGAGATCTGTATGGAATACTGTGAGTGTCAAAGTGATGACCAGTGTCCGGATGACCTCTCGTGTTCAGATTACGTTGAGGATGTAGGTGTTTGCTTATGAGATTTATCAAAAACGTTGCGACATTTTTTATTGTAATCATTGCGCTCGGTGCTGCGTTGTATATACAGCGGGTAGCGATTTTAGATTGGTACGTGGAGGCGACAGCTCCTGCGCTTCCTGAGTCTGTTGGTTTTGACGAGGTTGAGGAAGTCGAAGAGGTTGCTGCGTTGCCGGTTGTGGATGAGAGTTTGCCTACTGTAGATGATGTGGTTGTAGACGAAGTTGCGGAAGATGTGATCGAAGAGGTTGTCGAGGACTTAATCGAAGAAGACGTGGTTGTTGATGAATTGGTGGAAGCAGAAGAGTTCGTGCTGCCGTTATCAATTAACCTAGCCGTTCCGTTTACTTCGCAGGCTCCGCATGCAAATTGGGATTATCCTTATAAAGAAACATGTGAGGAGGCGAGTGTGTACATGGTGCATCGGTATTTTGAGGGGGAGCCTGAGGGGATGATTGATGCACAGAAGGCTGATGATGCGATTTTGAAAATCGTGGCGTTTGAGGAGGGGTTGTTTGGATACTATGAAGACACGACTGTTGAGCAGACAGGGATCTTTGCTGAGATGATGTATGGATTCTCTTCTGCGGTTGCTATTGAGGACCCGACGGTTGATGACATCAAGACACAGCTTGCAGAGGGGCGTCCTGTGATTGTGCCGGCGGCTGGTCGCATGCTTGGTAATCCGTACTTCACCGCGCCGGGCCCGATCTACCACATGCTTGTTGTTCGTGGGTACACCGAGGATGATCAGTTTATTGTGAACGATCCTGGGACAAAGCGAGGTGAGGCGTACTTGTATGATGTTGATACGCTTATGAGTGCGATCCATGATTGGAATGATGGGGAGGAGATCACGGATGGAGGCAGGGTGGTTTTAGTTTTGAATCCTTAGTGTATGGACTATTTATTAGGTGGAGCATTGGGAGGATTGGTGGCGTTCGTTTTTGCGCTCCCAGCACTCTTGCTCGAGATTATGGAGAAAGGACGCGTAAAGAATGCGCCGCTTCTTATTGATGTGAAGCGCATTTTTGGCTTTACGATTCGACATAAGCACGAAGTATTTTTGATCGGGTTGCTGATGCACATCATCATCGGGTTTTTCTTTGGTCTCGTCTATGTGCTCTTTGTTTTGCAGGGATGGCTCTTTGTCACAGGTGCTCCGTACACATTGCTGTCACTAATCGTCTACGCGTTCCTTAGTTGGATTGTTGCTGGTGTTGCTATCTACCCAATGCTTGGTATGGGGTTCTTTGGTCTTAAAGAAGGACATCAGGTTTGGATGGAGATGTTGATGTCACACATGATGCTCGGTTTGGGCTTGTGGCTTTTGGTGCAGTATTATCAACCGTTTTTCTTTCAGGTATAGCTATGGAGCCAACTGTCTTTTCTGTTTCAGATTATCTTGATCTCGTAAACGACACACTCAAAATGATTCCGTCGACACAGACTCTTGTTGAGGGTGAGGTGTCCGATTTTCGCATTGCACAGCAAAAGTGGGTGAGTTTTGATTTGAAAGATGAGAAGGAGCAGGCGGTGCTTAAGTGCTTTATGACGACTTGGCAGCTTAAGGTGCAGATTGAGAGTGGGATGCGTGTGCAGGTGAAAGGGTTCCCAAAAATCTACGAGCGTTTTGGAACGTTCAAGATGAACGTGCAAGAGGTGGCTCCTGTTGGTGAGGGGGCATTGCAGCGCGCTTATGTGCTTTTGAAAAAGAAGTTGGAAGATGAAGGGTTGTTTGATGTGAGCCGTAAACGACCGTTGATGCGATTCCCTGAAAAGATTGGGATTATCACTTCGCGTGATGCTGCGGCCTTTGGTGACTTTGTTCGCATTTTGAATAATCGTTGGGGAGGGGTGAAGGTAGACCATGCGCATGTACATGTGCAGGGGCGTATGGCTGTGAAGGAGATTGTTGAAGCATTTGAATATTTCAATTCGTTATCTAGCGACGAGCAACCAGATGCTCTTGTGCTTACGCGTGGGGGAGGAGGGCTTGAGGACCTGCATGCGTTTAATGACGAGTCGGTTGCGCGCGCAATTTACGCGTCAAAGATTCCTGTTGTATGTGCAGTTGGTCATGAGCGCGATGAGTCGCTTGCAGATTTTGTTGCAGATGTTCGTGCGTCAACGCCGTCTAACGCTGCTGAGTTGATTGTTCCATCTCGCACTGATGTCGCGTACGAGCTTGAGACCATGGCTCGGCACATGGAAGAGCGTATTCGCGATTCGCTTTCGCGTCGCGGTCATATTGTTGAGCGCGCAACGAACTTGGTGTCGTTTGTGCTTGAGAGACAAAAGGAAAGATTCAAATTTGTGTACGAAAGATTTGAGATCGCCACAGCTGACTGGATCCCACAGATCCGTAGTGAGCTCGAAGGGCTTGGTCGTGTTTTGAGGCAAGTAGACCCAAAGCGCGTGCTTGCGCGTGGTTACAGTATTGTGACCGTTGACGGCGCTGTCTTGACTGACTCGTCTAAACTTGAAGTAGGAGCGGGCATTGGAGTACAATTGGCTTCAGGATCGTTCGAGGCAGAGGTTAAGCGATTAAATGGTAAGGGACAGCAGAAACTTGTATGACCGCAAAAAAGAAAGCTGTAAATTTTACTGACGCTTTTAAAGAGCTTGAAGAGATTACTGAATGGTTCGACTCAGAAGAGAATCTTGATCTCGACAAAGGGCTGAAGCAGTTTGAGCGTGGGCTTGAGTTGGCTGGTGCTCTTAAGAAAAAGCTCGGTGAAGTAGAAAACAAAGTTGAAGAAATTAAAAAGAAGTTTGACGCGTAATATGTCTTATATTCTCTTTCGTTGGGTAATCAACGCCCTCGCACTTATCATCGTTGCAAACGTGATCCCTGGGTTTGGCGTTGAAACGTTTTACAACGCATTGATCGCCGCACTTATTCTCGGGCTTGTAAATGCTCTCGTGCGTCCTCTCTTTTTCATCCTTACACTTCCTGTCACAATCATCACACTAGGATTGTTTACTTTTGTGATCAACGCCATGATGATCTGGCTTGCGTCAACAATCGTTGAAGGATTTGTTGTTGAGGGATTCACTCCCGCATTATTGGCAGCCCTTATGTTATGGGTGATCTCACTTGCTACCAACTGGTTAATTAAACAAGCAAAAGAATCGTAATAATTTCAAGGACGCCATAGGCGTCTCTTTTTTTTATGACCCACACCAATTCATTGAAGCCAACCACACTCGTTGTATCTGTAGGAGGATCTCTCGTTGTTCCGAATGGAGGTGTTGACCACGACTTTTTGAAAGAGCTAAAGAAGATAGTAAAAAAGCACGTGAAGCTTGGGTGGAAGTTTGTGATCGTTGTCGGTGGAGGTGGAACTGCCAGGCAGTACCAAGAGGCAGCGCGAAAGGTAGGTGCGCTTACACGTGAGGATTTAGATTGGCTTGGGATTCACTCAACGCGCTTAAACGGACATTTGGTTCGTACGGTCTTTCGCGAAATTGCGCATCCTGTGATGATTAAAGATCCGACGCGTGCGCCAAAGCGATGGAACAAGCCTGTGATGGTGGCGGCTGGTTGGAAGCCGGGATGGTCAACGGATTATGTGGCAACCAGGATTGCAAAGCGGCTAAAGTCGTCTGTGGTGATCAACTTGTCGAACATTGATTATGTGTACGACAAGGATCCGAACAAGTACAAGGGTGCAAAAATAATCTGTGATATTAGCTGGAAAGATTTCCGTAAGATGGTGGGGAGCAAATGGGATCCAGGTATGAACGTGCCGTTTGATCCTGTAGCTTCCAAACTTGCATCGAACTCGAAGATGAAAGTTGCGTTGTTGAATGGAAAGAATTTTGAGAACCTGGATAAGTTGCTGAAGGGGGAGAGGTTTGTTGGGACGGTGATTGGTGGGTAGGGAATCCTGCGTTACTCGGTAACGCAGAAGTCTCTGGATAAATATGCTGCAATTGTTAGTAAAAAACCCTGCGTTACTCGGTAACGCAGGTTTTTTAGATTGCGAGACGCATACCTTGGCATTGACAAGATGGCCTATTTTTGCTAGCTTGCCTTGTCACATGACACCACTATTTCAGTGGTTAGCCCCTCGAACACACTTGGAGAAACCATGTTTCGAACTTGTCTGCTTGCTCTCGCTCTACTCACCATCACTGGGTGCCCCAGTGATGAAGAGGTCAGTCTCGAGTCCACGATCCCATTTGGTACCGTCGTGGTAGATGGAGAGAATTACGTTGTCGGCTTGCGCCAAGGGTGCGCCATGGTTGGACGATGTGATGTGGCTGCCCTGACGGATGCTACCTGGACTCTCGATCCCAGTGGGGAGATCACGATCAAGGTTTCTGCGACCAAGATCGAATTCGAGCGTGGTGGCTTCTATGATGGGAGTGATGGTGTTCCGATTTGGAACAGGGATGAGACGGGTGAGTACCTCGCTGCTACAACTGGCATTGGAACGATTCTTATCGTTCACTATCCTCTCTCAGAGGCGGAGCTGAACAAGATCGCCAATGAGATTGGTGGTCCGTAGAACGTGACCCCATCGATCAACGAGAAACCCTTGCTGGAATCTCATTGATCGGTGGGGTGTTTCTTTTTGTTTTGATTGACACGGAGTCATATTTTTCTTATCGTTTCATTGCCAGAAATTCGGAGGAAGAGATGGTTGTGGAATATGCAGTACTAAGTTCTCCGCTCTATCGTCATTTGGTGAATGAAGATGCTTTTGCTGAATCAAGTAGGCATTTCTTTATTGCTATGGTGGACGGTTATGGGGTCGCGGTGGGCTCGGATGGAAAACGGGTACCAAAGGATGTTCGTGTTCGAGCGTTCTCAGAAGCGTTGGCTTTAATGCTTGTTGAAGAGTTTGGTAAAAATCCTGATACGTCGAAGTTTCCTGAGTTGTTTGATTGTGCTGCCGAACGGATCGACGCACGGTTTAAGCACCTGATTGGGGAGGTGGATGAGGATGGGTGCGAGCTTCAAACGCTTGGGGCAGTGGTGAGCTGTATTGCGGTTGCGGATGGTGTGATTCATTTGGCTCAAGCTGGAGATTGTCGTCTCTATGCATCCAATGACCCTGGTCGGGGTTATCGTCTTTTGACGACTGATCACAATGGTAGAGACCCTCGTGAGCTGGCGCGATTTGCTGCGCTCGATCTTGGTCACAGACTTAGGTTCAGTTTGGATCGTTTGCGGCAGCCACGTCTGTGTTGGCGGAAGCTAGATGGCTACTGGACCGGAGGACTTGCTGTTACGCGCGGATTTGGTAGTTGGCAGAATTATCAACCCATGATGACTCATGTACCCGAAGTGCTTCAGTTTTCACTGTCAGAGTTTGAGCCCGGAACGATTTTTGCCCTTTGCACAGATGGAGGAAGCAAGATTGTTCAGTCGTTGTTTATTGACATGGGGTCTGTTGGTGCTGATGTTCCAATGTCGTGCGTTATGTGCGCGTTGCAAGCACAGCTTGAGAAACGAGGTCAAAACGACGATGTGACCATTCTGCTCTTCCGCGTTGTGCCAGAGTAGGTTACGCGAGCGGTGTCTTCTAGGCGCTGTTCTTTTATTTTCTATTGGATTGTTGACAATGGTTGAGCTTGCACATAATCTTTAAGTGTTCGTATTCCTAGCGAATAACCGGAGGTTAGGATGACACAAGTTCTTATTCTGGATTCAGTGAGGCCGCGTACGGTCAGTGAGCTTGTTGAACAAGCTTCACAGCCAGGTATCAGCAATGCTCAGCTCAGGGCTCTGATCCAAATGTCAAAGCTGGTATTTGATG
>JABITQ010000036.1 GCA_018700535.1 Candidatus Uhrbacteria bacterium | reverse complement strand
TGAACGCGCTTGTATCGCGGTAAATCTATTTCCTCAAGCATCTCCCAACCTTCAGATCGTGGACGGTCAAGTTTTTGAGCGAGTTCTGGCGATGTAGCCTGAAGACCTTTAGACCATGCACCCATTCCTTTACCAATCTGTTCTGGTGATTTTTTCTTCATAACCTAAAACTCTCAAACATCTATTTTACACGCACAAAATGCCGCTTCCCCTTCTGAAGCAACGCTCCCTTCAAAACCTCATGGTCATAATTTTCAACAGCCACCTCATTCACTTTCACACCCTTTCCATCAATCAAACGACGTGCTTCTGACTTTGACTTCGCAAGCTCTGTCTCAACAAGCACATCGATAATATTCATCGAACCCTTAATCGAAACCTCAGCAACGTCATCTGGTACCTCTTTCTTTTGAAACAACTGATCGAATCGATCACTCGCAGCAGCACCTTCATCCTCATCAAAGTAAAACGCCACAACCTCGCTCGCAAGCCGCGCTTTCACCTCTCGTGGGTTCATCCCACCCTTAAGCGCATCCTCAATCTCACTAACGTCAGAGTCAGTCAAAAGCTCAAACCCACCAACAATCATTCCATCGGTCCAGCTCATGATCTTCCCAAACATCTCATCGCTCGAGTCAGAAAGCGTAATCATGTTCCCCTCACTCTTCCCCATCTTCTTACCAGTCGGGTCTTCAATAAGCTTATTCGTAATCACAAACTTCTCTTTCCCACTTGTCGCCTTCATGAGCGTGCGTCCAGCAAGCATGTTAAACATCTGATCATTCCCACCAAGCTCACCATCAATATCCATCGCCACAGAGTCATGTCCCTGCATCAGTGGGTACATAAACTCATGCATGTAAATTGGCTTCCCTTCTTTCATGCGATTATCAAACATGTCACGCTCGAGCATCTGCTGCACAGTAAAATGCGACGACAACTCAACAACATCTGCAAAAGACATTTTGCCCAACCATTCGCTGTTGTACTTAACCTCGACTGGATTATCTCCATCGAAATTTAAAATCTTACTCGCCTGCTCTTTGTACTTCGCGGCGTTTGATAAAACTTCATCGCGAGTCTGGCGCACACGTGCAGCAGACTTGTCTGTTGGATCACCGATCATTGCGGTGAAGTCTCCAATCAAAAGGATGACTTTGTGTCCCAAGTCTTGAAACTCACGAAGCTTGCGAAGTTGGATTGAGTGCCCAATATGTAGGTCTGGTCCTGTTGGGTCGATACCGAGATAGAGCGAGATTTGCTTCCCTTTTTTCAACAGAGACTCAAGGAAACCCTTTGACGGGTACACATTCTCCACACCTCTCTCAAGCAGATGCTCAATCTTCTTTTTGTCTTTTGATACAGCCATACGTACAAATTCTAAGCATTCTCTTTAATAAACGCAACGATCTCATCACGCTTCGCCTCCATAGTTGCTTTATCTACCGCCTCAAGGTTCAAGCGAAGTTTTGGCTCTGTATTGCTCGCACGCACGTTAAACCACACGTTTTCGTACTCAATCGTAATCCCATCGATCTCGCTTAACTTACCATCAGCATACTTCGCTTTCAGCTTGCCCATCATCTCATTCTTGTCCTCAACTTTGAAATTAATTTCACCAGAGTGTGAATATCTCTCAAGAGGCTCAACAATTTCAGAGAGCGATTCCCCACGACGCGTGATCTCTTGCAAGATCTGCGCAGCAACCGTTACAGGCCCTTCGTAACTCCCCGTTGAAAACTGATAATAGAAATGCCCTGACGATTCCCCACCGAACACCGCGCCCTCTGCACGCATCTGTTCTTTAATGAGAGAGTGACCAACACGTGTCACTGATGGTTTGCCGCCAGCTTCAACAATCATGTCGCGTGTAATCCTACCTGGTCGAATGTCATAACAAATTGTCGCACCCGGATGCTGTCTCAACTCAATCTGCGAAAGCAACCCTCGTAAGATTGCAGGGTCAACTAGGTTTCCTTTGTTGTCGACAAAAAAGATTCGGTCACCATCACCGTCAGTCGTAATACCAACATCCGCACCAAGCTCAATAACTTTTTTGCGCAACGCTTCTGTGTTCTTAGGCTTAAACGGATCCGCCTCATGATTTGGAAACGTCCCATCAAACTCCCAGTACATGCGCGTAACATCCGCATCAATCATCTTAAAAAACTCATCTAAAAACTGCGCCCCCATTCCGTTTGCCGTGTCAGCAACAATCTTCATTTTTTTAATCGGATCTTTTGTCACGTGATCAAACTCTGCTTGTGCAGCCAACGCTGGAATCCCTTCAACAGTCTCAACAGACCCCGCAACAACTCCTTCACGATCCACACCAGACTCAATCATATCTGCGATCGTTTGGATGCCACTATCTCCACTCACAGGAATCGCCATCTCGCGCGTCAACTTAAACCCATTATACTCAGCAGGATTATGTGATGCAGACACCACAATTCCTCCATCTGCCTTTAGATGACCAACAGCAAAATAAAAGGCTGGTGTAGAAACTAGGCCGACATCGATCACCTTCGCACCAAGCGAAACAAGCCCCTGTATAAGTCGCTTTTGGTACGCAATGGAAGATTCGCGCATATCGCGACCAACAACAATTGTCATTGGCACTCCATCACCAAGCTCTTTTTGACGCATGTACGCGTACGCTTCCCCAATCTTTTCAGCTAAATCGTCCGTAATTTCCGCATCAACAAGCCCGCGGATATCGTACATTTTGAAGATGTGTCTTGGAATGCTCATATACTTTGACTCGAGAGCCTGAATCTCGTACAATTTAAAGGTAAATACAGCTAAATTTTCTTTTGAATATGGAACTTATTTGGGTACTTGTTGTCCTAGCCGGACTCATCGTTGTGTGGCTCATTCTAACATACAACGGACTTATCAAATTTCGTAACCGCACAGATGAATCTTGGTCAGATATCGAGGTGCAACTAAAGCGCCGTTACGACCTTATCCCAAACATCGTTGCTGCCGTGAAGGGATACGCAAAGCACGAGGAAGGCGTCTTCACAAAAGTCACCGAGGCACGCAGTGCAGCCATGGGAGCAACAAGCATGAAGGACCACGCTAAGACAGAGAACATGCTTACTGGTGCGCTCAAGTCTCTCTTTGCTGTTTCTGAAGACTACCCACAGCTCCAAGCGTCAGAAAACTTTTTAAACCTACAGCACGAACTCACAGATGCAGAAGATAAGATTGCTGCATCACGTCGTTTTTACAACGGCAACGTTCGTAACTTCAACACCAAACTTCAAGTCTTCCCAACCAATCTCTTTGTAGGAATGTTTGGTTTTAAAGCCCGAGACTTCTTTGATGCACCTGATGTTGAACTTGAAAAACCGGAGGTGAAGTTTTAATCCATGTACGACCAGATAGATAGAAACAAACGCAACACCTGGATCCTGATCTCGATCTTCACCATCGTGATCGTTTTGCTTGGGTGGGTGTATGGCGAATACTCTGGACTGGGAAATATCGGAATCATGTTCGCTGTCCTTTTAGCAACCACCATGAACCTCATCGGATTTTTCCGAGGAGACAAGGTGGCACTGATGTCAGCTGGGGCAAAAGAAGTTCAGAAGAAGGATGCACCGCAGCTGTACCGATTGGTAGAGAACCTCGCGATTACAGCAGGTATCCCAACACCAAAGGTTTATGTCATCAAAGACCCATCCCCAAACGCATTCGCAACGGGGCGCGACCCTGAGCACGCATCTGTCGCCGTAACAACAGGACTCCTACAAGCAATGACCAAACAAGAACTTGAGGGCATCCTCGCCCACGAGATCTCCCACATCAAAAACTACGATATCCGAATCATGACTGTCGTAATCGTTCTTGTGGGAATCGTCTTGCTGCTCTCTGACATCCTCATGCGCACATTCATCTTTGGTGGACGTGACAACGATAATCGCTCAAATGCAGCATTGATGGTTATCGGTATCGTCTTAGCAATCTTCTCTCCAGTGTTTGCACAGCTCATAAAACTCGCTGTCTCTCGCTCACGAGAATATCTTGCCGACGCATCTGGATCACTCTTGACCAGACAAC
>JABITQ010000043.1 GCA_018700535.1 Candidatus Uhrbacteria bacterium | reverse complement strand
TGTAGACATGAACAACCAAAACGATTCAAGCTACACAGCAAACAGTCTTTGGGAGGATGCTTACGAAGATTTGTTCCGCGAAACACGAGACTTGATTGGGTCTGACTACATCATGATTACCAACGGATCTTCTAACGAACGCTTCGCTCCGTTTGTGAACGGACGCATGTTCGAAACATTCCCTTCATCAGACGACAGCATGACTCAGTGGAAAAAGAAAACCAAAGAGTATCTTGATCTAGAGCAACAGGTTGGGTACGAATCTGTTCAAGTCATTAACGTCAATACAGAAAACACTGGCAACAAAACCGACTACCAAAAAGTTCGCTACGGTATTACCACCACACTTCTTGGAAACGGATACTTTGGTTTTGACTACGGAACAGAAGACCACTCACAACTTTGGACCTACGATGAATACGATGTATATCTCGGGGCTCCAAAAACTGATCTACAAAACACTCTCAACCCACAAAACTCAAATATCACCACAGGTGTCTGGCAACGCGATTTTGAAGAAGGGAAGGTTATCGTAAACGCGACAGACACCATCCAAACCGTCCAGCTAGATGGAGAGTTTGAAAAGCTGCATGGCGAGCAAGACCCCACAGTAAACAACGGGGCGATCGTTTATGAAATCACCCTTGCAGCTAAGGATGGGATTATCCTACTTCGCCCAATCGAAGAAATTTTGGATGCAACATTCTTAAACGGTGCGTTTGCCCGAATCTTTTCAAGTGATGGTTCTGTAAAACGCACAGGATTCTTTGCCTATGAAAGCCTTGCAAAGGGTGGAACACAGGTCGTTTCTTATGATCTTGATGGAGACGGTGTGCGAGAACGAGTCGTGGCAGGAGACACTTTTGTTTCTATTTACAACGCGGACAATTCTCTCCATGCAAAATTTGCTCCCTACACAGACACCTACGATAAAGGAATCAATATTTCTATTGGAGATATTGAAGATGATGGGACTGTGGAGATTGTTACCGGAACAGAGAACGGTGGTGGGCCACATATTCGTGTCTTTGATGCGGACGGCAACCTGATAAATCCAGGGTTCTTTGGCTACGCAGACTCATTCCGTGGTGGTGTAAACGTAACGATTGGTGACCTGAACGGTGATGGTATTAAAGAAATTATTTGCGGAGCAGGTTTTACAGGAGGTCCGCATGTGCGCGTATTTAAAAAAGATGGAACACTGATTAACCCTGGGTTCTTTGCTTATGACGAAGGGTTCCGAGGGGGTGTAAACGTGTCGTCTGCCGATGTGGATGGCGATGGCATCGACGACATTGTTACTGGCCCTGGCCTTGGTGGTTCATCGATTGCGCGTGTTTATGACCGTGACGGAAATCTGAAATCTGAATTTGAAGTTTTTGACACTGGTGACCGCAGCGGACTTGAAGTGGTTGCAAGTGATATTGATGGAGATGGCATTGCAGAAATCATCGGCTTAACAACAGACGTATTCACACTCAGCAGCTATTAACGCCACACTACCCATATGTCATTACGAAACGATATTCAAAAAGGAATCACCTGCGACAGCGTAGGCAAGCCAGACTCGCTTATTGGGCGCACTGTTTGTCTTTCGGTTCATCCAGGCAAAATGATGCTGTTCCCTTTTCTACATTGGTTTAACAAGCGATATAAAGATCGTTACAAATTTGCGCGCATTATTTACTCGATCGATCTCGTGCTAATTGGTATTGCACTCACGCTCGGCGCGGCAGCACTCTTTTTTACCTTCTACTCCCCCACCTCATTTGAGGAGCAGATCTACTTTGACGCAACCGTTGCACCTCGCGAAGTTGTTTCAGGTGCAGCATCTACACTCATCATTCGATACACCAATGGCACAGAAGAAGAATTGCGCAACGCACACCTAAGCCTCACCTTCCCGAATCACTTCTTACTACAAGAAGCCACGCTTGCAGGTAACCCTGTTGATACGGACGAAATTGCACTTGGAAATATTCCTGTTGGAGATTCTGGCTCTGTTCGTGTGCGTGGGGTGATGTTTGGTGATGTTGGTGGTGAACAGACGTTTACTTCTGACATGCGCTTTGTACATGGCCTAGAAAGCGATTCTGCTGGATCTAAAACTGACACCTACACATTCTCCCCTTCAAGCTCAACACTTGTACTCAAGCTCACTCTTCCTGAGCAACTTGTCGCGTTCCAACCCGTGAGCGGAACCGTAAGCTATAAAAATACTGGTGAAGTCGACTTTCCAAATGTAAGCATTGAACCTGAATGGCCTGAAGGATTTATCCTTAAATCTACAGACTCAAAATATTCGAACAGCACTTTTAGTCTCCCTGCGATTAATGCGGGCGAAGAAGGCGCATTCACGTTTGAAGGTTTCCTTGGTGATGTTGGCGAGGAAGTAACGTTTGTTTTCTACCCGGCGTTCTCATTTACAGAATTTACTTACAAACAAGAAACACTTACACACACTGCTCCTGTTGTACCTCCTCAAATCAAGACAACACAGTCAATCACTAATTCGAATGCGACTCCGGGCGAAAGCATGGACATCACACTTACTTACAAGAACGACGGTGACACAGAAGTAAGCAATGTCGTGATCGGCGTTGAGTCACCTTCTCCGTTTGTACGCGAGTCAGTGTACGCAGAACCAATCGAATCTCTTGCACCTGGTGAGTCTGGTGAGGTGTCAATTTCTCTCCCATTGCGCAGCTCTATTAGTGCAAACGAGACTGACACGCACAACAACCTAGATGTCATCACAAAATCTGTCGCGATCTACACGCTAGGCGATGGATCAGGTCAGCGGGTTACTGTTACAAACAACCCTCACACAACTCCGCTCACCTCCCCGATCGTACTGGAGTCATTTGGGCGATACACTGCAGCAAGTGGTGACCAACTTGGTCGTGGACCTCTGCCACCGCGTGTGGGTATTGAAACGAAGTACTGGATGTTCTGGCGCATGAGCGGAACAACAAATGACTTGGAGTCTGTTCATATCGAAGGAGAACTTGCGACCGGTGTGCGCTTTACTGGCAGACAAACAGTCTCGCAAAATGGTGGTGTTGAATACAATGCAGACACACAATCCATCTCTTGGGATTCAGACCTGATCGAGAGCACACTCTCCCCCACCAGCAAGATCGTCGCTGTTGCATTCGAGCTAGGCATAACTCCAACAGAAGATATGGTTGGATCTATACCAACGCTCATCGACCACATTCGGTTTACTGCCGTCGATGCACGGACAGGCGAAATTATCACAGCGTCGGGTGCGCAAATCACAACTGATTTACCATCGGACTCTCTTGCTAGCGGCAAGGCGAACGTAGAATAAACATTAGTTAAAAAAGCCCCATAAACGGGGCTTTTTTTGGTCTCTAGGGTTGACAAAATGCCGATTTTAGGCTAGTATCCGACGTTACTATGAAAATAGCAATGATCGGACAAAAAGGAATTCCAGCTCGTTCTGGAGGTATTGAGAGACATGTAGAGGAGCTCTCCGTCGAGTTATCAAACCGTGGACATGAAGTCCTCGTATTTTGTCGTTCTTGGTACACATGGCCTATCCGCAACCATCGTGGAGTGCGTTGTATTAAGACTGGATCCATTGTCACAAAACATTTTGATGCAATTACGCATACATTTACTTCTATCATTCGTGCTGCTCATGAGCGCGTAGATGTTTTTCATATTCATGGAGTTGGACCAGCGCTTCTTAGTTGGTTGCCAAAACTCTTGCGTCCTAGCGCGAAGGTTGTTGTGACATTTCATTGTATTGATCGTCACCACCAAAAGTGGAGTCTTCCTGCGCGTATTGCACTTTACATTGGTGAGCGTTTTGCTTGTAAGGCACCGGACGCAACCATTGCTGTTTCAAAAACACTCGAGGCATACTGTCGTATGTCTTACAACTCAGATACTAAGTACATCCCGAATGGAACCCAGGTTCCACTTACCGATGCTGACTCTGATCTGATTACACCTTTTGGTTTAACACCAAACAACTACCTCATGATGTGTTCGCGCCTCGTGCGTCACAAGGGTGCTCATGTGCTTATCGATGCATGGAAGCAAGTAAAGCGCACACGCCCCGAGCTTATCGAAGGCAAGAAGCTTGCGATCGTTGGAGGCTCAGCCTTTACTGACGACTATGTCGCGGAGCTAAAAAGCATGAGCGCAAACGAAGACAGTATTGTCATGACGGGTAACCAAACTGGCGACACGCTCCACTCACTCTTCCTCCATAGCTATGCGGCAGTACACCCATCAGAATCTGAAGGGTTGCCAATCGCTGTGCTTGAAGCAATGAGTTATGGAAAGTGTGTACTCTCATCGGATATCCCTGAGAACATGGAGCTTACAAAAGACCATGGACTCACCTTTGAACGCACAAGCGTTGACGACCTAACCAAAAAGCTCATCATGCTCCTCGAGAGCCCTGAGCTCGTAAAGGCCGTTGGGGACGAAGCACGTATCCATATTGCAAAAACCTACGACTGGAAAGATATCGCAGAGACAACTGAGTATCTGTATGAACTTCTCCAACTAGAGGCGGCACCAGTAAATGCTGCGTCATAAAACCGGGCTTGAATGCCTGGTTTTATGTTTGATTTTTTCTACTGTAGGGAACCCAAGACCCTACATGTAGGGTCTTGGGTTCCCTACAGTATTGTTTTTTAGATAACGTCATGTGATTAAGTGTATACTTGAGATCTTCTCAATATCTAAACAAATACTATGACGCAGAAGAAAAAACTCACCATTTGTGCCAGCATGGCGTTCTCAAAAGAAATTGGTATTTGGAGGACAAAGCTTGCAGAGGGTGGGTACGAGGTTATTCAATATCCAAAGGAGTTTGAGGGGGAGTTTTTGCCAAATTATAAAATTGAGTTTTCAGAGCATTATCAAAAGATGACCGACTCTGATGTTGTGTTTATTTTGAATCTTCAAAAAAAGGGCATTGATGGATACATCGGAGCGGCAGTGTTTGCTGAGATTGCTTTTGCCATTGGATTAAACAGAACATCTAGACAAGACAATCCTATTAAAGTTTGTCACTTGAATCCTTTCCCAGATGAGCTGCCGTATCGAGAGGAGTTGCAACACTGGCAAGATCTAGGGTGGCTCGTACCGTGGGAGAATTAAAAAAGACCAACGAGTGGTCTTAGAGACCCCATCTTTGGTCAATGAAAGCGCGTAGTTCTTCGTAACCCGCCTGAACTTCAGCAAAGTCAGCTTCTGTTCCCCACCAATGGTGTGGGTTGTGATGAATATGACTTTTTTTCCAATCATCACCCATCGATCGAAGAAGGTTTCCATGCGTCTCGAATACAGGACTTCCTGGAAGCGGCACAAAGCGGAAGAGAGTGATCCTTGAGATCATGCCACTCAACTCTCTGAGCAGTGCGATTGTTTCGCGCGTTGACTCGAGGTTTTCACCCGGGTATCCGTGGATGATGAACGCTTTGACCCCCACACCAATGTCATGCGTCATTTGCACAGCCCTGACAATCTCTGCCCTGGTTGTCCTCTTACCCATAGCGTGGAGAATGCGTTCTGATCCAGATTCGATTCCGAATTTGATTTCAATGCACCCTGCGTCGCGCATACACTCGATGCTTTCACGATCCACAGTGTCGGTGCGTGAAAGCGTTGACCACTTTAGATCAAGCGGTGCAATGGCTCTCGAGATTTCGCGAACTTTCTTTTTGTTCACAAGAAAGTTATCTCCCACCACAGCGAATCCTTCGATCCCATAAACACGCTAGGTGCTCCAGCTCACGCACAATGTGCGCTCCGGATCGATAGAGCAGCTTTCTCTGCGCAGCTGCGCAGAAGTTGCAAACGAAGGGGCACCCTTGGCTAAACATGACATGAACCATCTTCAGGTCTGTGCCTGCAAGCCGCCTGGATACAATGTCTTGATCAGGTAGCAATGATCTGTTTGGAATCGCTGGCAAATGATCGAGACTGCTCTTCAGAGGACGATTTGGTGTACGCACCGCGCGCCCCTTGTCATCGAAGCAAATACCCTTGATATCCTGAAATTGTCGCGTGTCTTTTTGCGCGATAAGCTCGAGGATTGTTTCGTCTGAATTTCCGACACCAACAGCATGGACAGCCAGGTCCCGCAACGTGATTGCAGGAAAGAAGTTTACGTGAACTCCTCCGGCAATAAGCAATGCGCCATCCATGTAAGTGCTATTGTAACGCACCCCCTCTATCACATGATACGTAACAGATGAAGGTATGCAGAAAGCCACGACATCAAAGGTTGTAAGGTCTAGTGCTGTGTCCTTGGACTCAACACTGAACACCTGAACGTTCATGCCTTTTTGTTGACTCACAATGGTTGCAAGATAGAGCACACCAAATGGCGGAAACTCTTTACGCCTCTTGCCATAGCGGGCCACATCGTAAACTTCTGGGAACACGAATGCGATATTCATGAGAAATCCTTTGTAAAAGAGCTTAATTTGAAGCTAGCATAAGAAATCGATTTGCTCAAGATGATATGTAAAAACGGAAACCGGGTTTTACACAATAATCGAATTTAAAAAACTCTCACATTTGTGAGAGTTTTTATCTATCAGACATCTTTTCAGATACCCGATTATTACTTGCTTTTCCTGGTAAAAAGACTTGCAATTCTTTGTAAGAGACTCTTTGGTGCAGATACTGAAACGTCTTCAGCTCGAGCTGTTGGAGACTCTGCTAAATTTGCTTTTTTTGAAGCTCTACGTTGCAGATTCCTTCTCATGTTCTCTGCACGAAAATTTGAACTCACTTTAGGTAGACCCTTCCCTCCCCGCGGTCCATAAAATTGTTTTCCCATAATGATTCTCTAACGATTCATTGTTATCACCCCTTTATCTTCCAGTAAAAAATCCTGCGAGTCTTTTTAACAACCCCTTCTGTACAGGTGCTGGAACCTCTTCAGTAACTTCCTGCGCTTGCGTACCCAACTCTGAAACGGGTTGAGCACTTTCTAACCCTTCCTCTGGACGGAATGCAATCGTGTCACCGCCAGCCATCTCGCTCGCTTTTTTACGAGCCACCTCTACACTTGCTGCATCCACTGGCTCTGGTGTAGATACTACTTCAACTGGATCTGCAACCGTCTCTGCTCGCGCATCTGCAGCCTCTTTACTTCTTTGAATATTCGCTGCACGACGCTCTGGACTTACTCTAAAAGCACGCCTTTCTCCAGCTGGTCCTTTAAAAGGATCTCCCATAAATGTTTTCTTAATGATTCATTATAGATTGATACGCATTCCCCAATTCCCTCCAATGCTTATCAAGTGAAAAACGCTTCTTTACTGTCTCTCTTGCTTGTTCAGAAAGACGACCTTGAAGGTTGTCGTCATGGTACAGGCGCAAAACCGCCTCTGTCCAGGCTGGTAGGTCTACAGGGTCTACTAGGAAGCCGTTAACGCGATCCTCAACAATCTCGGGGATTCCGCCGACTTTACTAGCAATCACGGGTGTTCCGGCGGCCATAGACTCTAGTGTGACGAGAGGGAAATTCTCGTGCACGCAGGATGGGAGCAATAAGCCAATCGCATCTCGATAGAGCTCTGAAAGCTCATCACCTGTTCGGAACCCGAGGAACTCGAGGTTATCCAAACCGTGACCGAGCCTGTGTAACCATTCGCTTTGTGGTCCGGTGCCGACGATTTTAAATTGAATCTCTGGCAACAGTCGCGCGAGACGTACAACCGTCTCTACCCCCTTCTCTTCGCTTAAGCGCCCAACAAACAAAAAGTAGCCTCTGTGCGCGTAGTTTGGCTCAATGCCACTTGGATCAATTCCATAATGAATGACTCGAATCTTTCGTTCATCAAATCCCCCCTTTACCAACTGCCGCTTCATGTAGTTGGATGGGGTAATAAAAAGATCGACGTTTTTGCGATACAAATTAAATGCACCGTGCAAAGAAAATGTGAACGACTGCGCAAAGCTCGCGAGAAAAGAATTTTTGTGAAAACGCGAGAGTGTTGCGCGCAAGAAACCTGCGTAACGGAGGTCGGGTCCGCATCCGTGCGCCCAGACATTGTATTGAGGTGAAACTAAGTGATGATCATGAACGGTCATGACGATCGGGACGTGTGCCTTTTTTAAGGACTTTAAAATTGAGGGGGAGATTTGGCTGTAGAGACTGTGGATGTGCGCGATGTCTGGGCGACTATAACGAATAAGGGAAGACATTTTGCGCGCAGCTTCTTTGGAGTAGATCATGCGACCGAATGTACGCAATGCTTGAAAACCCACTTGGACCTTTGCTGTATTTACAAACGATGGAAAAAATCTACTAAACTCTGTTTCTAAATTTTGAGAGTGCTCCATGGCAAATGGAATCACCTGGTTGCCTTGTTCATCAAGATGTTTTGAAACGTCCAACATGTAGCGCTCGGCGCCACCTTTCATAAAGTAAAACTTGTGCGCTTGGATTATCTTCATACAAGCTTGGCGACATCCTCTCTTGCAAGCACATAAACAAACCCTGCGTAGAGCCAGAGATAAAATGCGATTGAACGAATCTCGAGCACAGTCGAGGTAAAGGCGTTAAATGAAACACCAATAATCGCCGCGCATAAACCGAGCGCCATTGCGCGTGTGAATGGATCCTTTGCTTCCCTCGCGGTTTTAAGACTCATGAAAAAGATTCCGAGTAGCATCCAGATATAAAAGACCATGCCGAGTGTTCCGGTTTCACCCCAGAGTGAGAACCAATTGTTGTCGATGAATCCCTCTGTGCCAAACACTCCAAATGGCAGCCCGAGGTTTTCATACACTTCTGTGTTGTGCATAGCAGCTGCGACACCTCCTCCAAACTGACCGGGACCAAAACCAAAGATTGGCGAGGCGGCAACGACATCGACTGGTGTGTGAATAAACCAGAAAACGCGCCCTAAGCCATAGTATTCTCCACGCCACCTTGCATAGCTAAAAGACTCATAAAAGCGCTCTGAGAGCGTCTGACCGGGCCCCTCAGTGATCTGAGAAACGTTTAAGTTCGATGCTCCGACAAAACCTGTGACTAGAATGACAAAGATCGCCAAACCAGCCAAAACACGCTTATCGCGCTTGATCATCACACCGATAAACAAGAACCCAAGCAGGAACGCAAACCATGATGCGCGTGAGTATGTGAGAATGAGTGTTGGAAGACCAAGAGCAAACAACCACAGGAGACGTCTGTCAGTCACGTATCGTTTTGTGAAAAGCAAACCTACCCCCATCAACAAAAAGAAGTAGAGAAAGTTACCGAGCCTATCGTAGCGCCCGAGGGTTGCAAACACGCGCGAGCCGGGATCCCAAAACTGCTGGACACCTGACGTGAGTGTGATGTCGCCGAGTGTACGTGCGTCCGATGGTAACAAGAGGACATCGAGAGGCTCTCCAATGACTGACTGAAGGATTCCGATAACAGATTGGAGTAGCACGATACCGAACATGACGATTGTGAGCTGCTTGATGAACTGTCTGGATGGCGCAAGATCTACGACTAAAAAGAAGACGATCATGAACCTCAATATTTGGCGAATGCCGAGAAGTGCTGTTGTTGGCGCAACGAGATTGATCAGAACAGAAGCCACCAGCGTAATGACAAAAAGAAGGAACGGAAGATCAACTGTTGTTACTTTGTGTTTAAGTTTGCCAGAAAGTAATCGTGAAATTGTGACAAGCGCAACGAGATAAATAAGACTCTCTGCAAAGTAGCGCACAAAAATATACACCTCGTCTGGAGTGAATTTAAGAACGATCGACTCGAATGGCAGATACACCGCAAGCAAGCCAAGAGCGATGTGCGGACGCGCAATCGTTAATACAATCACCCCAAAAACAATCACCCCCGACAAAACGAGGGTGGGAGAAAAGACTGACTGAAGAACAACTAAAAGAACGAGAACAGCAAACAGTCCTCCAACAGCAAGTTTAGTGTGTTCCTCGGCGCGTGTATACACCGCGCGTAGGTTGATCATAGTGATCTAATTGTAACACAGGAGGAGGGGTTAGGGGGGCGTATAGCGTGTAGTAAGTACGCAAGAAAAGAAAAAGCGGCCACGTTCTCATCCTGCTTTCGCAAAATGGAAACGTGACCGCCCGTTGGCATCTAGATCTTTCTGGAGATCAGGAGCCCGTATCGCCGGTGTCGCCGGTGTCGCCGGTGTCGCCCGCAGCAGTGTCGCCTGCAGTGTCGCCACCAGTATCACCTTCTTCGCAGAGCCCGGTGTCGGCAGTATCGCTCACGCAGTCACAGGATTCATCATCCTCGTCTGCGTCACCGCTACAGTCGTTGTCGAGCCCGTCTTCACATGTCTCGGCTGCGCGCGACTCCTCAATGCTGGGGTTGACCAGCTCTTCGGTGTCGTCGCAGTCCCTGCGGTTCGTCACGTAGCCAGACGGAGCCAGGCACACATCAGAACTCACAGCAGCATCGCCATAGCCGTCGCCGTCCGCATCCGCGTAGAAGGTGGTCGTGACCCCCTCATCCACAGATCCGTCGCAGTCGTTGTCCTGCAAGTCGCAGTACTCCGTTGCGCCCGGGTAGACGTCCGACTCATCGTCGTCACAGTCGGTGGCGTCGTCCACGTAGCCTGTCGAGGCTTCACATGCGACTTCCGTGCTCACCGACTCGCCAAAGCCGTCACTGTCCCCATCGAGGTACCAAGTGGCCGCATCCAGCGCATCATCCTCATCGACATCGCCATCGCAGTCGTCATCGGCCTCGTTGCAGAACTCGTCTGCCGCAGGGTTGATGTCGTCGTCGGTGTCGTCACAGTCGGTGGCGTCCGAGACATAACCCGAGGGCATGTCACAGACGATCGCAGCCGAAGCCGCATCACCGTATCCGTCGACGTCACTGTCGGCGTAGAACTCGGTCATGGTCGAGGTGTCCGTGCTGGAGTCCGCATCGTCTGCGTCACCATCACAGTCCTCATCCACATCGGCTGCGTCGCAGACCTCGGTGGCAGCGGGGCTGATATCGCCGTCGCTGTCATCGCAGTCGTTGTCGTTGGCCGAGTAGCCCGAGGGCACACTGCAGGCATCGGTGGTCCCGGAGGAGACACCGTAGCCGTCACTGTCGCTGTCGAGGAAGTACGTGTTCTGCACACCCTCATCGACGCTACCATCGCAGTCGTCGTCTTCTTCATTGCAGACTTCCGTTGCATCGGGATTCACGGACCGATCCGTATCCATGCAGTCGGTGTCATCCGAGACGTAGCCCGAGGGCACGTCGCAGGCCGTGGTGGTGCTGGAAGCATCACCGAAGCCGTCGGAGTCCACATCTGCGTACCAGGTACCAGCATCGCTTGCGTCATCCTCGTCGACATCACCATCGCAGTCGTTGTCCGCACTGTCGCAGACCTCGCTCGCGCTGGGGCTGATCGCCGAGTCACCGTCGTCACAGTCAGAGCTGTCCGCGACGTAGCCAGAGGCCGCGTCACAGAACCACTCATTGTCGGACGAATCACCGTAACCGTCACCATCGCCATCGGCGTAGAGTCGGGTTCCGGTGGACAGATCCACGCCGCTGTCGTCATCGTCCGAGCTGCCATTGCAGTCCTCGTCGATGTCGCTCGCGTCGCAAACCTCGGTGGCATCCGGGTTGATGGCAGCGTCTGTGTCATCGCAGTCGGTGTCGTCCAACACGTACCCACTGGGGGCCATGCAGGCTTCATCGATATCTGCGCTGTCACCGAAGCCGTCACCATCGACGTCTGCGTAGTAGACGTTTTCCACGTCTTCATCCACAGATCCGTCGCAGTCGTTGTCCTGCAAGTCGCAGTACTCCGTTGCGCCCGGGTTGACGTCCGCCTCGTTGTCATCGCAGTCGGTGTCATCCACGGTGTTGCCCGTGGGGACCTCGCATGCGGTGGTCGAGTCGGTTGCGTCGCCGTAGCCATCCCCGTCGCCGTCGGCGTACGAGGCGGTCATGGTGCTGGTGTCCACGCCGGCATCGTCATCGTCCGAGCTGCCATTGCAGTCCTCGTCGGTGTCGAGTTCGTCGCAGACTTCAGTCTCGCCGGGGTTCACACCCGCGGCCGCATCGTCACAGTCGGTGGCGTCGGCGACGTAGTTGGAGGGCTGATCACACTGGGTGACCGCCGTTCCACTATCGCTGCCGTAGCCATCCGAGTCCGCATCGATGTACCAGTCCGTCACGTCCAAGGACGAGGACGGATCGGTGAGACCATCACAGTTGTTGTCGACATCGTCGCAGACCTCATCAGCAGCCGTATGCACAGCGCTGTCGTTGTCATCGCAGTCCGAGGCGTCTGACACATACCCACTGGGGGCCGTGCAGGCGATCTCGCTGTCACTTGCGTCACCTTCGCCATCAGCGTCAGTGTCCGCGTACCAGGTGGAGGCATCGGTCGAGTCACTTCCATCAGCGTCTCCGCTGCAGTCGTTGTCGATCGCGTCTCCACAAACCTCGATCCCGCCGGGATAGGCGGTCGCTTCGGTGTCGTCACAGTCCGTACTGTCGAAGACCAAGCCGGAAGACTCTCCACACGCCTCAATGGGCATGCTCGAGTCACCATAGCCGTCGCCATCGCTGTCGACGTAGACCGTATCGGTCACGTCTTCATCGATGTCGCCGTCACAGTTGTCGTCCTGCTCGTTGCACACTTCGACGCCATCGGGATTGATGTCGTCGTCGTTGTCGTCGCAGTCGGTGTTGTCCAGGACATCACCATCAGCAACTTCACACGCGATGGTCATCCCGTCAGCGTCACCATAGCCATCCTCGTCGCCATCGACGTAAGAGACGTTCATAGTGCTCGGATCTGCGCTCGGATCATCATCGTCCGCAAGACCATTGCAGTCCTCGTCGATGTTGTCCGGGTCACAGACCTCGAGTGCGTCGGGGCTGATCTCCGAGTCGGAGTCGTCGCAGTCGTCGGCATTGGCCACGTACCAGTGATCCTCATCGGTCACCGGACCCTGACAGTCACCCTCGAGACGAACGTCGGGATTGCCGTAGCCATCCATGTCCAGATCGAGGTACCACTGCCAGCCGTCATCAACAAGACCATTGCAGTCATTGTCGATCCGATCACACCATTCGGTGCCATCGGGGTTGATCGTGGCGAAGTTGTCGTCGCAGTCGTCCATGTTGAGGACGTAGTGGACAGTGACGTTTCCATCGCCATCCATTTCCGTCGGGTCATCACAGGACATGATCGCGTCGAAGTACATGTCTCCGTAGCCATCGCCATCTGCATCGACATACCAACTGTCCGCCACGCCCACATTCGGGTCGCTGTCGTCACAGTCGTCGTCCTCCACGATACCGTCACTATCGGCATCCACCGGGCCAACAGGCTCGGCAGTGTCGTCAGTGTCATCGGTGTCGTCCGTGTCGTCGTCGGGATTGTCCTCACCGACACTCGTGTCAGCTCCCTTCGTTGTCATCGGGGTGCAACTGAATGCGGCGAGGCCGCACATGATCAAGATGGACTGAGAAAGTCGCATCGGTTCTCTCCTTGCTTCACTGGGGAATTTACCCTCATGTTCACAGCGTCCAGGACCGCTATGAGAGGGCTTGTTGTCTGAACTCTCCTGGTTTCAACCCTCAGAAAGGACTGAAATCAAAAGTCTTCATGAATCATTTTGAGCTAATTTGACCCGAATTTATACCATTTATAGCCGGTTCTGTCAATGGTAAACCCTGGATATTCGCTGTTATAAAAATAGCCTAAATATAGGCAAAACCGACATTTGTTGATGATAGGTAACAAATAAGACCCGGTCCCTTCATGATATGCACGTATGCAAGTCAATCGGGAACCGGGTCTCAGAATCAGTTGTCAGCTGATTGGCGCGTTGTCGCCAGAGGCGGTGAGAAGGCCGAGAACGGCATTCCAATCGACCTCGAGGAGGAACGTACTGCTCGTCTGAGCTGCACAGACCTCATAGAGAACTTCGCCCTCCACCGCGTTGTTGCACGGATCACCCAGCACATGCCAGATGATGGAGGAACTCGATGAGCTGGACGACACGGAGGTCGTACCATCTGACTCCACGGCGCTGATCATGGTGAACAGCACGTTGGTGTCAGAGCTCAGAGTTGAGAAGTCGAGGCAGTGGAAGCCATTGGTTTCCACCATGACGAGGTCTCCCCCATCCTCGACCAGACCGGTGTCGGTCGACCAATCGAACAGGTCGTAGCCGACCACGAGAGCACCCTCATACGAGTAGCTCGCGTCGCCGAACATCGACGAGTTCAGACACATGGCGTTGACGTTGCCATCACCGGTCGTATCCGACCAGTACGCCAGCTCCGAAACGGAGCCGTCGCAGTCATTGTCGATGCCGTCCTCAATCTCACTCGCACTGGGGTTCACCGCCGAGTCGTCGTCATCACAGTCGGTGTCGTCTGCCACGTAGCCGGTAGGCTGCAGGCAGGCGTCCTGACTGTCAGACAAGTCTCCGTAGGTGTCGCCGTCGACGTCCGCGTAGTAGGTGGAGGGAGACGAAGTCCCCTCATCACCATCGCAGTCGTCGCCGTCGACGTATCCGTCACCGTCGTTGTCGATGCCATCGGCACCAATGTCGACCGTTCCGGTGTCGCCACCAGTGTCCCAGCTGCCGGAATCCCCCGTGTCAGCAGTGTCTCCCGTGTCCCCGGTATCACCCGAGTCTCCAGAATCCCCCACGTCTCCGGTGTCCGAACCGCCGGTGTCCCAGTCGCCCGTATCACCAGCGTCGGCGCCGGTGCCCGAGCCTCCCGTGTCATCACCACCGTCGTCCGAGCCGCCAGTGTCGTCGCCGCCATCGCCTGTGTCGTCGTAACCGCCGGTGTCATCGGTGTCGCCACCGAATCCCTCGTCGATCTCGCCGTCACAGTCGTTGTCGTCGCCGTCCTCACGCTCGTCCGCACCGGGGTAGACGTCGTCATCATGGTCATCGCAATCAGTGTCGTCCGTGACATAACCCGAAGGCACGTCACAGGCAGCCACCATTGCATTCGGATCGCCGTAGCCGTCTTGGTCCGCATCCTGGTAGGACACAGTGAGGACTTCGTCGATCTCGCCATTGCAGTTGTTGTCGATATCGTCGCCGCAGATTTCCTCGGCGTACGCATGGATCTCCGGATCGGTTTCGTCACAATCGTTGTCGCCAACGAAGCCGTCACCGTCGTAGTCCTCACGCGCAGGCTCGTCATCACCAGTGCTGATTTCGCCATCGGTGTCTTCGACAATCTCTTCTTCCTCTTCAACCTCTTCCTCGGCACCGGTATCGAGCTCATCGCCCGCAGTGTCCTCAGAGCCAGCAGTGTCTTCGACGCCGCCATTGCGACTGCCGTTTCCACCACCACCCATCAAGGCCGTCATCGGGCCGTTGCAGGCACCGATACCAACCAGCAGCAATGCTGCCAGGAATTTGTTATTCACTTGTACTCCTTCCCTTCCGGGACCAGTCATAACCTTCCAAACAAATCCACGCCAAATCGCAGACTGCCTGATCGGTCACCGAACCCCCGGAGGGGTATCTTTCAGCGCAGATGCGCTTCGACAAAGAATCAACAACTAATCCTTTGTCAGAACTCACCTGACAAAAACACATCCTCTTCAAGGATGCGCCAAATACTGCCAGTAAAAACCAAGCAGACTCTCATCCCCATTATAAAAGACTAATAAAAGTCTATTTTTGAAAGAAACAACTGGCTCTCTTAAACCACCCATCTCTACATCGTGTGACAAATATAGCACATTTCAGCACTTTTGTCAATAGTTTTGGACAGTATTTCCCCCAAGATTAGCCAAAATCTCCTGCGATTAAATACTCATCAAAATGGATGAGATACGCCGCCCTGGAGCCAAAAAATTGATGAGTCGACCCCGCAGGTCGATGAATCATTTTTTTAGTGAAGGGCAAGTAGATCGCCATTTTGATGGGTATTTAAAAAAAAAGCGCCCCCATCGATGATGAGAGACGCCACACGAAGTAGCAACTCACAACACCAATGAAGGCGCAGAAGTAGAACCCAATTAAGTCAGCCAAAGGAAACCAATGGCTACAACGTGTGACACTCTCCATAAATGGAGACGCTTTTTCGCTAGCCGAGCCTACTCGAGGTCACCGGCCGCCTGAACACCATCGCTGGTGACAACGAACTGGATCAGGTAGTTGTTCCACCCCCCACTGGTACCCGTAATGGTGCACCAGTCATCGGCAGCAGGGCTCTCGCTCTCGCAAAAGTCCAGATTGTCCCACCAGTCGGCAGTGTCACCCATGCTGGAGGTGGTCCCGCCGGAGCTGGAGACGGCGCTGATGAGCGTCCCGTCGTACACATCGTGATCCCACCCTGAGGTGGAGACACAGTAGTACCCATCGACCGCATCGACACGATAGTCGCTTTCCGCGGCCCAAGTGATGTCATTGCTGACGAAGTAGGCATCAGCCGACTGGTAGGTCGAACGCATGCCGCTGGTAGAGAAACACACGCTGTTGCCACTGGCAACGACGTAGTCACTCCACGGATCTTCATCCTCGCAAACGTCTCCCTCGTCGACCTCGCCGTCACAGTCGTCGTCGATGTCGTTGCAGACCTCGTCGGCGCCCGGATTGACATCCGGATCGGTGTCATCGCAGTCGTACTCGGGATCGACGTCGGGATCAGCATCGTAACCGTCGCCATCATCGTCCACGGGGTCCACGTCCGCGTCGGCGTCCGCATCAGCGTCGGCGTCGGCATCGGTGTCCGTGTCGGTGTCGGAGTCGGTGTCGGTGTCGGAATCCGCGTCCGCGTCGGCATCAGCGTCAGCGTCCGCATCGGCGTCCGCATCCGCATCCTGATTCGCCAGGGTCTTTTTGGGACCATCGGCGATGGAAATGGGGTTGCAGGCCATGGCCAGAAAGGCCAGAATCGACAGGTTGATGTTGCTCATTGGATGTCTCCGGGGGTGAGCGGGTGTAACTCTGTTATGACGAATTTGTCACTTGGAGTCAGAAGGTGTTTGCGCACGAGATACTCGTACACAAGCGTCTTCTGACTCAACAAAATTGGGTTTAGTTTTAATGAACGAGAGAGTAATCTACCACATAATTGCTTCTTTGTCAACCCTCTTAGACGGGTATCGAAAACTGTTGGAACTAAAAAAGGGATCTTGCAAGCATGCAAAATCCCTCAACGCGTTGAGGCTCGATCCAACCAATTTCCCGAAGGAGATTGGTTGGATCTAAGCCTCTTGTTCACGTTCGTAGTTTGTGGCTAGCCACCCATCAGTTGCGGTCGCCAACACCGCCACCGACACCGATGACAACGCGACCAGAGAGGCCGACATCGTCACCAACACCACCGATACCGGCGATGCTTGCCACTTCGGGACCGACTCCGGCACGTGCGAACACGAGACGGTGACGATTGTCTTTGCCCGAAACGGCACGGGCGCCACCGACACCAATGTGCAGCTGACGTCCGATAACGGCCGTGTTCATGCTGTCGCTGTTGGAGTACCGAGCAGAGTAGCTGCCGAAGAGACCCAAGTGATTGTCGTTGCCGAAATCACGCATCCCTTCGAAACCACCAGACCAGCTGAAGGCCGGGCCATCACCGCCATCGCCACCGACAAAAGTGTCGACGAAGATGTTGGCACGACCGCCGGGGAGATCGGAACCGAAGTTCACACCTCCACCAACCCCCAAGGACATCGGCTTCCGCACAGTCTGACGACCGGCATTGACCGTACGACCCATGGCCGTTCCTGCGATCGCATACACCTCAACGAGGGGGGCGGTCGCGGTGTTCTTGGTGATCTCTCCTTCATTCCTCTTCTGCCGAGCCGCCAACTTGCTCTGCTTGGCGTCCAGCTTCTGGAACGCGTTCTCATGGGACATCATCCGATCCCCGATGGACGAGTACGTCACCGTACCGTCCGTTCGGGCCGCGCCGAGCTCCTTTTCGACCTTGGCCAGATCTTTGTCGATCTTTGCGTCGAACTTCTTGAGGCTCTCGAGCTTCGCGTCCTGCGCCGCATCGACCTTGTCCTGCTCGAGCTGACGCTTCTCGGCGTCAGCCGCGATCATCTTCTGGACGCTGGTGCGACCGAGACCACGGGAGCCACTGCTGGCTCCACGAAGGTGACGGTAGGATTCCCACGTCTCCAGGCTGACAACCTCACGGATGCCATCCTGTCCGAAGCGGACGCTTCCGACAAAGATCTCAGCGGGGGCGATGCCGTGAATCAGGTCCACCATCAGGTAGCCCTGACTCAGGTCGTGCTCACCGTGAGCATCATCGTTCTCACACATCTCAGCGGCAGCTTCGCAGCGTGCGCGCTCGGTCTCGAAGACACTGTCGCTCCAGGTCCGGCCACTGTAGGCCGGCCCACTCTGCCAGCGGCTGAGTGTCGGTCCGGAGACCGAGAGCTCAGCGTCGCTGCCATTGCAGTCCTGGTCGATGGCGTCGCCGTAGACCTCCTTGGCACCGGGGAAAATGGTGCTGTCGGTGTCGTCGCAGTCGGGCTTGAACCCGTCGGTCTTCGTCGCCGAGTCGTAGACCATGTCGGCGGGGATGTTGCTGCAGTACGCGTCGCCGTCACCATTGACAGCTCCGGGCAGCTTCAGGCATTCCTTGGCATCCGCCGCCATGGCAGGTGCACTCACAAAGGCGGCCGCGATGGCCAGTGCGATGATTCGCATCAGTTACTCCGTTGGGTGGGTCTTGAAACTCCACCCTGTCGGGGTAGAGGCGTTACGTGGACGACATTGTCCCCGCAACTACACCGCCCCCGACAGGGTGCGATGGTTGACTTTGGTTTTTGCCGCAGTCAGAACTCAGCACTTAATATATTCAGCACTAGGTTCTGTCCGCGGACTCAAGTGGTCCAACGTCTCAAACAAGGCAAGGAGGAGATGCATTGTTGATACATTGAACCGCTTAAATACGCAGACATTTCGCTTGTCATCTGACCAATCGCTCAGGTCATCGACGAAGCAAGCTACCACGATTTCTCATATTTGTCAATAGCAACAAGATCACACTCAACTGGTTAAATCCCCCTATTTATAAGCAAAAACACCTTGTTCTTGACCCATATTTAGGCATCTGTTATTCTTTCGCCGGTTAGTTCTTCCAAGAGGATTAAACAAAAAAACGCCCAATTGGCGTTTTTGACTAAAGCCTGTTTCAAGGGCTTGAAAGAATCGTTCGTCGCGTCTCCTCCTCGCGTCGACCTGAAACTTTCTTGCCCTTTAAGCAGGGTTTTTTGTTTTAAAAATCTTCGTGAATAAGTTGATGCCTCCGGCGAATCCGCTCTGTTTGCACCAAAACGTACCCAATACCTACAAAAGCCCCAAGAATAAAGCCTGAAAGGATGTTTGCAATAATATTCGGTTTAACCGGCCATCGTGAGCTAAGTGGCTCATCCACCAACTGAACGGACACCGATCCACCAGACGTATACTCCCCCACTCTGTCAGTAAGCACAAAAGCGATCGCGCGAACTAACTGCTCGGCCACACGCACATCTTGATGATACGCAGTAATACTCAAAAGCCCAGACCCACGGTTCACACTTGCCTTTACTGTCTTACCCCACGCCCTTCGACGCTTAGAATCGTTTTCTGGAAACTGACTCTCGCTAATACTAAAACCAGAATTTAACACTTGGTCAAAAAACGTACTGGTGTAAATAATCGTCGAAAGATTATCTGCAATACGCTCCTCTGACCGACTGGCTGTATACGCATCAACCGATGTTCCGACATCCTGCAAAATAAGCAGACGCGCGGTTGATGAATACTTGAGTGGTTGCACAAACGAAATGATCAGCGCGAGCACTAATCCAAGAAGTCCAAACATTACAATGGACTGCCATCCGTTTAACAAAATTTTTGTGTAATTTGGTTGTGCCATATTTCCTCTTTAAGTATACCTCATCACTCCCCCAATGTAACAGCAACCTCTATCTCTTCACCATCACGCTCAATCATGAGGACGACCTCATCGAGCGGTTGGTAATCAAGAAGACGTTCGTCGAGTGAGCGCGATGCGTTTATGTCGTTGTGATCAATAGATAAAATAATGTCTCCCCGTAGCAACCCAGCATCCGCAGCAGCTGATCCAAATTCAACTGCACCCGCGCCATACAAAAGCGCACCATATGAACGTGGAATACCCAAGACATCAGGAACAAGAGAGGTTGAAAGGTTTACAGCATTCACTCCAAGCGATGCGCGACTAAACTCGTCGTTTTTTAGCAAACTGTTAAACCCAGCGAGAACAGAATCGATTGGGAGAACACTCACACCTGTAGGGGTAACGCCTTCTACAATCCCCACAAGTTTTGACGAAAGATCAAACACACCAGCCCCAACCTGTGAAACAGCAGAAGTAGAAAGGATAATGCGTCTTGAAGGCTTATCTGAAGAAACAGATGCGTCTACACCCCATGACACCTGAACAACCTCACTGTGAATAATGTTGTCAGATGCGCCGACAACAAAAAGCTGCTCACCGACCTCTACATCAAATCCAGATCCAAATGCCACAACAGGAAGAGACTGGTCATCGCAACGGTAGAACACAGCACCTGTGAGCGCATCCTGCTCGCGCAGCACAGCCTCACACACACCATTGGTTGTAACCGCACGTTGCACCTGAGCTGAGTCGTCTAGCGACAGCATCCATCCATCTGACGTCAAAACAAGTGCTGGCTCAAAACGCTCATCGTACAAACTCACCACCTCAGCATCTCGTGCTGTGGTGAGCATTGCAACCGCTGGCAAGACTTCTTCTGCAAGCTGATCCAAAGCTTCTTCATAACTTGATGGGAACGCACGTGGACGCTCTTCTGCAATACGAAGTGGCTCTGCAAGTCTGCCGAGCTCTAATGCGTAGTCGGACAAATGTGTTGTCGTGAGCGCAGCCCAAAAGGTTCCGCTAGCAGCTCCAACAATCGTCGAGACAACGATGATGCGAATAAGTTGTTTGAATGAATCACTCATAGCCACTGTGAAGTCAGCACAATCGCCGCAACGAGAATCCCAAAGATCATGAGATAGCGACGTGTGATGGTTTTGTTAAGTCGATGAAGCGCACTCGCGCGAGTAAGCCCAAGAAAGATGTAAAACGTTAATGCAACGAATGCAGCATTTGTATAAAAACCACTAGGCAAAAAAGAGATCGCCACGAACAACTCTGTCGTCAATATCGCACCGGCAATCGCATAAGGCTTTGCGCGATGATCCTCCACCTTACTTGCCCAAAGCGTTCCGTACACCACATACCAAGACAATAGGAAAAAGATAACACCCAGAATCCACAGCGGAGCCTGCAAGAACAACCTAAGACCAAAGCCAACTGAGCTCAAGAAGAACAAGGTAAGGATGTTCATTAGCAAACCTAGATGCTCAATAGAGAACGGTTGGTACATTGTTGGTAGGTGAATGTAGGTAAACACATACTCAACAAACAATGTCAGTAGCAATACAGTGAGCACACCAAGAAGCGCAAGTGCGTAGGACTGTTCTAGAAAAAACAGAAATGCGTAACTGGATGTAAGAAACAAAGCTGGTGTCGCAAGCAGGTGCCAAAATTGGAAGGTTCTGAACTGAAAACGTAAGAGACGACCAATCAGCAATACAACCAGTACTAACGAGAGTCCTAGCACGAGCAATGGAACACTTGTCTCAAAAACCATCAGTGCAAAAGCAGCAATGGTAGTAAGTGCAACAAAAACAGAAGTGAGACGATAGAGAACCAACATAACTATTCAAGAATTTCTACAGAAAAGACTCCGGCAATATCAACACGACCATCCAAGTATTCAAGCTCTGTCACCTCTGCATACGCAGAGATCGCCGTGTTTAACTCGTTTACGTATTGCTGAATCATTGGACTTAACAGTGATGCAACCATGAACGCAGGCAAGCCCACATCCCCTAACTGCACTTCTCCGAGCTCGAGACGAATTGTTCCATTGTCTACCTCTGCCCAAATAGATACCTGTAAGGCTGTCTCTTTTGCAGATCCTTTGATGGGTAGAAACAACTGAAACCCCTTGTCGGCGACCACCATAACCTGTGCGCCGCTGGAGTCAACAAGCTCAAGGTTTAATTCTTCGAGAGATGATCGAAAGCTGGACGTAAGTGAATCTTCACCAATGCTCAATGAAATCTGTTGCTCATCAAGCGCTCCACCCCCCGCCTGAAGGCGTGAGGTAAGTGTTGTTGAGAGCTGTTCATCAACCACCTGTTCAAAAGGAACGCCTGCGTCTACGACTCGCTCTGGAGCAGGAACGCTGTAAGCAAGTTGTGAAAAAAGCGGGATGTGCATCATGCCTGTCCCAGCAACAATCCAAAGTAGCCAAGCAATTGATGCCGCCACAAACGCAAGTGATGTAAACGCGCAAGTAAGCTTTGGTCGACGAGTCTTTGTACCGCGACGCACTTCCTTTACCACTTCACCTTTCATTTTTTTAATCTCGTCTTTAACATCAGACTTTTTTTCGATACGTGCCATAGACTAGTTCTCTAACCAAGGGTATTGCAACTTGAGTTGCTCAAGCGCACTTACCGGCTCATCAAGAGACCTGTCGGAGCTGCGTAACGAGACCTGGATCTTGTTCATCACAACGGCAAGCTCGAGGTGCAACACTTTGTATTCTGATGGCACAGTCAACTCAAGCAAGCTTGCCAATAGATCTTCTGCCGAAACAAGCTTTGAAAGATCATCTGACGCTGCGTCAAAATCCTCCTCAAACACAGCAAGCATGTATGCAACCTCTTCTCTGTAACTGTCTGCGTCAATAACTTCTACCTCGTTGCTTGTGCTGCTACGCGGCGTATCCTCAACCTCTTGATACGAGAACGCATAAAACATGAAGAGGATTAGTCCAAGCGTAAGCAAAATAATAACGAGAGGGAAAAATGAATGTCGATGATAGTAGCGCATAATTATCCAACGTCTTTAAACAAATCTTCTAGTAATACAACTCCCATTGTCGCGAGTGGAATAGAAATGATCGCACCAACAACTCCCGCAACTTTGATTCCGATAAGCAACGCAAGGATGCTGATAATTGGATTAAGCCCTGTAGCCTTTTGCATGATCTTTGGTACGAGCACGTTGTTCTCAATTTGCTGAATAATCAGATAAAGCACGATCACAGCCACACCAAGTAGCGGTGACTGAGCGAATCCAATAATCGATGCAGGGAACAACGAGATAACTGGCCCCACATAAGGCACAACCTCGAAGAGACCTGCCATCAGTGCGAGCAAGAGCGCGTAGTTGATCCCGAGCAACTTGAGTCCAATGTAAACAGCAACACCCACAACCAAACCAAGTACAAGCTGACCACGCAGCCACGCACCCATTTTGTTCTTCATCTTTTTTGCCATGTGCGATAAGTACGGCTGGTACTCAGGCGGAGCAAGGCTTTGAAAATATTTTCGCACGGCATCCTCCTCAACAACCATGTAGAACGCGAGGACTAAAATAATGAAGAGTGCTGCGATTCCACCAAAGAATCCTTTTACTGTTGTGAAGACAGAATCAAAAGACGTTGAGAACGAATCTTGAATTGACTGAATAGAGAGTGCTAAGTTTTCAGACAAACCGTGGTTCTCTGAGAATTGCTCAAAGCGCCCAAACGAGTCTGAGGCCTCGTCATAATAACCACCAAGATTCCCCACCAGCTGCGCACTCTGCTCAACCACAACCGGCGTAAGCATGATCAACACAACAGAAGAAATCGCGATCAAAATTGTGTAAACAATTAACACAGCAATCCCACGCGGAATCCGACGCTTCTCAAACCAATCCGCAAACGGATCAATCAAAGCCGCAAGCAACACCGCCACAACCAAAATCGCAACAACATCACGAACAAACCATAGGAACCAAAGACCGAGCACAATAAGCACGGCTTTCATAAACGTAGACGTCGAAATACTAACGGATTGTGGTGGCTTCATAATGACCAAATTATAGCACAACAACCCACTTTTAAGCCTGTGGATCGGTTGACAATCACGCTATTTTTTAGTATAGTTCCCCAGTTAGAAATCTCTAACGAAACCAGGATTCGACCAGTTGAGTGCAATGCGAGGAACGATTCCATTTTTTTGTGAGGTGTACCCAAAAGTACATCGAACAAAAAAATTGAATCGTGACGAAGCAGTGTGCCAACTGGTCGGATCCTGGATATGGGGCTGATCGGTATCGATGGGGGCCACTTACATCTATGATCAAGCCGAGTGGGTGCTGCCACTCGTAAATCCCTCAGCGCAAGACTACAACTGCAAACAACGTCATGGCGAAGATCAAGAATGCGTTCAGTGTTCCTGCTCTCGCTCCTGTTCTCGCCTAAGGGTTTGAGAACCATTCGACTTAGCAACGCTCGATAGCTTTGATCCGAATGTCATAATTCGAGCTGGTGTATGAGGTCGTCGATCTCTCCTACATAAGATTGCAGATCGACAACGCTGTGCGTATTTGTTCATGCATTGAGCGCACAACGTAAACAAGCATGAATGCGCTTGGAAACGTCATTTTGTAAAGACTTACCAGACGGGAGTTCGATTCTCCCCAGCTCCACCAAAAAACTTCATATCGGCGATCTGCTTGTGCTTCGCCAAAAAATTGACTCACCGACCAGCAGGGTCGACTCATCAATTTTTTGGCTCCAGCACGGCGTATCTCATCCGATATGAAGTTTTTTGTTTGAATGAACCAATCCTACTTTTAGCATTGACAAAATGGCTAAAATATGACATCTTCTCTTGTCACGTTTCCTTGTGACTGAGAGGTGTTACATGATCAACTGGCATGCAGGTGTTGAGTTCCCGGAAGACAGTGTCGAGTACACGGTTGAAGATTTCACAGAAAGCCCTGAGCAAATCGCCAAGGCTCTGGCAAACGGTGATGAACCCATCTTCTGTGTCACTGTCACCATCCCAAGCCGCTACAACGAATTAGGTGATGAGGACGAACGAATTACCCTCGTTGCGACAGCGGTGACTGATGAAGCACCTACAACAATTGAATGTGCAATCACAAACCTCGATGAGGAACCCTGCCCCACTGGCACACAGTTTGTGATCACCTGGAACCCTGAAGGCACACACACCATCCGCTGCACCGACTAGCAACGAACCCAACGCTGACCCCATCGGTCAACGAGCAACTCCCCACTGGAGGCTCGCTGACGGTGGGGTTGTTTCTTTTCAAAATTGTTAAGCCGCTCATTATCATTGACAACACCCTCGTTTCGTATTAGTTTTCATCGTCGCAAGACAACCCTGCTGACAGGCCCCACTTTGGGCGCCATATCGGTTTCACGCACTACTGGAGGAATTCATGCGCATTCTGCTCATGCTTCTCAGCATGACTCTCAGCTTCTGCTTCGGCAATATCGCCAAGGCGAGCGAGGGATGTCCGAACGCGATCCGACTGTCGATCGCAAAAGACACTGAGGGGATCACCTGGAAGAGTCATGGATACGACGTGAAAAAATACGCCGAAGAACATCGCTTCGGCACTCGCGACGACGCACGGCTCCACATCTCAGTGGGCGACGGTGACTGGTGCGTAAACTTCGGCTCCCTCCGCGACTTCAAATACGCTATGGGAGGCATCACCCATGTGGTGGTGACTGTCGGGTACAAGCAAGTCGTGAGCAGCACCGACATCAACAGCTTCCAGGTGCTCGGACTGAACGAAGGAGATCTGATTGAGATCGAGATTGTTCAGCTTGCTCCGTTCAGGACACGACACTGCCATCGGAAAATTAGCAACACAGGGTGGACTCAACCCTACATCGGTGAAGCACGCCCGCGTGCCAACTACATGTGCAGAGGGTCCCGCACCACACAATGGAGCGTTGTAGAAGAGCGGGTCTATGCAGTAGACTCTGATCTCGGAAAACGCCGATAACAGACAAAACAACGCGCGCGCTCACATCAGCACAGAACATTCATCCTTGATGAACGTCTACTGATCGTGGGTGCGCTGTTTTCTTTTCTATATCTATCTTTAGGGACCGTTGACAAACGAGCATATTTTTGGCACGGTCGAGATCCAATGGCAGTGAAATACTGCCATGAAGTTTTCCGCAGGAGGAACCGATGGATCATTCGAAAATCTATCTCAGAGTGACACCCACCACCCTCAAGCGGATGGAGGAAGGTGACACTCAGAAAGTAAAGGTTGTTGTAGTTGGTGGAATACCCAAAGAGCAACTGAGGATCATGCTCAGTGGCATTGATGGTGGAATCAACGGAGGAGGCGGAGTCTCCTTTGACAATCCTAGCCCTGTCTTGGCTGGTGTATGTGAATCCACGGATGCGAGAAGTGAACCACAGCTGGTTTTCACAATCCATGCAACATCTGATGGCGATCCAGTTGTGTTGATCTGCTCACCTGGGAGTCGGTTTGTTGATCGTAGAGTCTCGGTAACACTTCAGCACAGCTCTGCATCAACACCATCTTCAGTCACACCTTCATTTCCAAACACCGACGGCACCGACCTCCCTGATTTCCCTGACAAAGAAGATGACACAGACGAAATCAAACGCGCAGCACCAGTTTTCACACGAGTGACTGGTGTCAACAAGCCTCCCGCTCGTATCGGAAGCCTGATGCTGCTGGATGACTGTGTGCCAGGACAACAGGCTGCACAAACACCATCACTAGATCCATTTCGAGAAAGACGAGAAGAACGAGAAAGACCCGAACCTTCGCCTGAACTCGAAAAGAACCTGGATGCAGTACAAGGTGTTGGAGACGAGAACCCAGATGAATCCAGCTCAAGATGGCCTAGGTCAAATATGTTCTGGGGGATCTTGGGTGCACTCATGCTGCTTGGTTTCATGTGCATGATCCCCCTCGTGGGTTACAGACTTGTAACCCATCAAGAGCCGGTGTTCGACTTCTTTGAGTGGACACCACTTGTGCGCGACGGAGGCATGCAACAGCATCCTCCTTCAGCTGAACAAGAGCTGGTCGTCGTGCCGCGCATTGCACCAGACGATATCGTGCAGGCACCCGAACTGGAATCTGCTCCTGCCGCCACCCCTCCTCCCCCACCACCCGAACCACGCACATGCACCAAGTTCACCATGTTGCACGAAAACAAGATGGGCCCTGAACCAAGTGGATGTTTCGTAGTTGGATGTTCTGAGGGATACGCCGAGGCCATGGTCTGGAAAGACGGATCGTGGGACAGCTGCGAGCCGTATTACCGCCCTGCAATGAAGAGCGACAATTGCGCACTCGTCACAGACAACGACAAATCGACCCACACCGCCACACTGAAGAACGGCGAGTGGACGCTCAAGCGCTGCAAATAGCAGCACAACGAAAAACCCCCTTCGACAAGCTTAGGTCTAACGACCACTGAGACTTGTTGAAGGGGGTCTTGTTTTTACTCTCGATTTCCTTTCATCCTCTCCTGCATCTGCCGCTGCACATCACGCTTTTTAATCGACTCACGCTTCTCGTACTTTTTCTTTCCTCGACCAATGGCAAACGCCAATTTGATCAGGTCTCCCTTTGTATAAATCGACAACGGAACGATTGTTAACCCTTCAGCCTGCTGCTTCCCGATCAACTTGTTGAACTCCCGTTTATGCACAAGCACCTTTCGGTCCGCATAAGGGTCGTAATCTTCGCTTGGACCTGCGGGCTTGTACGCAGCGACAAAGCTATTTTTTAACCAAAGCTCCCCCTTCTTTATGTGCAAAAATGCACCTTTTAACTGAACTTGACCACCCTTTATGGACTTTACTTCTGGACCAGATAACACTAAACCTCCCTCATATTTCTGAAGAATGTCATAATCAAATAGTGCTTTTTTGTTTACAGCTAGTGTAGGCATACCCTCAGAGTATAGATGATCGCTTGATTTTTTCCACCTTTACCCTTAGAGTGAGCCCCATCAACTATGCGAATTCACAGGCACCGATCTCGAAAACCGAAATATAAAGTTCCAAAATATTTTGTGAACCAGAAGATTCGAGCACCCCAAGTTCGTGTAATCGGACCTGAAGGTGAGCCAATGGGTATTATCGACACAGATAAAGCCCTTGCATTCGCAGTTTCAAAGGAGATGGACTTAGTAGAAGTAGCTCCAAACGCAGATCCACCTGTTTGTAAAATTCTCGATTATGGTGCGTTTAAGTATCAAAAAGAGAAGGAGGCAAAGAAACAGAAAGCGCAGTCAAAGGAAGTTGAGCTCAAAGGTGTGCGCCTTACATTCCGAATGGGTGTAGGTGACAAAGGAGTTCGACTAAACCAGGCAAGCAAATTCCTTGATAAAGGAAACAAGGTAAAAGTTGAAATGCCTTTGCGTGGACGCGAAAAAGCTCACAAAGACGTTGCTACAGCTGTCATGAGAGAATTCCTGAATCAGCTGAAGGCAAAGTACGATCTGCGTGTAGAACAAGAAATTAAGTACCAATCTGGACGAATGACTGCCATTGTGGCTAAGTCGTAGTAAGACGATTGACAGAAAGGGGCAAATTCTATACACTCCCCGCGACCTAAATAGACCATTGTATGAAAATGAAAACTCACAAAGCCCTTGCAAGCCGTGTAAAAATTACCGGCAAAGGTAAAGTCACCAAGCTTCGTGCTGGTCAGTGCCACTTTAACAGTCATGAGTCTGGAAAAGTCGGTCGACGAAAGAAACGTGGTAAGACAATGTCTTCAACACACCGCAAGGCTATTGAGACACTAATGCCGAATAAATAATATGCCACGAGTCAAACGAGGTACCCAACATACAAAGCGCCGCAAAAACCTCTTGTCTAAGACAAAGGGAATGATGTGGGGACGCAAGAACAAGATCAAACTTGCGCGTCCAGCGATGCTGAAAGCTGGTGTCTACGCATACCGCGACCGTCGCAACAAGAAGCGTTCATTCCGCCGCCTATGGGCAGTCCGAATCAACGCAGCTGTTCGACCACTCGGCATGAAGTACAGCACGTTCATCAATGCACTCAAAAAGGCTGATGTGGTCCTCGACCGCAAAATCCTTTCAGGGCTCGCAAAAGATTACCCAGCTGTGTTCACAAAAATTGTCGAGAAAGTAAAATAAAAATCAAAAAACACCCTCCGCTTGTCGAAGGGTGTTTTTGTTTATAGGTTGACGAGAAGGCGAATTTCTGACACGATCACGTCGCTGAATATCCAATCTCTGCAGTTGAGGAGCAATCGTGCTACCAATCACCGTACGGATTAGCCAACATGCTTCTCCAACAAGACACCGAGTAACAGTGACTATCGTCGGTGGAAGACCTGGTGAACAAGTAAAGATCTCTCTTCTTGGACCAAACGGAGTCTTCATGAGTACCGGCAATCGGTCAATCACTCGCCCTGGCATTCAGGTTACTGGAGACCCGCAAGTGGGCATCAACGTCAGTTCAGAGGCCGGGGTACCAAAGGTGAGAATTGAATCTCCGGATCAGCGCTTCGATTCGGTTGTCATCAGTGTCTGCTCTACCTCACAAGCGACAGAGGAGGGTGTCCTGGATTCTTTTGCTGATGAAAGCACTGAAAGGATTCCGATCCTCAACCCCCTTCCACCAGCAGCAAAAGATCCTCCCATCTGGTCACCCAGAGACTTCGGTCTTGCACGACCAGCCATCCTTATTGCTGCTGTATGCATGATGCTCTTGAGCCAAAACGGCAGCAGCTCAGAAGCATTGCCTCAAGTAGGCGAATGCGACACGACAACCGCTGCCACCTGCACCAAGTTCACACTCCTCCATCGAGGACCTGGACCTGAGCCTGAAGGATGCTTCATCGTCGGATGCAAAGAAGGTCACGCGGAGACTCGCACTTGGGACAACTCGCAAGGCGGATGGATTCCTTGTGCAGCCTACGACCAACCACAACAGATTGGGCTCTCCTACGTCGTACTTAACAAACACGGCAACCCCCACGCTTCGCAATTCGAAAACGGGGAATGGATCCCCGCTTATTCCCTCACGCATTGAGCATCGCAAACGCGCGGTGCTCTTTTTAGTTGGACTTCTTAAATGCAACTTTGAATACTGGGTACCAAGTTTGGTCGTAGTCATCGATGATCTCAACTGTTTGCTCTTTCATAAACATGTTGAGTGCAATGTCAGCGAGCAACTCTTGATCTGTTTGGATTTCAATCTTCAAATCGTCTAGCTCCAAAAACTCTTTACTCCCAGATTTAACATTCTGCTCGATCCCCTTCTTTTCCTCTCGCAAGGTTTTCATCTCTTCAACAATCTCCTGATGCCTAGTCTCGTGTGTCAGCTCGTCTTTCAACATTCCATTAATTTCTTTCCGGCGTTTCTTGTTCACTTCAAGACGTTCGTACACTTGCTCAAGCTTGGACATAGGTTATTGTTAGAAGTAGTAAGTAGAAAGTAGTGAAGTAGTAAGGGATCGACCCCCCCCCTTTTCTACTTCACTACTTTCTACTTCACTACCAAAATTTATATACACCCAATGATATCACGCACAAACACCCCCCTGTTGATAAGCTGCTTTTACAAAGTATTAAAGTCCTATTTTAAAGGATTATCAACCCCTTTCTATTGACAAAAGCCCCATTTTCTGGTATATTCACGCGTCCGTCTACAACGGAATCCTTAGTTGCGCTGTGCGACTTTGGAACAAACTAACAACATGGAGGCTTCAATGTCTGCAATGATTCTGTGCAATAGTGCCCGCGTAAAAGATGGCGATGAAGGACGAGTCGATATCGGAACACCACTCATCATCACCCTCATCCTCACGGATGCCGACAAGGTCGATGGTGAATCGTGGAAGCTTGAAGGAAGCGCCACCCTGGTCTTCAACAACCCAGTGACGGTGGATGCCACCAACAATGGGGAGCTCGAGTTCGTCGCAACCACACTCCCCTCAACCGCTGACACGATTTTGATCCGTGCGACGCGTGCCGGTGTGACACCCGGCCCGACGTTCGAGCGCACGATCAGGTTCGTCGCAACCACCCCCGCAGCGAAGCCTGCAGCAGCTGCGACCACACTGGCCGCAGATGCACTCAAGAAGGATGCAGAAGATCATTGGGGAATGTTGATCGCCAAGGGGCTCGGCAAGTTTGTCTCGAGAGCGCTCTTGATCACTCTCGTTCTGGGAGGAGCATACTGGATCCTCCAGTCCATTCCGACCGTGATTGACGAAGGATTCGGAACCTTCTTTGCTACGGCTGAGAAGAGTTTTGCCGAAGGGAAAGCGATTGAGAAAGCCGAACAAGAGAAGGCGAAAGCAGAACCAGCAAGCAGTCCGCTACCAGTGAGTGGAAAAGGAGTCCACTACAAACACACGATCGAACTGGACGCAGAGGAAATCAGGATCGGTGAGACAACCGAAGAGAAGATCGAACGAGTTCGAAAAGAGCTGGAGGCACTCGAGGCGGAAGCTTCGGCTGCACCACCCGGATGACTACCCAGGGCTTGCAAAAGCCCAACGCACGGCCCCCGTCGACCACATGGTTGACGGGGGCTTGTTCTTTGTCTAATTCGCTTGTTTTTCAGCACAATCTTCTATTACCCTTGCCCCGTCGCTCGCGAACGACGGGGCTTGTCATAGCCGCAATTCGTGCTATACTCCCAGCCGATATGTCAGAATCAACTCGCATCAATAAATACCTGTCTACACATGGATACTGCTCGCGTCGCGAAGCGGACCGTCTTGTGGCACTCGGAAAAATCTTTATCAATGATAGAGTAGCGAAGCTTGGTGACAAGGTGACTGACAATGATGACGTGCGTGTTGAAGGTCGCGACAGAAAACGGCAGCCAAAAAAGATCTACATCATGCTCAACAAACCTGTTGGCCTCATCGTTACTACAGACCAACGACGACAGGACAATGTGATTGAGTACATCGGGCTTGAAGAGAGAATCTTTCCCGTAGGACGATTGGATGTAAAAAGTGAAGGGCTTTTGATCCTCACAAACGATGGCACCCTCGCCAATCGATTGATGCACCCTCGCTACGAGCATGAGAAAGAATATGTTGTAACAGTTGATCGCCCACTAGACCGCACCGCAATCGCTGCACTTCAAAATGGTGTTGAGCTAGACGACGGCATGACACTCCCCGCCAAAGTACGCAAGCTAGACGAGACACGTTTTGCAATCATCTTGCAAGAAGGACGTAACCGCCAGATTCGTCGAATGGTTGAAGAGGTTGGCTATGAAGTCAGAATTTTGAAACGCACACGTATCGCCACACTAAAGATGGTAGGGAGCTACCAAGCTGGTAAATGGCGCAGTCTTACAGAAAGCGAAGTCCGCGCGCTTAAGAAGCATGTGGGCATGGACCCAGGGCTTGCACGTGGAGTTAAACGAAAAAAGAAAGGGAGAAAGTAGGCGCATGCCTACTTTTTTGTTTATACAGATGTCATGCGCCGCATATTGACAAGAACCTATTTTTGAACTACGTTTGTGCGTGCTCTTTCAAAAAATAATCCCGTGGAATAGTCCACAAATTCGAGGTGTGTGATGGAAAAAGGTGAACTTATCTTTGGCTACGGTACAGTTGTACGTGTTTCGCCAGCTACTGGTGATCACTACTACGGCAAAGTTCGGATCCCTTATCATGCGGGTGAGGAACTTGTTTTGGATCGATGCCAGGATGCACAGCTCGTTGTGCAGCGTGTCGCACATGGAGTGGCTGTACAACAAATGCCTGTAGAGAAAAATGTATACGGCTTGATTATTGCAGAGCTCCTAGAAAGTCGAGTCTCTCAGCTCAATCCAACGCATGCTGTTTTTGCAGACAACCAAGAACGTGCTGACTTCGTTGCTGAAGTCATTGCTCTGATGAAAACCTACCAGGCTTTGAAAAAACCTGAACTGGTGAAAAAGATTCTACTAGGCAGAACACTGGGCCCCGAGCTCACAGAACTCTTCATCGACACATGTGAGGACACCGAATTCTTGTGTAGATATGTGTTGCGCAACCGAGAGTATTACGAATATGTGATCGAGAAGCATAGCCCAATGATACTCACCATCGCATGTGCATTCTTCGACAAGCGCTTCTGTGAACCTCAAGAATCACACCGATCGCCAACAGACGATCTGTTCCCCGATCTGATTCGAAGAATGCAGCCAGGTACTGTCGTTCAGTTTGTGACGCATATAACGAGCCGTGAGGTGGTTCGAAACTCTGCGTCAGAAGAACTCATCGCAGCGATCGAAAATGAAAGCTCTGAGCATGTCTGGACGCTCTGCAAGTGGGCGATCGATGGTTCGGGGAAAGAGACACATGAGTGGCTTCTCCCCACAATGAGATTGATCTCACACAAGCTCACGAGCGATTGGTCAGATCGTCTTGAGGAATTATTTACCTCAGACACCAGTCCAAAAGTGCAGGCTGTGATCATTGAGACAACGGGAACGAACACGGCGTATTGGATTGAGCACCTTGCCACTGACAAACCTCTGTTCACCCAACTACTTGCACTACTAGCGCTCTGTGAACACAACGAAGGTGTACCTGAGCTCCCATGGAAGAAGGAGCATTCACTAGATCTGCGTACCGAGCTAGAAACTGGCACCGGCAAAGATCTCTGTACTTTCTTGAACACCGGTACGTTCTCAGGCAACGAGACTGTAGAGCGTGCATTGAATCGTCTCGATCGTCACATCGGCCACTGAACAAACGCGGCCCCATCTCAAACTAGAGGTGGGGTTTTTACGTTGACACAGACACGCCCCAGGATTGACTAGAAGTAGCTTTCGATGTAGCTTATTTTTGCATTGAGTCTATTAGAGCAAACACAGGAGCCGTCGTGGCGCACATGAATATCGAAATCCCGGCAGACCACAGACCACATTTGCTGGAAGACTGTCAGCGCGTAGCAATCCTTGCTCGCACCTTGATCCGCCCTGAAGGTCTTCTGGGTATTGAGAGGATGTCTATTCGCTACACCATCACCAAAGGAATCCCTCAAGAAGTCGAGATCTCACTTTGTTACTGCGACCCAGATGAGACTCCTAAGCTTCATGCTCAGCGAGAGCAGCAACTACAAAGACTCACGCTCAATGCGAAAGGTGACCAAGAATTCGGAAGTTGTTTCCCTTACGTGGTAGAAATACAATTCCGTCTGCAGCGCCAAACTGCCGCTCTGCCAGAACCATACGACTGTAGACCACCCTCGTCACCAGACAGAGTGACCACCAATGACTACTACGACTGAAGGCATCTCATGCCTTCTTTTTTGTTGGCACAGATAAGTAGCTAGTGTTGACAGTTTGTGCAAAAACGACTACGTTCCTCAGTCATCCAACCAACAAACGGAGCGACAATGCAAAGAGTAAGGGGGCCTTCAATGGCTCTTATCAGGCCCGCAGACACCAATATGCTGATACACTTCGGAGTGCTCTCAGCGATCCAACGAGAACGACTTGCCCGAGACATCATTGCGATGATCATGGCACAGAATCTCGTCACCACTCTTCGAACCTATATGCTGACCATCTCTGGTCGCTTGATCGAAGGTGCGTCACCGGGAATCTGCTTCGAGGTGAAAGACGAGGGCCGGGTTGTGATCACAATCATCCTCAGCCCAAGCGATGGAGTTGTGCTCAACAGCAAAGAAGGCATCCCTTATAAGGGAGCCGATCAAGTACAGCAGATGATCGAGGAAGAAGTCGAGAACTACATCTGCAGCTGACATCGCACAAAACGAAAGCCCCACCGACCATGCTGGTCAGTGGGGCTTCTTTGTTTACACAGGTCTTACGAACGAAGTTTCCATCCTTTGTGAAAGAGTGTCCATACAGCAGCAAAAAGAATCAGTGCAACTGCCAACAATCCAATTCCACCAAGCAGCAATGGACTCTCGCTGTAACCAATCATCGCGTAACGTAACCCATCGACCATGTAGAAAAACGGATTTAGTCGAGCAACAAACTGCATCGACTCTGGCAGCATGTCGATTGAGTTGAAGACGCCACCGACATAGATGAGCGGTGTGATGATGAACGATTGTAGAACTGTGAGATGCTCAAACTTTTCTGCCCAGAGTCCGACAAGCAAACCGAGGAGAGAGAAGATGATTGAGATGACAAGTAGATAGAATAAAAAGAGGAATACGTGCGCAGGAGTTGCATCGGTAAATAGTAGCGCAATCAAATAGATCCCCGCCCCCACAGCCAGCGCTCTGGTGACCGCACCGATGATATAGCCAAAGATCATCTCTGCGTACGACAATGGTGAGGCGAGCATCTCGTCAATCGTGTGTGTCCAGCGCTGAAAATAGAGCGAGGATGACGATTGACCAATCGCGCCGTTTACCAACTGAAGCATGAGGATTCCAGGGAAGACAAAATCGATGTAGTCGATGCCTTCTAAAAAACTAATGCGCGACCCTACGATGACACCAAATACTAGAATGTAGAGCGTTGCAGAGATCCATGGGGAGACGAGTGTTTGGATTGGGATGCGCAAAAAACGCTGAATCTCGCGTCTTGAAACTGCGCCGAGTCTGATCATGTTCATACGCGAGTAAGTTCAAGATACGTTTTTTCAAGAGAGTTCCCACCTTTTGTAAACTGATCCTTTGTGAGGTCAGCGATCTTTTTTCCTTCGTCGATCACGATCACACGCGAGCACAAACGCTCCACCTCCTCGAGATAATGCGAGGTGAGGATGATCGTCTTCCCTGCTTTGTGCAGATCAATCAAATACTCCCAAAGCGCATGACGCTGCTCGACATCGATCCCAGCAGTAGGCTCGTCGAGGATTAACACGTCTGGATTGTGCATGAGTGCACGCGCCAGAATGAGCCGACGCTTTAGCCCGCCAGAGAGCTTTCCAAAAGGTTTGCCCTTGTGATCGGTCAAACCAAAACGCTCAAGCAGCTCTTCAATCCGCGCCTCACGCTCAGCTTTGTTCATCCCAAAGTAACCACCAACAAAGTCGAGGACTTTTTCGATGGGTGCAAAAATATCTGCATTAAACTCTTGGGGCGAGAGACCAATCGCGTCGCGTGCGGCCTGATAATCTTTTTGGACATCAAACCCCATGACAGAAATTTCTCCCTGCTGAAACTGCGCGATGCCCGTTATACATTTGATCGTCGTGCTTTTTCCGGCACCGTTTTTTCCAAGCAACCCAACAAACTCCCCTCGTTTGATAGTGATACTTAAATCATCTACCGCGACCGTGTTGTCGTATTTCTTTGTTAATCCTTTGATCTCTAGTGCATTCATGCAAGTAATCTATTTTCTTAATCGGAGAGAGTTTAGCACAACAGACACTGACGAGAATGCCATGGCCGCTGATGCCAACATTGGGTTTAAGAATCCAAATGCAGCTAGTGGGATCGCGGCGATGTTGTAGAAGAACGCCCAGAACATGTTTTGCTGAATCACTCTATATGTACGCTTTGCAAGTGAGATCGCGAGAGGAATTTTTTCTGGCCCACCACCCACAAGCACGATCTGTCCGGCCTCGATCGCGATATCCGTTCCACTCCCAACAGCGATTCCCAAATCTGCTTGTGTGATCGCAGGTGCATCATTGATTCCATCACCAACAAACGCAACATGCTTCCCCTCACCTTGTGCACGCTTTACGATCGCTAGCTTTTGATCAGGCATTACCTCTGCCTCATACGTCTCAATCCCAAGCTCTCGCGCAATCGCCTCGGCAGTACGAGCCTGGTCACCTGTAATCATCACAACTTCGAGCCCTGATTTCTTTAACGATTCAACCGTTGCCTTTGCACCTTCTTTTACATCATCACGAATACCAATTATTCCCACAACAATGTCTTCGATCAATACAACGACAGTCGTCATAGCCTCATCCTGAAGCCGTTTGATGTCCGCAAGCTGACCAAAAGACTCATTGCCTTCGATCATCTTAGGACTCCCCACAGCAACCTTTTTGCCATCAATCACACCAACTACTCCGCGACCTGTGATCGACTCAAACCCGCTGACAGCATTGAACTTTGCACCAGCTTCTTTTGCGCGATTCACAATCGCAAGAGCTAGCGGATGTTCAGAGTGAGACTCTAATGACCCTGCTGCAGCAAGCACAGCAGACTCGGTCGAATCAATCGTCACCACATCAGTCACCACAGGCTTACCCTGCGTAAGTGTGCCCGTCTTATCAAACATGACGACATCTAGATTGCGACCACGCTCAAGTGCCTCTCCATTTTTAATCAAAATTCCATCCTTGGCCCCACGACCAGTACCAACCAAAATCGCTGTGGGGGTTGCAAGACCGAGTGCGCATGGGCATGCGATTACCAAAACGGCGACCGCTGGAATTAACGAAGCGTTGATGTCGCCAGTGATAATCATCCAGATCACAAAGGTAAGAATCGCAATACTGATCACCACAGGAACAAACACACTCGCAATCTTATCTGCCAACTTTTGAATCGGTGCTTTATTTTGCTGAGCATCTTTTACAAGCTGAACAATTTGCGCGAGCACAGTGTCTCCCTGCGCTTTTTCAATTCTGATCGTTAAGGACCCTTGTTGATTAAGCGTTGCACCAAATACCAAATCATCTAGATGCTTACTAACCGGCAAGCTCTCACCCGTAAGCATCGACTCATCGATAGACGAAGACCCTTTGATTACGATTCCGTCGAGCGGAATCTTCTCACCAGGCTTTACAAGCACCATGTCTCCAACCTGTAGTTGATCAAGAGGCACATCCTCGGTCTCACCAGATTCCGTCACGCGATGTGCAACCTTTGCACCAAGCTCAAGCAACTTCATCACAGCCTCACTTGCACGCCCCTTACTCTTTGCCTCTAAGTAGCGACCAAGAAGAATAAACGTTGTGATGATGGCCGCGGTTTCAAAATACAGATCTCCACCGATAATCAATTGGTACCAACTGAACACAAGCGCCACGAGCGTCCCCATCGAAATAAGCGTGTCCATGTTTGCGCTTTTGCGTTTGAGTTGCTGAAACGCGTTTTTGTGAAACTCCAGCCCCGGCCAAAATACAACGATAGACGCGAGGATTCCCTGAATCCATCCTGAGAGACTCATACCCGCAACTGAGCCTGGAAGCTCGATCGCGAACATTGCTAGGATAAATGCTGGCGTTGCAAGCAAAAGGGATACAAACGCCATACGACGCGCGTCAGACCCACTGGTGTCCACATGATGATCTTCTTTAGTCTCTCCACCAACAACCTTGTAACCCTCGTCTGTCACAACCTTATGCAACCGCTCGGTCTGGATCACTCCCTCATCAAACTCGACCTGAGCTTCTGCGAGTGCATAGTTAACATTCGCGCTTTTTACACCCTCAATCTTATTCATTGAACCTTCAATCTTTACAGCACAGGACGCGCAATGCATCCCCTCAATTCCAATATTGATTTTCTTCATACAAATCTATTATACCTCGTTAGCAACAACGTGCATTGTCCCGCGAATCATTCCCATCGAGCAGCTAAACGTAAAATCGCCAGTCTTTGTAGGAATAAAATTAACCACATTCATTCCAGATTCAAGATACTCACTCACACCAAACCCGCGCATAACAAGCGAGTCTGCGCACCCCATAAAGTCCGCGCCAAAAATCTCCCAGCGCACAGGCACGCCCTCTACCACTGTAAGAGATGACGGGATATACACCCCGCGCTCACTGATCTCCATTTGAATTACCTGCTCACCATCTACTATAGAGAACGTTGATGCATCCATTGTGTAGCCAGAGCTTGTAAAAGAAAGCGGATGCCAGTCGAGCAGTGCGAAGCTGTTTTGAACATTGCTCACACCAAGGACGAGGACAAGCACGCCTGCAAATTGAGTGACGCGTTTTAACCTCTTCCCGTTTGCAGATGATGTGATCGCACCGATCCCAAGAAGAGCAGGAAGTGTGCCGAGAGCAAAAATTCCAAGCAGTATCGCAGACGACTTCATGTCACCGAGTGAAAGAGCGTAAAGCTGGATCGCTTGTGTGAATCCGCAAGGTAAAAAGAATGTTAGCGCTCCGAGAAAAAATGGAACGTTTGGGTGGTGCGATGAGCTGAGGTCGTGGATCTTGTGTGAAAGCCACTTGGGTGGACGCAGTATCGTGACTCCGCGCGGGACAATCTCTAAGAGATTAATACCGAGACCGATCATTAGTAATGCGACCACGAGAATCATCAATCCATTTGTTGCAGGAGAGAGCTGTATGAGACTGCCGATCAATCCGATGATGGCGCCAAAAAAGACAAACCCTGCGAGACGTCCTGCATTGAATAAGTAATGAGGTCGCATGCGCTCTGAGGTTGTTTGCACATCCCCTTTCTTTGCCTCAGAAGCAGACACCGCGACGACAAGCCCTCCGAGGACAGCCGTGCATGATGAGACTGACGCAATCAACCCAACAACAAACACTCCGATGAATCCACTGGAGCCATCGAGTGTTGGACTAAAGACCAAGAACCCAACCTTGTCGAGAACAAAGTAAACTGCCGCAACAATAAGGAGCACAGCACCGATTCTCTTCAAGCTCCACACGCCGCGCTCCTCCTGCTCTTCTGGAAATCTAAATCGATATCCGTGCTTCCCTAAAATCTCATCCAGCTCTGATGGATCAAGCACTCTCCCCTTTTGAACATCAACCCTTACCTCTCCGCGCGGATGAGAGACATCAACTCCAAGAACCCCATCAAGCTGACGAATCTCTCGCTCGATAACCACCTCGCAACTCGCACACGTGGTTCCTTTAACACTGAAACAATATTGTTTTGCCATAACAAAAAGAATAGACATGAATTACAAACCAACTTTGTAACTGGGTCTATTCTCTTTGTGGAACGATTCGGTTGAGCCGAGGGTCTTTGTGTGTTGGTGTGAAGTTATTAGAAAGACGAACAATCTGTGGTCTAACAAAAATACTCGAGTCACTCTCGCTCATCCACACACCCTGCTCACCCCGAACGACTCCCACCTCATGATCCAATATGTTTGAGAATTCAATGCAATGCTCAAGACAATCCATCTCAGTCATCTCTCCATGATCCATTTCACCACTCATTCCAATATCTGCATGTGCAGCAGTCATCGATGGGGCAAACAAAAACGCAAGAAGTCCGATGCTTGCGATGGATGTTTTGATAAATCGATGCATATGAATGAACCTATGGTAGCAGAGCTGATAGATTGACAAAACCCCCTATTTCTACTACTCTCCCCTGTTGCTGGAAATCCCCAGTTTAACATCAAGCTGGAGACATCGATGTTTCGTCCACTGTATCTCGCGCTTCTTGCGCTCTTCTGGTCTCAGACCGCCCTCGCCTACCCAAAGCCCATGCCGGGCAAATTCGTCCACGACTTCGCAAATGTCATTCCGGCAGATGTCGAAGCGAGGATGGAGGCGCGACTGCGTGGGCTGGAGAATGACACCACCACTCAGGTGGTTGTGGTGACCGTCGAAACGACCAATTCGGAAATTCCGAAGAGCTACACCAAGAACCTCATGGCAGAATGGGGCGTTGGACAAGTGGGCGTCAACAACGGTGTGATGCTTCTGAATGCTCGCAAAGAACGAGGACTCAGCATCAAGACTGGCTCCGGCCTCAAGGACAAGCTGACCAACGGCATGATCGACGCAATTCTCGCAGATCATGTTGTGCCCAAGTTCAAGAGCGGCAAAGATGCGGCAGGACTTGAAGCGGGCACCGAACAGATCATCGGCATCTTGAACGGGACCATCTACGCACCTTCTGATGTCAGCAGAGTCACGAATGAGTCAACCGATGAAGAACGAACCAAGTTCATCGTCATCATCATCGTCATCGTCCTCCTCATCGCCTTCCTGTCAATGTTCACCAAAGGAGGTTCTGGAGGATCCAGCGGAAGCGGTTTCTCCAGTTCGCACCACCATGACTATTCCAGTGGCAGTAGCGGCGGAAGCGGCTTTGGTGGAGGAGACTCCGATGGAAGTGGCGGCGACAGCAGCTACTAAGCTCAGCAACAACTGCCCCCCTTAGTTACGACTTCGGGGGGTTTTCTGTTTCTAGAGCCGACTAACCAACGATTTAGCCCCTCAATAAAACCAAGCATTTTTCACACAAACCAACCTCTTGCACCCCAACAAACCCTGTGCTATTATTTCGTCGCTGCACAAATAAACCGATGGACCGGTGGTGTAGTTGGTTATCACGTCGCCCTGTCACGGCGAAGACCGCGGGTTCGAGTCCCGTCCGGTCCGCCACCGAGCTGAGCTCGGTTGGTTGCGCAACGGTAAAGCTGAGCTTTACCCCAGTCCAACCGATCTATACTTCAGCGAGGTAGTCGAGCTGAGCTCGACAGCATGGTCACAAATCGAGACCATGCAACCTCTAAAGATCATCAAGAGATCATCTCGGTAGATAAAACAAGCCGCTTAGTGCGGCTTGTTTTGTTATACTCAGACATATACACCACGTCTATATTCTATTCAGTCTGCGCGACAGAAAGCTTTATGTAGGCTACTCAACAGACATTCAGCGCCGACTTGAAGAACATCAATCTGGAAAAGTCCCCGCAAACAAGAACAGGTTCCCACTCAAACTTATCTACTCAGAATCTTACCTCACTGCAACTGAGGCAAAACGTCGAGAGAAATATCTCAAAGGTGGGAATGGGCGTGCGCAATTGAAAGTTCAGTTGTCGGATACGTTGAAGAGTTGTGGGTATAAGTGTTTGTAATAGAGTGATGTAGATAAAAAATTACCTAGCAAAAAAATAAAGTCCTCACTTTTTGTGAGGACTTTATAAATTCAAAAACAAAAGCACCCCGACGAACGTAGACCCGAAGGGGTTTCGTGCGGGGTGACGTGAGTGCTTACCGGCGGTGCTTTTCAAACAGCGTCGGTAGATCTTCGATGAATGCTCGGCGCTGAGCGGGAGGCATGGCATAGAGGTTTGAGGTCAGGTTTCTGAGCCAGCCCTCGTTGGTCCATCGCGTAAACCGCTCAGAGATTGATTCCCCCTCCCTCAACGTAAGACCGTGAGGTGGTTTGTCCAGACCTATTGCGGGATTTTCGAGAAAGTGGAGATGACCCCAAAAGGCAGCCAGCGCATCTTTGGTGTCTTCAGACATCAAACTATCTTGAGTTCGCTCCAGTTCACAGAGGATGGCGGACATCATCTCATCTGTTGGCCTCAAGACTCCCCTTCGAATATCTTCGACGAATGTCTTGTTGCAGCTCAGATACTTTGCCCAGCCAACATTGTCCCAACCGCGCGCGTCCAGCAATCGAGCGATTAAACCTGTGAGCGGCGGAATTCCAGTTGAAACACTCATGTGCCCCCCTTTGTTAAGGTTGTATAGATACCGACTGAAAACTTAGATATTTAGCCCCATATTGTCAAGAAATCTTGGGGGTAGTTAATATAGGCTGCCCAAAAATCTCATTGTGATTTTATGATAGAATTTCACTTATATGAACCACGACGAAACCATCCAAAAAACAATCACCTTCGTAAAAGACACGCTAGCAGAAGCAGAAGGTGGCCATGACTGGTGGCACATCTCTCGAGTCTGGTCTCTTGCGAAACTTATTCTGGAAGATGAAAAAGCTGATCGGCTTGTTGTTGAGCTTGGCGCTCTCCTTCATGACATTGCTGACTCAAAGTTTCATGGTGGCAATGAGGACGTTGGCCCTGAGAAAGCCATTGTCTTTTTAGAATCGTTAGATGTTGATACTGAAGTTATTTCTCATGTCGAGAATATTATCCGACATGTCTCGTTCAAAGGTGGAAACCATGAGCAAGCTTTTAGATCTCCAGAACTTGATCTTGTTCAAGACGCAGACAGAATCGACGCCATCGGAGCCATCGGCATCGCTCGAACGTTTAACTACGGAGGGTTTATAGGAGCAAAACTTTACGACCCAGATATCCCGGCGAAGTTAAATATGTCAAAAGAAGAGTATAAGAAAAACATCGACCCAACCATCAATCACTTCTACGAGAAACTCCTTCTGTTAAAAGACAGAATGAACACAACGGCTGGTAAGACCATAGCCGAGAAGCGTCACGAATACATGGAGGAGTTTTTGAATCAGTTTTATCGTGAGTGGAACGGTGAGGTTTGAAGCGATATAAACCCCCACATTTTTGTGGGGGTTTTGTGATTAAAACAAAACAACCTCCCGCAGATATTTGAACCAGCAATGGTTCGCATATCCGCAGGAGGTCTCGCTTTTGTGAATGCCTCACCAGGTCAGTGCTCCGCATGACGGAATGTCTACGGGCATTTGCCCAATTATTCTCTCACACGAAAACCACTCCTCGTGCAATCATCATCATTCTCCACAGCAGACCAGAAGGATGAAACCTTCTGAGCTCTTGCAGAGATTCTTCCGCATTATCCAGAAACATAGGTGAATATTTTTCAAGATTTACGCGAAAATATACCATAAAATGGGCCTTTTGTCAACCTATGTACCTACGCAGATAACGTAAAAACACCGAATAATCGGTGTTTTTGAGTAATTTGATATAATTAGAATATTGAGGTGCTCAGCCCATTCTTTACTAAGTTTCTAATATCCACCCATGCTTGTTCAACACAAAAAGATTTTAAACAAACCGATTAAGATTTTACTTGCAACCAATGGTCTGATCTTGATGGCGGCAGCAATGATTGGTCCTATCTATGCTTTGTTTATCGAAGAAATTGGCGGCTCACTTTTAGACGCCTCATATGCAGGTGCCGCGTTCGCACTCGTTGCCGGGATTACCGTTTTGGTATCAGGCTCTTACACAGACAAAGTTAAGCACCCAGAACGAATCGTAGCGCTTGGATACATTATTTTTGGATCAGGTTTTTTCCTACTGACCTTTGTTCAATCCATTTGGATGCTTTTGCTCGTTCAAGGAATCATCGGTTTTGGTGAAGCTATCTACTCACCAAGCTACGACGCTGTCTATTCAAAACACCTCACAAAAAACGAAGCCGGAAGACAATGGGGTTTTTGGGAATCCATGAGCTACTTCACAGCCGTTGTCGGAGCACTCCTTGGTGGGTACATCGCGAGCACCTTTGGATTCGATGCGCTATTCATCGTCGCATCACTGTTCTGCCTTGCTAGCGCAATCTACGTTCTTGTGCTTCCAAAAGACACGCTTTAGATAGTGACCGAATTTTAAAACGAGAAACAAAAATACCGCCCTTGAGACCAAGGTGCGGTGTAGACCTGACTCAGCCAACTGAGCCAAAACGTAAGAGTGTTCTAGTGCGACAACCAACGCTCATGCGCAGGCTCACGACCTGAATGTCGCACAAGCACCAAATGATTGTCGGTACTGGACCTCACAGACAGATGTGGGAACAATCGCGGTTCGACTCTGCCAGCATGGAACATCCACAAAAGCAGTTGTCCGAGACGCGGATCAGGCCGCTTCTCATCGGAATCATCTGCCCGCAAGTTGGTGAACTGGGCTATTTCCAAGCCAAGCAACAATCGAGAGATCTCTTTTGTGGCACCGACCGACGCATCGCCATCAATACTCAGAAGAGCGTGATTTGCTAGATTGTGGCTCAACTCCTCATCAAGCCACAGAGAGACCGCCTCCAGCGCATCGAACACATGTCCTGTCGTGAAACCGTTGAGCAGCGCACGAACCTCTGGGTCCAGACGATCTACAAGCCGCCTCAGCGCCTCATTATCTTCCTTGAACCCGGCAGAGAAATCAGCATCTCGCCTATCTGCATCAGAGCCCCGCCTTCTCAGATTCCGTGGAAAAAGCACACCGAGCAGAAACGTAGCCGCACGACCTTGAATCCGTTGCCAGCGACTCAGGGGGATAGTATCCATTTGAAACTCCAGATTTAATACATCCAGATGCACCTTAGAAGGTCTTGTGCAAAATAACAAGTGGGGTAAAAACTCCAATCTAATCATCAAGAAGTGTTTGTTTTCTTGCAAAACAAAATGTATATTACAGATACGGAGGACTAATGAGTAAAGATACCACCACACTCGAAACTGCAGCCACAGTCATCGGCGACCTGATCTACAACGGACCAGCCTTTGGTCTCTCGCTCGAAGAGATATGCACGCAGACTGGTTACGAAATCGATTTTGCAAAACGCGTCATGCAACACCTTGAAGAGCACAGAGTTGTTTGTTATGCCGAACATGACAACAAGTACATCAGCGCTCAAGCAAACCCACAAGAACATCGGTTGATGAAGGAATTCTTTGCCCCCATTGTTGCAGCTAGAGGCTATGAAACAAAGCCCGTGTGCTGACACATCAAACAGCCACTCGCTCACGCCCCACCACAAGCCTCCTTCTGGCTCATCTGGTGGGCGTTTTATTTTTCAAACAAACAAAATCGACGCTAGACGTCGACGTCTAGCGTCGGAAACAAAAAAACCACCCGTCACACATCTGAAACCCGTTATGGTTTCGTCATTGTGGCGGGAGGTTCGATTCCTCTTGCGTGCATCATCTCCATAACAATGCCTTGCACAAAAGGATCAGCGCTTCGATGAAGCTTGAACACGTTTCGCCCCGTGTACAAATAGACTCCACCTTTGACTCCAACACCCAAGCAGAGGATATCATTCTCGATCGTCCCCCATCCGCACCTTGTCTTGAGAAAGAAGTTTTCTGACGGGTGATCACAAATGTGCCACCCCTTCTTTTCAACGAGCATTCGTTTTTCAAAATGCTTCTCGCTCTTCATCCACCCAAGACAAACCCTGAAAACCCACCCGATCTTACGAAGCGCTTCTAAAGCAATCCTCATTTGTATCCACCTTCTAATTGGAGACCCGCAAGAGTATTGAAAATCGATCCTGCTGTCAAGACTGTGTGGGTTCAAAATATTCAGCAAACGAAAAGACGCACCTGTCGTTAAGTGCGTCTGCGTTTATATGGCACAAGGTACCATTCAGTCTTTCTAGATAGAGGACAAGAGAAACTCACGGTCTCCTTCGCACACATGACGAAGTCGTGCTCTTGCACGACCAAGTCGTGAACACACCGTTCCAAGTTTGATATCCAGAATTACTGCAATCTCGTTGTGCTCAAGCCCCATCCAATAATAGAGCTCTAGGACTGCTCTGTGATTTTCGCTTAGTTGACTAAGGAAAATCTCGAGCATTTCTGAACGTCGTTTGTTGTTCGCCCTACTCGCCTGCGCCGCAGGTGAGTAGTGTTGTGGTTTGTTGCAATCGAGAATGTCAGCGCGCGATTTTCTGTCTCGAACATGATTGTAAGCCGCGAATAAACACACCTTTTGCAACCACCCTTTGATACGAAAATCGGGTTCGAAGATTCGAGTCTCCCTCATTGCCTTCAAGAACGTATCTTGGACAATCTCCTCGGCAACAGAAGTATCTTTCGTAATGAAACATGCGCGAGCAAACAAGAGCTCCTGATATCTATTTACCATCAGCTCGAAAGCACTGTTCCGATCACATGCTGCAAGAGCCTGGATCTCCGAATCATACTTGATGCAAGCCACCATGCCGCCTCCAATAAGTGCTGAGTTAACTTGCAGCTTTTTTGCAATCCTGTCAATTGCGGAATACCTGAAAACAAATTGCGCCCTGTCATGAGAGACAGAGCGCGAGCGTGTTCAAGACTTTGATACTGGAGATTCCCTCCACGCAATTGTGCAGCCCCCATTCCACGTCTCTACATCCGCGTGAATGGCACCAAAGAATGCCCTTTGGTTCAATTCAAACAGCCCCTTTGGATGCATGTTTTCGCGAATGCTAGCGACCTCGACCTCCCACTCCAGACATCCCCGTGAACCTGAAACCGGACGAATATGTGTCTCATGATCATCTTTTCTCTCATCCTTCCGCCTCAGAAGCCCACGATCATCGAGAATGATTGCACCCGACCTCACAGCAAGAGTCCATCGTTCACAACCATTGACCGATTGAAGACTCCTGAGCTTGTCCAACCCACCAAACTCCCCCGTTCGCATGTCGAACTCGAGCGGCTTGTCGAACCTCACCCAGAGACCCTCGGGACACTTCTGATGTGAGACAGCTGGTATCAGATCGTCATCGTCCTTTCCTGTGCTAGGTCTGACACCAAGCTGGACTTGTACATTCTTCCAACTCATCTCTCCATCCTTCCAATCGCTCGCAGAAGCCCATTCCTCAGGCCTCATACCAAACACACCTGGACTCAGGAGAAACGAAAAATGGATACTCAACCTTTTCATACTGTACCCCTTGTGCTCTTCACCAAAACTGATGAAGGGTAAAAACTACCAAGATAAGTATCGGGTGTCAATAAAGATCAAATGAGCGATCTAACGTGATACACTCTGTGTATATGAACAAAGATATCTCAGCAGACTTTCCTTTTGAGTCACATTATCTTGAGGTGAACGGCTCCAAGATGCATTACATCGATGTGGGCGATGGAGACCCTGTTCTCTTTTTGCACGGGAACCCAACATCGTCTTATCTGTGGCGAAACATTATTCCTCATGTGCAAAACCAAGGCAGATGCATTGCCCCAGACCTGATCGGCATGGGAAAATCTGACAAGCCTGACATCGACTACACATACGACGATCACTACGATTATCTTGTGAAATTTATTGAGAAGCTGGGGCTTAAAAACATCACCCTTGTGATCCACGACTGGGGGTCTGGACTTGGGTTCCGTTATGCGCACGAGCATCAGGACAATGTGAAAGGCATCGCGTTTATGGAAGCGATGTACAAGCCAATGGTCTCAAGCGAGATGCCAAAGAGCTTAAAGTATTCGTTCTTGATGATGCGATCAAAACTCTTTGGATGGCTTATGATCAGCGTCGCAAACATGTTCGTCAAAAAAATGGTTCCCGATACGATTGTACGGAAATTAACCAAAACAGAATTCGATCATTACAAAGCTCCGTTCCCAACGATCGCTAGTAGAAAGCCGGTTATGATCTGGCCAAAGGAAGTCCCTATCGATGGCAAGCCAGCACACTCGTTCAACATCATCCAAGCCTACAGCGAATGGCTCCACCAAACAGACCTCCCAAAACTCTTCTTCTCCGCCAACCCAGGAGCGATCATCCAAAAGGCAAACGCGGATTATATTGTTGAGAACTTCAAAAATCTCACCCACGTCAACATTGGCGACGGCATCCACTTTATCCAAGAGGACAACCCTCACTTGATTGGATCAGAGATTGCCAAGTGGCATCAGGATTTAAAATAAACATCAATCACTTCTAACCCCGCCACTATCGCCAAGCAAAAAAGAGGACTCAACGTTCTTACAGACGAACAACGAACCGAAGCCACCAAACGCATTCAAACGTTTTTCAAAAAAGAGCACGACCTAGACCTCGGCATGATGGCTGCTGAGGATATTTTGACTTTTCATTTACAAATGCTCGAGAAGCACATCTACAACAAAGGCTTGCTCGACGCCAAAAAGCTCATCACAGATCGCTTCGAAATGATGGGTATTGATTTGGACTTACTGATCACAACATAGTTGACTTGATCACCTGTCTGTATTAGTCTCTCAATCTGGTTCGCTCATCTGAGACCAGTATTCGTGTGGTGGCATTGTCACCAAGAAAGGCTTACGGCAGCCCTATTGTTTCGAAACGGCTCGTTTTGCTGAACGGTCGTTGACAGCTAAGTGGAGAGTGACCACCCGGCTCAAGAAACACCTCTAGATCCCCCGTACTTGCTAGCGGGAAAGAGATGTCCGGCGTCTACCGGCAACACGATAGGAGTGTGACCTGATCAACACACTTAATGAGCGAACCCCTTATCCGACCGCCTGTACAACGATGTACGGGCGGTCATTTCTTTTACCCAACATTCTCCTTTGTTTTATGCTAGAATCTTTTTATATGAAATACGCAATATCTATACTGATCCTTGGTCTGTTGGCAGGAGCGGGTGTGCTGTTTTACCAAACTCAAAACACAGGTGTCGACGCGACAGGAAAAGTCCATACTGAAATTTACGAAGGAGCAAAAAAATCTTTTGATGGCGGGATGAGCACATCGCTTTTCCGCGAGCAAGAAGTTGACGGCGAAGTCTTTGGCTCGTCAACCGCATTCCGCATTCAGTGGCAGGCACCTGAGCGAGAGTACAATCACTTTGTCCTTACAATCACAGATCCATTAACTGAGAAGTCGATTGCAGAGTCTGGAAACCATGATCGTTTTGCCTTGGATATCACAGGACTCGAACCAGAGACTGAGTATCATATTGTCCTTCAAGCATGTATTTCTCCACGATGTGAGAAGTGGTATGTATCTGAAACAGAGCTGATTAAGTCGACTGGTGTTGAACGCTTTGGCACAAATGAGACAAGTAGTGAGCAAGTCTTGTTGAATCCATAATCTTCAACAATGTTAAAGAGGTCCATTCGGCCTCTTTTTTCATACACAGAAACGCTTGACAAAACCCCAATATATGGCTAGTATCCCGAATATCGTGATTAGTACAGAGGGGCTAATCCGATCCCACCTATTCCATCTGACCCTCTATATAAGCGGAGAAGACACAGTGAACCGAACTCACTCGCAGACACCAACCCCGGCTTCCAGTGCACAGACGCGGACAGGCATCATGCCAGGTCCCCAGACCAGCACGCCGGATCCAGCGCTCGATGGCGTCAGCGCCATCCAAGCATGTCAGGAGGTGGCAACCCACTACCTGGCAACAGAAAAAACGTCCAAGCAGAACAGGACTGACGCATTCAACAGCATCCCGCGCGAAAGCCGGCATGCGATCGGAACGTTCGCACTGCAACTCAACCTGCATGGCATCGACTGGCGAAAGTTCGGCTCCATCAGGGAGATGAGCACAGCCGAACAAGCTCTCCAGGAGAGACTTGCTGCAGCAGAGATCGATGCTGCTGCTGACATGGCCGAAGAAGACACAGATCTCGACATCAACTAGATCGTCGAACGAAAAAGCCCGCTGACCATCTCTGGTCAGCGGGTATTTTGATTGTGCTATTCAACAGTCACGACATCAAACCCTTCCCCGTGCGATCCCCCCATCACCACCGCAAGTCGCATTCCTTTTTTGATCAACCGTGTGTCACGAAGTTTTTTGATCGCGCGACGCAAAAATGTTTTTTCATTTTGTCCTTTAAGCACAAAGCTTGTGGCTGCCCAGTGCAATGATGTTTGCCTTGCTTCACGATCTGTTGCCGCAGCAATAAACAATGGAATCTCTGGTCTGGCTTTTAGCACACGCTCTGACCACGCGGCTAGCTCGTGGGCAACCAACACAGCATCAATACCATTTTGAATCTCGAGCAATTTAATCGCATGCGCAGCCGCTTCTTCTTTTGACCAATCTTTTGCAATCGTTAATGGAACATCATCGTAACGAGACTCCTCAGCCTCGACCACAAT
>JABITQ010000034.1 GCA_018700535.1 Candidatus Uhrbacteria bacterium | reverse complement strand
CCTACTACTTTGGAGAGCACGAAGGACAGCCCGCAGCCTAATACGCTGCAACGAACGAACGCCGATCAGTACGATACTGGTCGGCGTTTATGTTTTGTATAAAAATAAATCTAACTTCCCTTCTGCTTTATCTACCTGCACAAGCCGATCCTCCCAACCCGGAATTGGCCAGACGTAGGAGACGACCTGTGCACCTGGTTGTAGCTCTCTCAATAATTTTGATTCGATCTTTTGATACGTCTCTGGCATGAGGAACATGTATACCGCGTTGTAGCCTGACAGGTCGTGCGCAAAGACGTTTTGTAATTTGAATGTTGTGTGTGAGCGCGCACCTTGAAGTTGCGCCACGAGGTATTGCAACAAAGAAAGCTCCACACCAACCACCTCAACATCCGAATGCTTCTCAGCGATCCCCCGACATACACGCCCGTTCCCACACCCAAGCTCAACAAACTTATCACCCGATTTTAAATTAAGCAGACGCTGCAAGCGCGCAACATCCCCCTTCTTCGTAGGAACCCAAGGCGCCCCCGACGCCGCCGCATACGCCGCCGATAGTAAAAATACTGCTCCGATCACTAAAAGAATAGTTGTCCACATAGGTACCAATTTTACTACAAAAATCAGCTTTCAAAAAAATTATCCACTTTTCTACTATAAAGGGTTGACAATATGCCGTTTTCGGTCTAAGTTTCGCCGTCGTTCTCTACAATTGAACCTCTAGAAAAACGAACACAACAAGCGCTCATTTTGAGCGGAAGGAAGAGTGAGATGAGCAAGCCGAGTTTCAGAGATCGTTTCTTGAACTTGATCCTCGTTGATGCAGAACCTGATGCAAATGCTTTTGAGCCCGGAGAAGGACTCACTGAAGCGCAGTATGCTGAAGGTGCCAAAATGTTGGCGGCCGAGAGGCAGCCAATGACGGCCCCTGAAGCAAGTGCTCAGATCAGTGCATCTGCCGCAGCTTCACAAGCTGCTCGCACTACTCAGGCAGAAGTCACTGCGAACACTCCGATCGAAACCGATCCAGAGGTCATTGCGGCTTTTGTGAACGAAGAAGTCAGAGTGGCAATGATTCCCGCAGGGACCATCTGGTGGAAGCTGAAAGGTAAATTCAACGAGAGGTACAGCGATCCGAAAAGCCAGGTCATGGTCGCAGAGATCATGGGCGGCTCTTTGGAGGCGACCACTCCATACAATCCAGGACATGTGCTCTGGGATCTTGGTGAAGGCCGGACTGCCTGTGGCGATATTCGTTTGCAGGTGATCGCGAGTCGTGACGAAGCAATTAGTCGCGCTGTTGATGGTCTTGAATCATCGGCGGTGGCCAAGCGAGCAGAAGCCGATCAGCTGGAAGCTCGTATTGCTGAGTTGCGCAGAACAGCCGATCAGGAAGTTGCACAAGCCGCAGATCTTCGTCGTCAAATCAATGAAGGTGTCGAGGCTGCAATTGAGGGTATCGACGCACTCCTTGCTGTCATCGATGCTGACGCAACCTTCATCGGCATACACTTCCCCAAAGCCAAACCCAGCGAACCACCCGGAAACATCAGAAGCGAATAGGGAGTACAGATGACCAACAACACCGAAGAGCTTGAACCAACTGCTGAAGAGCAGACGGTAGCCAAGGTGGTTGCCGGTCTCGTCCTTTCAGCGGCTGGTGTGGGCACAGCACTCTCAATCTGGTTCCTAGCGCCAGCACTTGCGGCATTCGCCATCGCTTCGCCAATCGTGGCAGCAATGGTTGGTGGCACAGGTATCATGGGTTTCTTTGCAGCAGCGGCAGCGTTGGTAGCAAAGGGCACATTCAAGGAGTTTAGGAAACGGAAGCAGTGGAACTATGTCGTTCTGATTGCAAGGCTGTATCGGAAAATGTATGTGGATGAGGACGGAACGGGAGATGCCTATATCAGGGTAATCGACCACTTTGTCCCTGAAGCTACTGAAACCGAAGAACCTGAAGCAGAAGTAGACCCCACCGAACGAATCCAGGAAGTCATCGCCCAACTTCAGTCCCAGCACAATGAGATGCTTGAGGATCAAAGAAATGTTGCGGCGCAAGTAGCCGAATGGGTTCGAACTCGTGATGAATTCCTTGCTGAAGCAGAAGAGCTGAGAATGGAAACAATTTCAGCTGATGAAGCAGGCGATGAAAGAAAGGGGGTCAAGAGTGCCTTGAAGGCAAAGGGGAAAATTGAATCTGCAGAACGAATTAATAGCCTCATCGAAAGCACAAACCTTTTCATTAAGGCGTGCGAACGAAGAAGCGACAAAATCGAAGTCGATGTCGAAGGCATTGAAGATGGACTCCGAGTCTGTCTTGCAGAAATCAGTGGTAGCGACCTTCAGGAACAAGCCGCAAAAAGCCACTTTGGCGAAGTTGGAGATCAGATTGATCAAGACATCGAACAGAGTATGGCGATCGCTGCGCTTCAAACACACGCCGAGGAAAGGCTGTCAGAAGCCGCAGCTTGGAAACTAGAAAACCGAACCTTGCTTGCTCAAATCCGGATCTCAGATACGGCAAGAAGCAGGCAAATGATTGAGGAGTGGGTTCAGCGTGATGAGACACAAGCAGCCTCGCACACAGTTCCCCACTCAACACCTGTTATCGCGGATTCAGGAACCGCCCCCACTCTGTCCGGGGAAGAGGACAATTCACGAGCCGCACGATTCCGTCGGCTCCAAGCAAAAAAAACACTCTGAAGGAAGGCAAAAGAAAATGCAAGACGAACAAAAGAAGAGGAAGCTGGCACCCGCAGTCAAATTTCTGTTGGGGGCAGGCGTCGTTGGCTCGCTCGCTGCATGTGCAGGGATCGTCGGACTGCGGTACTTCGCACCCGACGCAGTCGAATCCGTGAAGATCACAGACAAACTGGAGGAGACGGAGTTTGCGAATGCGGATGTGACAGGAACTGATCTCACGATCGGTAGCACTGTACCTGCACAGATGAACTCGGTTCAGTTCCGGCTGGGAGCAATCCCCTGGATGTCCGCGGCTGGTATGCTCCACGCAAATGGTGGACCATTCACCATGGAAGGATCCATCGCTGAGCAGTGGGGTGTGAATCTGCACATCATGAACTCTGACATGTACGATCCGCAACGAGAAGGTCTCGTTGCCTGTGCAACGCAGATGTTCGAAGAAAAGACAGACTACTGCACCAAGGGTTTCACCCACACATACATGATGGGTGATGCGGCTGCGGCATACGAAAATACACTCAAGATCATGCTTGCAGATCTTCCTGATGAATACCAAGCTGAGATCATCGGCGGGTTCGGACGCAGCCTCGGTGAGGATGCGTTCATGGGTCCACCGGCATGTATCGACGAACCCACGCAATGCCGTGGACTTCGGTTCGCTGGCGTGATGCTTGATGGCGACATCAACACCGCCATCAGCTGGGCAGCTGCGAATGGAATCGCATTCAATCCCGATGGAGATACCTGGGATGAAAATGCACTGAACTGGTATTACACCGACAGCTTCAATGAGGCTGACAGTGCATGGATCACAGGCTTCTGTGAAGAACTTGTGGTGGTAGCGGACGGAAAGCGCACCGGTGACAAGAAGCGAGTCTGCATCAGCGGCACCGCAACCTGGACCCCCGGTGACGTTCGCGTCTTCCGAAACAAACCAGGTTTGGTCAAACTGCTATCCACCTGGGAGAACAGTGGCCAAATGGGCGGTGCCATCTTCGGCATCAAGAAACTCAATCAAGCGCACAAGAAAGAAGTCATTGCTTGGTTGGCCTCTGCATACGCTGGTGGCGTCGAAGTCCGCACTCAGCGAAAAGCAGTCGCGCACGCTGGACAAGTCGCGTTTGAGTCCTTTGGCGAGTCGACTGGAATGAGTGCAGCGGACTGGACGTTCTACTATGAGCGTCGCGAGAAGATGAATCCAGATGGAAGTGAAGTGAGCTTGGGTGGATCACAGGCATTCGTGCTCAGTGAAGCGCTCGACTTCTACGGCATCAACAAAGATGCCGGGGAACCTTTCAAGGTGGCGTACACATACTACGGAAACATGGGATCACAACTGTGGCCAGATATTCTCCCGTCGTTTCCGCCACATGATGAGGTCTTCAACCCGGAGTACCTGATCGCAGTCTCCGAGCTCGAGGGTCTCGAGCGTGGCACCGAAGTACAGTCTGCCTCCAAGGCTGACTACACCGAGGTTTCAACCAGTCCAAAAAAGGCTGTCGGGAACATGAGCTGGGACATTCAGTTCAAGACGGGATCGGCCAAGTTCGAGATTGGAACCGAACGTGAACTTCGAAAACTGGCTGACCAACTCGTCCTGGCCGAAAACACCAAAGTCGAGATTCACGGACACACCGATGATCGCGGAGGTGAAGAAGCCAACATGAAACTATCGGAAGACCGAGCTTTCGCCGTCCAGCAATGGCTGCGAAATCATGCTCCAGGTCGGTTCACCCAAGGCTCGACCTCTGTGCACAGTCACGGAGAAAGAAACCCCTTGGTAGCGAACAACAGCGCCGCAGCGCGAGCGAAAAACCGCCGCGTCACAATCGTAATGTTCGGTCTCTAGAGGTTCATGACGACGGTGCCACACGCAGTGACACCAAAGCCTGCCCGACCTTTTGTGAAAACAAGAGGTCGGGCATTTTCCTAAGCAGCAGGAATCATCTTGCTGCTTAGGCTGAATGTGAGGCAAACATGAGTACAACAGAAGAGACTCCCCCTGGAGTATTTTCATCATTGAAAAGCAAGTTGAAGAAGCAGTTCACACCAAATGAATCGCAGAGCGATACAACGTTCTGGCTACTTGGTACTCTGCAGTTGATCTTCCTGGTTCTTCTGTGGGAACTTTGGCGAGCTCCCACGATCCCTGGAACTGTCGGTGTTTTGACAGCTTTTGTGAATCTGGTCCAGACATACGACTTCTGGGAGGGATTGTTCTCAAGTTTGACGTTGGCAATGTGCTCCCTCTTGGCGGCCACAGCCATCTCGCTCACGCTTAGCTACAGCTACGCCATTCCGTTCATGCGACCAATGGTCACACTGTTCACGAAGTTTCGTTTCTTCGCACTACTGGGACTCACCATTGTTCCACGCATCTTGTTTGAAGGGAGCTTCAAGATCCGTCTAAGCCTTCTGGTATTCGGTGTCAGCGTCTACTTTGCCACGGGCATGATGGCTGTTGTGCGCGACATTCCAAGAAAACGATTCGAGTACTTGCAGACGCTCGGAAAGACCGACTGGCAGGTCTTCTGGGAGATCGTGGTCATCGAGACCATTCCGCACGCATTCGAAAACATGCGGCAAAACAACGCCATCACCTTCACACTTCTCCCGCTTGTCGAGGTTATCTCCCGTACAGGAGGTGGGCTTGGAATGATGATGTGGGACAGCAAAAAGTATGGCGGTCCAGTGGCCACGTTTGCCATGGAACTCGTTCTGTTGTTGATCGGGGTTTGTCTTGACCACCTAATCAAGAAAGGGCGTCTCGCCGCCTGTCCACACCTCGAAAAAAAGAAGGGGCACTGATGTCTTCTGACAAAGCTCTGTTCCCCTACTCCATCCTCAAGTCACCCATCCTAACCGCAAAAGGAGTCAGCAAGTCCTATGATGGACGACAAATCCTCAATGACGTGAAATTCACAATCCATGACGTTGTCCGACCTGGGCAACGTGAGGGACAGCTCCTCTCCATCCTCGGACCTTCTGGGGCTGGCAAGACAACGTTATTGCGCATTCTCTGCGGACTTGAGAAACCAGACTCTGGATCAGTACTTGTTGGCACAGACCAACAGCCGGTAGTAGCAGGACGAGTCGGTGTGGTGGCACAACATTCCCCACTCCTTGAGCATCGTCGTGCACTCGGCAACATGCTGTTTGCTGCAAGCGGCAACCCGGAGCTGCAAGACTCTGCCGATGAGGAGGAACAAGCAATGCAATTGCTCAAATCCTTTGGCATCGAAGACCAAGCAGACAAGTTCCCTGCAAAGCTATCTGGTGGACAACGCCAACGCCTTGCTATCGCCCAACAAATCATTGCCGGCAACGACGTGATCTTTTTGGACGAACCGTTCAAAGGGCTCGACTTGGTAGCGAAACGCAAAGTCGGCGACATGATCATCGAAACGTCCAATCGAACAGAAAAGACGACAATCATCGTGGTCACTCACGACATCTATGAAGCGGTACGTATCTCGGACATGATCTGGTTGATGGGTCTTCAAGACCCATCAACTGGAGATCCGGCACATGTCGCTTCGATTGTCGCTCAGATCAACTTGATGGACATCATCTCATGGCGTGATGATCGACATCGTCTTCCTGCATATCTCGATATGATCGAACATATCGCAGATAGATTCCCCGCACTCGCAGGCCTCGGGTTCAAAGACCCCGAGTAGGCCCAAACGACCCCGCTGTCACGACTGTGATGGCGGGGGTTTTGTTTATTTGTAGATGATTTTCCCAATCTCCTGCCCAACAGACACAGCCTGCAGAGGGTATTTACTCAAAATCAAAACCTTCATTTCGACCAGCAACAATACCTTGGATCCGTCAGCTGGATTGTGTATCTCACAAACACTCTCCCCCACCTCAACCACGTCTCCAGCACCAACAAGCCACACAACATAGCCAGGTGCGTTTGCGTACAACGTCTTCGTATCATCAATCGTTACAACAGAGTCTAAGTGCGATTCAGCTTCGCTATGGCTCTCCAAAACCCTCAGGCTCTTCAGCCACAGCATCAATTCCCCCACCCTCTCCTCCAAAGCCGACGAATCAATCTCTCCATGCGCACCTGCCTCCCAAGTCCCCGCAACACAATCGTTGGCCATCGCAACACTCTCATCAAACGCATTGAAGTAGTCTGAACTGCTGTAGAGGATTGAGACACTTGGGCTGAGCGCAGCAAATGATGAGACAGATTCTTTTGTGGTGTATAGATGCGAAACGCTCTCCTTTCCAGAAGTGTGAATATCGAGGACATAGTCGTGCTGACTCGCAAGACCCATGAGATTCGACGCGAGTTTCCCTTCAATACTTTTAGTGTTCAACCTACTCGCATCCATTTGAAAGATACGATTCCAGTTATTTCCTGTTTGCTGATTCCATCTGCCGACCTGATGACCGTAAACTTGAGCCATTGTTGCGATGGGATTTGCTTGAGGGACGATTATGATGGATCCCTTGATCGAGTCTAGGGTCTTTAGGTGATCGATGAGCTTTAACAAGATCATTGAACCAAGAATCTCTGGGCCATGGAGATTGGCTTGAAGGTAAATCTTTGGGCCAGGGCCTCCGATAAATTCGTAACTTGTGATGTGAAGTGTGTCGCCGCTTACGAGTGTTTGGATGGGTTGATGTTTGATTGTGTATTTCATAATTTTATAAACATCCTCTGCGTTACTCGGTTACGTAACCGAGTAACGCAGAGGAATAGATTAGCGCTGCATGATGCGTAGCATGCAGATGTTGTTCCGGTGCCCACAGGTGAGCTTCTTGGAATCCTCGACCCACTCACATGGAGCACAGGTGTGTTCCCATGGGATCGGATCGGTCCAGCATCCATTGAGCTCGAGACGCGCGTGCCGACCAGCTTTGAGTGCGATCGGGTTTTGCGTGATCGCGAAGACGTGCTCGGTGCGATTAATGAGGAGTGTGTGAAGCGTCGTGTACAGCGTTGATGCATGGCCGTTTCCACGATAGTCAGAATGAATCCACGCGGACCCGACCTCGAGAAACCCTTTACCTATAGGCCATGCAGCGATGTACCCGATCACCACACCATCCTGCTCCAGCGCGACGGCAAGCCCTTTTGCATACAGATCTGCAAGGGCACGCGGAGTGTTCCGCTCCGTCATAATCTTCGCCTCCTTCACCATTACTGAAGCCAAGTTGCCCCAGACTGAATCCTCGATGTGCTCAGGGTGCTTACGAACGAATGTCATGTGTTCTCCATGTGCGTATGCACAAAAAACCCCAGGAGAATCCCAGGGTGTTTATGTTCAAACTGTTGCACATCAAAACACTGGAATCCTCAATGGGTTCCAGTCCGACGGTAAGATTGTGAGAATAAAGTTTTCATAGGTAACAAAAAGAGCCGCCCTTACGGACGGCTCGCTGATATAAAACAAAAGCGCAGACCGTCCTAATGGAGGCTGCGTCGGCGAAGCTGAATTGTTGTGATGAAGTTATTCATAACTAATAAAACCATAGCTGATTGTGTAGAGAGCTGTCAATCACTTGAGAGAGTTGCTGGAACAACGTATGATTCTTTCACTATGAAGAAACCATTTTTGATCCTACAACTTAGAGCGAATGACTTGGCCGCTGAGGGCGAGTATCAGGCGTTTTTGAAATACGGAGGACTGAGCGATAGTGACGTCGAGCGCGTGCGGATGGAGAAAGACTCGCTGCCAGACGTTGAACTCCAAAAGTATTCAGGTGTAATTGTTGGTGGCGGACCGTGGGATGTCTCGGATCCGATTGAGAAACAGAGTGATGCTCAGATTGCTGGTGAGAAGTGGCTTGATAAGCTGATCGAGCAAATTGTTAAACTCGACGTTCCCTACCTCGGCGCTTGCTATGGGTTTGGTGCGCTGGCAAAAAGCCACGGAGGTCGTGTATCGAAAGAACAATACTTTGAGGATGTGAAGGCAGCAACGATCACACTCAAAGAAGCAGTATCGAACGATCCTTTGTTGAAAGACCTACCCAACACCTTCGAGGCATTCGTTGGACACAAAGAAGCGTGTCAGCAACTTCCTGAAGGCGCGGTGTGGCTTGGGTCTTCTGAGGAGTGCCCGTATCATCTATTCCGTATCAAACAAAACATTTACGCCACACAGTTTCACCCAGAACTAGATGCAGATGGGATTTGTGAGCGTATCGATGTCTACAAAAACGCTGGTTACTTTCCACCAGAAGATGCGGAGAAGCTAAAGGAGGTTTCTCGTGCGGCGGACATCTCCGTCCCACAAGAAATCCTTCGTCGATTTGTTGAACGCTACGGGGAATGAAACATACCCCCATTTACATGTAGGGTCTTAGGTTCCCTACATGTAAAAAAACGACCCCAGCGAAGGGGTCGTTTTTTTAATAGTCTAGTCCTTCACGCGCCTTCACCCCCGAATAGAAATAGTGCTTCTTCAACTTCATCTCCGTCACCAAATGAGCTAGCTCAACAAAAGCCTCCGGTGCATTCCTCCCCGTCATAATAAGCTCAGTCGTCTCCGGTTTCTGCTTGAGAACCTCTAGCACAGACTCAACCGACACCATCCCAAGGTCTGTCGTCGAGTTAATCTCGTCCATCACAACGAGGTCGTATCCCTCATCAAACATGCGACTCACTTCTTTAAGGCCACGCTCCGCTTCTGCCCGATCTGTGTCTTGGATCGAGAAATCGAATCTACTGCTCACCGGGTCGATCCTATCGCGCCCAGTTGCCACATAATCAACCCCCTCAAGCCCTTCCAGCACCTTTCGTTCAAAATAATGATCATTGCCACCCTTATCAAAATATACGATTCCTACGCGCTTTCCAGCTCCAACAGCCCGAATCGCTTGCCCGAGCGCTGCGGTGGTTTTTCCTTTTCCGTTACCGGTGACGACTTGGATAAGTCCATAGCCTTGTCGGCCTTTAATTGAGTCGTTTG
>JABITQ010000077.1 GCA_018700535.1 Candidatus Uhrbacteria bacterium | reverse complement strand
CGGGAAATAGTTTCCAATGATTTTGGCCTGAGCCCTAACAGCCCCCCACACAAACACCTGTTCGCTAGGTTGACCAAAAGTCGCTCCGACATAGGTGGGCATGTCATGCACCACCTCAATCGCGTTGCCTCTCCAACGAAAGAGTTCGCCTTCCTCACCCCTCCAGACCACAAACCCTGCCGGCCTTGATGACTGGGGGTTCATGCTTTCAGGAAACCTACTCCAGAAAGGTGAGCTGCGGTCGAGCTCACTTGGCCTGACACTCACCTTGTAGAACAGCTCGCCATCGGCCTCTCCGATTTGTTCGATGGAGATCCAGGGATACTCTGTCCCAATAGGATTCTCCCAACCAGCCCAGACGATACGTTCCGAGCGTTTTTCATGGCAACGCTCTACCAAGCAGACATGACCAGCCACAACCAGGTGGCGAACGATCACATAGCCCGATGACACCTCGAAGTCCTCGTGGCCCAAGACAACCAACCTGCTGGCGACCCGATAGAAGAGCTTGCCATCGACAAGCTCAACGTCCGAGACTGGATGACCTCTGCTCCCCAGATTGCCCGGCGTTGTAGACTCAGTGTGACTCGCAAGCTTCAGAAGCTGCAGAGCCATATCTAGCTTTCGGTCTTCATCCGCCAAAGCTTCACCGATCTCCTCGCTAAGATTGCGAGGAATCCAGTAGCTCGGAAGACGCATCACCGATACCATGATCAGATCGAACATGCTGCTTGCCTCAGATACTTTGTTCATCACGTTTCTCCTTTGAAAGTGACTGGGCAAACTACTCGATTTTGACTGTTTTGTCAACCAACCAGACCTTGCTCTGTAGGGAACCCAAGACCCTACATGTAGGGTCTTGGGTTCCCTACAGTATTGAATTTATTGCTCGATTAATAGCTTATTTAACAAAAAATCTCGGCCTGCGTTTACGTAACGCTAGCCGAGATTGTGAAGGCTTGAGTGCGTAATCACTCTTGCTTCAAGATATGTCCGCAGCAGTATGTTCCTCTGTCAGAATGAAACGTAGACGCAACTGTTCGCACCACACGTTCTCTATCATGAGGATGAGTGGCCTGAAACGTCGCCATTGCGACATCGTCCGTACCCGTCCACCAGATCGTCCGTTGATCGCCAAACAAGTCGTAAGGCAAGATGTGTTGCGGCTTTACCGCATCCATCACCAAGCAAGCGCCTACGATCTCGACTCCGAAAACAACTTGTCCCTCTTCGACAGCAGCTGCATCTTTCAGAAATTGTGCAGAGGAAACCATCACCCACACAAATTCCTGAATCTCTCCGCCACCTTGCGTGAGCGCAACAGTACATGCACCACGCTCACCAATCTCCGACTGATACAACCTTGCCGGGAGCAAGAACGTACGAAACTGCTGATTGCGGAAACTGTGCCTCTTTGCCATATACCATTCTGTTGGATCAGGAATTCTTGAGATCTCACCCTCGCTGAGCCTACGACCAAGCGCATGTTCGAGCTCTGGAATTCCACAGAATCCAATTGATGGTTCTCGCCTGATAGCAAAATGACTGCGAGGTTCTCCAGAGATCTCTGCCAGCAAATCACGAAGGCGTTCCTGAATAACTGCTTCCCGACTACAGAATCGATGTGCTACCACTGGTGATAGCTTGCTATCACGCAATACCTCTACGAAAATCGCATGAAGCGCTTGAAATTCAAGCGTGTGCGGAAGATGCCCAGACAAAATCTTGTAGTGTCTGATTCTGTGAGCCATAGCAACAGACTCTGACACAGCAGCCAAACTATTCAGCACCAGACTGTGCTCAGAAGATCGCAACAACATTTCTCCAGTCGAGGGGTTTGTCATCATCATCTTCAGAAACATGCCCGACTCAAGCAGCCACGTAAACTGAGTGACACCATTCGCCTCGATCAACCTGCCAATGATCCCGCCTTCGCTTTGCAGCAAAGCAGTTACCTCCTCTGAGCAAATGAATTCGAATGGCATTTCACGCGCAGCAGATTCGATGTTTTCCACAAGAGCATCGATTTCTTGCTTGCAGTCATGCATAGCACAAGACCCATCGCAGGCAACGGGATCACCATGTCGATCGTACTCCCTATCGTGACTCACTTGGCGATACACGATGTGATGCGATCCATCGCACATCAGAAACGTATCAGTATCACCTACGGCACGAACACAGAAGAAGCCTCGAGCGTCAGAGATCGTTGTCATATTTTCAGCCTTCGTCTTGGTTTATGAATGATAGCTTTTACAAGAATTGTAGAGCTCCACACATAGCACACGAATACTCATGTTCTATGTGTGGAGCTCAACGTTCTCTTAAGATTTGCTAGCACTCAGCAGTGGCAAACAAGAGGGGAAGCTATCAATTGTTAGCACTGTTGTCAACCACAAACATCCAATCCTTCGCTAAATTATGCACAGAAATCACTTGACTCACGCGCTTATATAGGCAATCGTATATACATGAAGAAGTTCTTTGCTGTGCCACCATCAGCGACACAAAACAGTCTGATGGCTCAGGCTGGTTTTAAACGTCATTGCATCGATTCAGGCAGAACCTGTTATCATAGACGCATCCACGACCCAGCATTCCCCCGCTTCCATGCACTCGTTGCTGTGCGTGATGGAGGGTTCGAACTCGATTTACATTTTGATGCACACGACTTAAACCACCGTGGCAACCACGGTGACGAGTGGGCGTATACTGGCGAGCGAGTAAACACTGAGATGCGAAGGATTGCTAACATTTTTGCAGGTAACATGCCTGTCAGAAAAATAAACGGCCCCAACACCCAAAACACATCAACCACAAAACCCCATTCCAAAAAAAGATCCATTTTTGAAATCCTCTTTCGCTAACAGCTATGAAACAATTCTTCCCAGCCCCTCTCCCCGACCATGCACGAAACATCTTGCGTCGCATGGGCTACGCCGAGCAACGGACACGCCGCGGACAAATCAGTTACACAAGGCGTGCTGGTACCAACCGATTTCCTCGTTACCATGTGTACGTCGAGGATCGCGATGGCGGCATGCAGGTCAACTTGCATGTAGACCAAAAGGAAGCCAGCTACAGCGGCACAAGCGCGCACGGAGGTGAGTATGAGGGACCACTTGTGACAGCAGAGATGCAGAGGATCAAAAACTTTGTTGCTGTGCAAAGCAGGCCAGCGGCGACTAAACCTAAAAAAGAATCGAAAGGGTTTTGGGGGAATTTACTTGGATAATAAGAAAAGAGCATCCCAGCATGGGCTGCTCTTTTTTCGTTGCTAGACTCGGCCAGCTGAGGGTTTTCCGAATGGTTGAACAACTGCGCGCTGACCATATGCACCGCGCAAGTAATCCTCTTTTCCACGAAGCTCACCATCAAGCACGTGCTCAGGAGGTGTCGGACCAATGGTCACATCTTTCGAGACCAACGTAAACGTCCGTCCCTGACAGATCCTTGCAAGCTCACCTGCAAGCATACAGCTCGCACGAGCCATGTGCCACGAATCAGTCACGAGAAGAATCTCTACCACCTGCTGAAACCGAGGTGTCAACAACTGACGAGCGAGCGATCCTGCATCTGAAAGAGTATTGGCCTTTGGATGGTACAAATTTTGAACATCCCGGACACCACCCTCAATTGCACGAATTCTGAACAGCACAAGGTCGTAACCACGACGTGCATCCCCCGCAAGAAGCAGAGGTGAACTTTCTCTGTTTGCCACGGTGATCGCATGGTCTACACGACGAAACGAGACCATCCCGTCATTGTCGTGCGGCCCGCAGAACATAACCGTCACAGCTTCAATGCGCCTGGAATTCATGTTTCCTCCGAAATTGGGTCAGGGCTGAATGCTGGGTTGCCAACATGCAAACCTGACCCAATTGGTTTAAATAAACTTCCACATCGCATCAAAGATCATCTCCTGCGTCGCCGCCACTGCCTCG
>JABITQ010000051.1 GCA_018700535.1 Candidatus Uhrbacteria bacterium | reverse complement strand
TTCCAAATCCTCTCAAAATCTCAAGTGGTACAGCAAGTACAACGGTGTTCGATTGATCAGATGACAAGTCGTTCAAGGTGCTAAGTGTACGCAAGTGAAGCGCACCTGGAGACTCTGCAAGAGTCTTTGCAGCGTCTGATAAGTTTCTAGATGCCTCAACCTCACCAAGCGCTTTGATCACCACAGCGCGACGTTCACGCTCAGCCTCAGCTTGCTTCGCCATTGTACGTTTCATTTCTTCTGGAAGCGTGATGTCCTTGAGCTCAACATTATCAACGTGAATCCCCCATGGGTCTGTTAGCTCGTCAACAATCTGTTTAATTTTATTTGATGCCTGCTCGCGCTGAGTCAAAAGCTCATCAAGCTCCATCTCTCCAACAACGTTACGCATAGTCGTCTGCGCCAACTGACTTACCGCATGACGAAAACGCTCAACTTCGACAATGGCTTTTGCAGCATCCTTTACCTTGTAGTAAATCACCGCATTGATGCGTGCTGAAATATTATCCTTTGTAATTGCTTCCTGGTCTGGAACATCAACAGCCTTAATTCTGATATCAACTTTCCGCATGGTCTGAATCGGCCAAAACACAAGCTTCAATCCTGGCTCGTACGTGCGTGTGTACTTACCAAGCATAAATACCACTCCGCGCTGGTACTCGTAAATAACTCGAATAGTAGTGAATAGATAAACGACGACGAGAAGAATGACAAATGGCATAATTATTCGTTACTTGTAAAAAGTTCTGTGTTTGGATGCGACGCAGCCCAGCTAAACCAGAACGAGTTTTCTAGAACCAAGCTTGAGAGTGTACGACCTCGATAATCTCCACTCACAGCCTCACCCTCGTAGTTCCAGAGCGAACCTGTTTGATCATCGACTAAAAAGTCGTCTCCTTGTGTGAATGTAAGCACAGCAGTATCGACTTGTCGAGAATATCCCCGAACCGTCTCTGTTGATGGATCCCAAGCAATCAAGACTGCCTCGTCGCCCACTTGATCGTTTACAACACCCACTTCTTCAATCGCATCTTTCTCAAAAGCCTTCTGTGCGTCATCGGTCTTATACCCAAACACCAATGCCTTTGAGAACAATCGAGAGTCCTCATTTGAAAGCGGGAACATGATGGTTGATGACGTGTAATATCCTCGTGGCTCGTAAGGGTCTTGTGTGTAGTCACGAGAGAAACCAGTATCAGACGAAAGCACACGTCCACCTGGATGCTCAGTCTTAAAACTTGTCCAAGAGATTGTAAGCGACGGATAAAGCTTTAGCTTTGACCCAGTGCGTTCCCCCACCACAGCCTCACCTAAAGCTTGAGACCACAACGAGTCACTCGTGCGGTCATACATCAACAAGTTACTGTTCCAAAGTTTTCCAGACGTTCCAAACTCGACAGCATCACCACCAAAGTCTCGCTCAAATACAATCCCAGTAAAACAGAGCGGGCAGTAAGTCACGAGCAAGTCCTGTCCATTAAATGTTTCATTCACAATCTCGTGCCAAACAAGAATTTGATAAGGATAGAATCTGTATTCACCATTTACCTCAACAGCCAACCCAAAACCATTATCGTCCAAATACTGATCAGCTGCGCCAACCGACTGAAACTTGGGCTTATCAATCGATGGAATCCCGTCTTTCACAGGGTTGCCTGTGATCACCTCGTCGAGCGGAATTGAATGCAAGACACCATTGGTCTGAGTCACTTCTCGTGATGAAGGTTCGAGGAGCGCCTGGATCTCAGGATCATTCGATTCTGTCACAGGCGTTCTATAAATTTTGTACTGTCGATACCAAAGTGCACCAACGACGACAACGATAATGAGTGCACTGAGATATAGTTTTGATCTATTCATAATCACTTTGTCATTAACGTCTCAAACGCCGCATGCATTTGCTCAGAAGTCTTTGGTCCAATAAATCGCTCTACGATGACTCCGTCACCATCTATCAATATAGCAAGTGGCATAAACGGCCGGCCTCCACTGTAAGCACCGTACACTTCATCAAGATCATCTTTAAGAAGCAAGTACGTCACACCAAGCTCATTCACAAACTTCTCTCCTCGTTCAGCAGGCTCGGTTGCAGTCCGATGAATACCGATGACGACAACATCACTTCCATACGACTGATGGATCGCTTCGATCTCAGGAATCTCACCGATACAGAACGGGCACCACGCTGCCCAAAAGTCTAAAAAGACGGACTGACCTTCAAAGTCGCTCAGTGACACAGTCTCTCCATCAAAACTAGTAAGCGTAAAGTCTTGTGCAATCTGCCCAACGTCAACACCGACCGTTCCTGGTTTTGCACAACCAGCACCAACAAACACAAATGCAACGATCAATGGTAGGATGCGATATAGTTTGTATGGTTGACGTACGTTCATAGTCCGCTACCATGATAACGAATTTACCTACTAACATCCAACGCTATGGAACACCTATTAGACGAACCAATGCCAGAGCCAACACGTATCGGCCTACCAGCTCCAGACTTTGATGTAGAAACAGTTGTAAAGGGAGGAGACTTTGCACGTGCACACCTAGAGGACTACAAAGGCAAATGGCTCGTGCTATTTTTCTACCCCCTCGATTTCACATTTGTGTGCCCAACGGAAATTACTCAGTTTTCAAAAAACTACGATCAGTTTGAAGCCTTGAACGCAGAGGTGCTTGGTGGATCAACAGATTCCGTTCACTCACACAAAGCCTGGCTCAAAGAGCTTGGTGACCTCAACTTCCCATTGTTCGCAGACATGAACCACGACATGAGCTGGAGCTACGGCGTGCTCATGCCAGAGGAAGGCATTGCACTGCGCGGAACATTCATCATCGATCCAGAAGGTGTGTTGCGCTACGCTCTGTACCACGACCTAAGCGTAGGTCGATCAGTCACAGAAACACTGCGTGTCCTCACAGCGCTACAAACAGGAGAGCTTTGCCCAGTTGGTTGGGAGAAGGGACAAGAGACTCTCGGAAAGGCATAAACATTCAAAACTCCCCGGGAATTCCCGTGGAGTTTTTTGATTGACAGTTTTATAGAAAGTTCATAATCTTTTAGCACTCAAGCAAACCATCAATGCCGGAGCGAAGATGAACAAACGTGCTCAAATGGGAATCAATGTTGCCACGCTGATAATGATCGGTATTTTCCTGATCACTCCCTGGGGAGTCATTAGTGCTTACACCTACCATGAAAGCCAGCAGGTCAGCGATGCAAACGTTCTGGAGCTTGGCGCGACCAAAGGATGGAGACACTTGAAGATTATCGAATCGTTCCGTATCAACCCAGCAGATGACATGAACTGTGAGAGAGGAACATTGGCAGGCTTTATCCTGGTGGAGAACATGATCACGATCCACGCATGTTGCATCAGCGGGCTTGATGCTAAAGCCAACTGCTCATTCGATGTTCAATAGACACAACGCAAAGACGACTTCCGCTTGGGAGGTCGTCTGTTTCTTTTATACCCATCACCACATTGACATCAATCAATTTTCCGACTAATTTGGTGGGGTCTACAAACCAAACGACGCTGGATAAACTCATGGGTAAACAAAGCGATAACAGCATGGTTGCCGGAGCAAGTCTCATGGTTGTCATGCTCATTGCGATTGCACTCGGGTTCAAAGATACTGCCTCGTACATCACGAGCCATGTGATCACCGACTCGAAGGCACTCAACCTTGCCACTGACAGTGGTCTAGGCAACCTGACACTCTCAGACTCTTTCCGCACCAACCCTCAAAGAGACCTCGGGTGCAACCTCGACACGTTGGCAGGATTCACACTGTCAAAACCAAACACGACAGTCCACGCTTGCTGCACCAGCAGTTGGAGCGCGCAAATTGACTGCACCTTCTTCAAAGCAAGGTAGGCAAAACAAAAAGACGACCACCCATACGGGGAGGTCGTCTATTCTTTTACAAACCCAATTTTTCTTTCAACGCCTTCTCATCAAACCCGATCACCAACTCACCATCGATATCTGTTACCGGCACACCCATCTGACCAGACTTAGCAATCATCTTCTGTGCTTGCTCCTGATCAGCAGACACATCAATGTCTGTAAACTCTACTTTGTTCTCTGATAAATACCCTTTGACCTTCTTGCAAAACGGACAGGTCGGCGTTGAGTAGACAGTGACTTTCATAGTGTTAATTTTTGCTTGTTACAAGTTTTACAATTTCGTTGACATCAGACTCCGTAACTTCACCGAGCCAAATGTCATCAGGCATTATAACAACAGATGCACCAGAGAGACAGTTACCAAGACACCCCGTGCGCGAAACACGCACCTCAGGATCCGCATCACGAATCGCAAGCTTTAGTTTTTGATACAGCTCAAACGACAACTTGTGCGCACAACACTCTTTCCCCGTCGTGCGCTCATTCGTGCAAACAAGAACAAGTTTTTTGTATTTCAGTTTTGCAGGACGCATGCAAACTAGAATGATCGTAAGTAATGCAACAATGTTCGCACACCATGCCCAGTTCCACCCTTACCTGTGTAAGGATCAACAACGCGCTCAGCAAATGCTGGGCCTGCGATGTCGAGGTGAACCCATGGAATATCGTTTACAAAGTTTTGCAAAAACAATCCAGCAGTGATCGCACCACCCCAACGGCTTCCAGTATTTTTGATATCTGCAATTTCAGACTTGATCAACTTCTTATAGTTCTTTTCAAGTGGCATCTCCCACATCTTCTCCCCTGCTTCCTCGGCAGACGCAAGAATCTTTTGTGAAAGCTCACTGTTATTCGACATCAATGCAGTGATCTCCTCACCAAGAGCAACCACACAAGCACCTGTAAGCGTTGCTAGGTCAATAATGGCATCAGGCTTCTGCTTGGTAGCGTACGTAAGTGTATCGGCAAGTGTAAGCCGTCCTTCTGCATCTGTGTTCAATACCTCAATCGTCATCTTGTTCATTGCGGTCAAAACATCACCTGGACGAATCGCTTCACCTGAAGGCATGTTCTCAGCCGCGCCAAAAATCCCATGCACCTCAACCTTTGGTGCCATCTGATCGATCGCAGCAAACACACCGAGCACTGCCGCAGACCCAGCCATATCGCACTTCATCGTCTCCATGTACTGCGAAGGCTTGAGTGAAAGTCCACCAGAGTCAAACGTAACGGCCTTACCAACCAAACAAACTTTTTTCTTTGTCTTAACCTTTGGTGTGTAAACCATGTGAACCATCTTTGGCTCATGCACAGACCCCTTTGCCACACCAAGCAAACATCCAGCCCCCATCTTCTCCAGCTTTTCACGATCGTACACACGCACACGAATAGAGCCCTTTCCTTTTGCAACTTTCCTTGCAGCCTCTACCAACGTCTCAGGATGCAGATCCATCCCTGGTGTGTTCACAAGGTCGCGCGCAAACACCACTCCTGCTGCTTCCGCCTCACCCTCATCAAGTCCTTTTTCACCATTGCGCACATGACGCCCGTTCTTTGTCACGATCTCAAATAATTTTGGTGAAACTGTTTTATCTTTTTTGTATTTTGCAAATGTGTAATCAGCAAGACGAACACCCTCAACCATCACACGTGCTACATCACGCGCAGACAACCCTCCATTACCAACGCCGTGCATTACAGAAACAACATGCTTCGCCTCAAGAGACTTCGCAACCTTGAGCGATGTTGCCGCAGCCTGGCGCACAACCTCAAGGTTAAAATCTTCCTTTTTACCTAGCCCAACTACCACAACGCGCTTAGCCGGGATTCCACTTCCAACACGCAAAAGATTGGTGCTCCCCTGCTTTCCTTTAAACGCATCCTCCTTCCAAAACTTCACAAGCTTTCCGTCGAGCGCCAAATCAACCGATTCTGTAGCTCCTCCAACTCCAGACTCTTCAAATGCGTTCACAACCAGCAAATCACATTTCTCCTTGCTCAAGTAACCTTTTCGTAAAGAAATATCCATAAATGACAGTCTAAATGATAACGAGAAAAGCTTACCGGTTTTAGACAAGTTCCTCAAACTCGCAAACAAAAAACCCAGTTTTATATAAAACTAGGTTTTGTATATTTATAGATCGATTATAACTTTAGAAAATAGTTGTGTCTAGACTCCAATTTGAAACTCGTACACAAAAGGCAGCGTCATCACTAGAAACAGAACAATAGACGCAACGAAGAACCAAAACACGCCCTCGCGTTGATGCGAGCAATCCTTCCCACGACAAAACATCCAGGTGACAAACATGACGCAAAAGAAAGAAAGCAGTGTCTTTGTATACATTCCACTAATCGGCCCAATCCTCTCACTCATCTCAAACCAAGCCCACACACGATCACTTCGATGCACCAAAAGATTTATGATCCAAGCAACATTCAGCGTGATGGATGCTGAAAACAGAGCTGCGATTGCAACCGACTCATGCACTCTGGGTTTAAACAGTTTTTTGAACATATTAAACAAACGACTCAAACGCGATCATAATCATCGCACCAAAACTAACAGCAATAGACACACTCACAGCCGCCCTATATACACGCGCGTGTGCATCAGCAATTTTATCGCGATACACAACAAGAATGATAAGCGACATGAGAGTAAGTAAAACTGGAAGCTGGAACAACAACCAACGATGTGTTGAAAGCAATGCGGAAAGTTCAGCGACTTCACCGAATGTATAGGCAGGAGACACCGCACTACTGAACTCAATCGCAATTGCACCGAGCAGTAGAAAGAGAATCAATAACAAAATCGTTTCAAGTCCACGGACGACTCGAACTTTTTTGCTAAGCAAGAAACTAAGTGTGAACGCAGAGCCGTACAAAATAAGTGCAGCGGCAAACAAGATAGACTCGGCGTCGATAAGTGCGAGCGTTAGGCTCATAGTAAATATATTATACATCACAAGTGCTGAAACTGGTATAATCTTTTTGTATGCTAAACAATCTTCTTGTCACAAAAAAGAACGGACAGCTTGTTCCGTACGATCCCAACAAATCTATCGCAAGTATGGAGCGCACGGGTGTAGATCAAAAGACCATCAAAGAGGTCATGCGCGTGGTGCGCACAAAGATTGTGCCGAAGATGAAAACATCGGCAATCCATGACTTGATCATCAAAGAACTTTCCAATCAAAAACCTTGGGCAGCTGCGCGATACGATTTACGCGAAGCCATCACCAAGCTTGGTCCAGCCGGCTACAACTTTGAAAAGTACGTCGCCTCTATTTTGGATGCGTACGGATACGACGCAACAAACCCCGAAGAGCTTCAAGGTGCCTGCGTCACCCACGAGGTGGATGTCATGGCAAAAAAAGATGGTCGCATCGCGTTTATCGAGGCCAAGTTTCGACACGACAACAGAGCGACGATTGGCATCAAAGACACCATGAGCACCTGGGCGCGCTTTCTCGACTTAGTAGACGGGTCAAAAGTCGGCCTTTGTCCACACTTCGACGAAGCCTGGCTGGTAACCAATGCACGGTTCACAGACCAGTCGCTCAAATATGGACATTGCAAAAACATGGTCCTCATTGGCTGGAACCACCCCAAGGAACGATCCTTCGCCAAGATGGTGGATCTAGACGCTCTGTACCCTGTAACCATAATAAAAGAGCTAAAACCAGACGAATTAGAACGTTTCGCCAAAGCCGATATCATGCTCTGTCGTGAACTAAACGGCATATCTACAGATGATCTTCGCGCAAAAACAGGAATCTCAGAGCAGCGCCTGGACGTAATCCTCAGTGCCTGTGAAGGAATCGTCAAAGGCGACAAAGCTTGACGAACAGTCTCTTATCCCCTATCCTCTGGGCAGATTTAACAACTCAATCACTCAACAAATCAGTGACTCACCTAAGATATTATGCCAGGAAAACGCAAGCAAATTCGCGACAAATGGAAGATCGACCGCAAGCTCGCTCTTAAAGAGAACCGTCGCCAAAAGGCAATCCGCATCAAAACCGGAAAACAAAAACCCCCAGCCGCATAGGCCGGGGAGTTTTTTTGCTTTTATTTCATCAACAAGAGCTGGTGCGCTTCGATATCTACGGGCTCGATATTCTTGTGCACTTGATTGAATTCAAGGAACTTAATCGAATTCTCTTTTAGATACTGTCTGATAGTCGTTAAGTTAACAGGGTGAATATCGTTTCTCTCGTATTTATACGTTTCAGGAAGATAAGTATTTTCTTCTGGTGAGTCAGACTGCAACTCTTCTTTCCCTTGAATAAACACTGCGAGCCCGCCATCAGACAATACATCGTATGCATTCTGAAACACAGACAGATGCAACTCTGGTTTGATAAACTTCAGCACGATATGTGCAAACGTAATATCAAATGGTCCACCAATTAACGGCTTGGTAATGTCCTGCTGTACAACACCTGCCGCACCTTCTAGATGATCGATAGTAAGATCAAAGACTGTCAGGTTCACATCTGTTTTAAGCGCTTCCTCAAACAGCTCTTTGTACGCAGAGACGAAACGCTTGTCAGCACATCCTAGTATCGCAACCCTGACAGGGTTGTTTTTTGATACAAAGCCAGACTGCTGAAGTGCCTCCTTGATCTCAAGTCGCTTACTGGCAACACGACGAACAATCTGCTCATCTGAGCGTTCAACATAGTGCTGGTGATAATCTGAAAGCTTCATAATGATTACAATTAAATTCCAATTCTCTCTCCCCTCACAACAATTCCTTCCAAACGTAGATCCCCCACAGGGGATTCATTTATTTGATACGCGCCGTCCATATCTGGATTGATTCCGAGTCCGTACGAAACAAACGCCGCGGCTGGGGCAACGCTCCATGCCTGTCTGTCGCCGCCATCGACATCTATTGGTGAGACATACTCTGGGAGCACACGCTCATCTCTTCGTTCGCTGTTAAACGACCACCAACGTGTTAGTGGATAGTACCAGTCTGCATTGCCATACTTGAGACGTGCACTCGCGTTCATGGCGTCGAGGAACGGCCAGTCTGTTCCGTTATGGTAATCGTGATTGGTAAACCCGTCATACAATGGCCACGCATTTAGCACTCCCCAATCTCCATATGGGATATCAGGGTTTGAGCGTGTCTCCAAAAGCTTAAGTGATTCAAACATCATCTCACGCTTTGACTCTGTCGCGATCCCAAACAACACCACAAGCGACGACTCATTCGTCACACGATCCTGACACACTCCATCCAAGCAACGCTCATAGTAATACCCTCCTGTCGGGTTCCAAAACTGTTTGTTGATCATGTGACGCACCAGCAACGACTGTCTGTGAAACGCGGTCGCATGCTCAGGCTCACCAATCATCGTAGCAATATCAACGATCGCACGCATCGACTGGTAATACAACGCTTGGTTGTAGAGCACCTCTCCACTGCGCGGAATGCTATCTAACCAATCCTGGAGCGATCCAGAAGGTTTCTCTGGTAGGAAGTTTCCATCTGAATCCTTTGTAGATAGGTATGAAACAACATCTTCCATCAATGTAAAAATTGTTCGACCATTCACACGCTCAGTCAAAATCGATTCATCCCCCGTCCAACGCACGTAATCATGCACCATCATGACAAAGTATGGGCCCGAGTCGTGATGATCAGTCCAAAGCGGAATCCTGATCCCATCAGGGTCTACTGGGATCGCACTCGGCACCTGGCCATTGGGTTCAATCCCACGCGCAAGCAACTTGATCTGATCGCGAATCACATACGGCTCAATCATCATAATCAAACCACTCGTCCAGTAACTATCTCGATAGTACGTACGTTCAGGATTCCCATACTTTGGCCCCGCCACAATATAGCGTCCTCCATCTGTGTGGACCTTGATCGAATCTACCGCCACATCAACAGATTCTTCAAACAACTGGTCAAGCACATCATCACCAGACTCAAGTGTTGGTCTGTGCAATGTCGTATCCACCGTAACTGCCGGCGTACTCTCTAAGTATTCCTCAGATGCAGACGCGATCACCAACGTATCCGTCCAACGCATAATCTCAGCCCACCCATCACCAACACGTACACCACCCTGGTCATTCGAATTTAGAAAGTTTTTCCCGCGAATCAAAAAGACAGCTCGACACTCATCATCCTCCCAGCCAGAACAAACTAGGGATCGATTCACCTGATCAATCACAGGTTTCAAAAAATCAGCCGTTTCAGCAGAAGCGACTGCGGGGATAAGAAAAATAAAGAAAAAGATCCACACTCTCATCATACGGCGTTGTGTCCAAGTAACCTTAGTACGATTGGTGCGAATACTGTTGTAACGATAGAAAGGACAACCATTGATGTTAACAGAGGTGTATCGATAATCCCTAGGCTAAACGCAGCCTGAGTTGCAGCCAACGAGGTTGTAAGTTGAATACTTGAAGCAACACCAAACATCGCCGAATGCTCTTTTGAAATATTCACCAACCTTCCAGCGACATAGCCACTCGCAAACTTTGTTAACACTGAGACTAATAGAATTGTAAACAGAAACGTTAAGCTGTTTCCAGTACCCGCAAAAACAGTAAGGTCAATTTGCGTTCCAATCATGAAAAAGAACACTGGAACAAAAAGGCCGTATCCGATCGTGTGTAGTTGTGTAAAAATCTTTTTGGAAGAAACAGTTCCGGAGAGCACAAGCCCCAACAAAAACGCAGCAACAATTGGATGAACACCAATCGCGGAAAAGTAGAGCAACACCGCCATCAGGACAACAATCACAAAACGCAGCTGGTCCTCGTGCTCCTTATGCTTAAATACTCCCTTGGTAAAAATCAGCTTGTTGAGCTTTGGTAAAATAACCTTAAGCGCAACCACCGAAAGTATCAGAACAACGAAATAGATCGGGAGCGGAAGATCTGTGATCGGATCAACACTCTGCAGCAAGATCCCAAGCAGCATCAAACTCATCACATCCTCCAGCACTACAGCAGAGACAATTAATTGCCCATCATCTTTGCGAAACAACTTTGCCTCTTTTAACGATGGGATAATAATCGCAATCGATGAAGAGATGAAGATGATTGCGACCATCAACGACGCCATCATGTCATAACCAAATCCACGCGCGATTGCAAAACCCACCAATGCAGGTACTCCCCCATTAATAGTTGCGAGGATAAACACTTTTGAAATGGATTGCTTGATGTGCTCCACGCGCGTCTCAAGGCCTGACATAAACATCAGGAAGGTTAGGCCAAGAAAGCTAAAAAATGCTACTGTCTCGTTAGTCTGAACAATATCAACACCATTAGGACCCAAAGCAGCTCCCACTAAAATAAGGGAGGTGATAAACGGCAGCCTGAGCTTTCGGAAAAGCTCTGGTACAATAAGGCCGACGGACAAAATTAAGAGAAGTACTAAAAGAGTGCTTTCCATGTCGAATCGAATTACTAACAGTATTTTACTTCTATGAACCAACTTTTACCAATCGTGCTTATCCTCAGTTTTGTTCTTACTGGATGCGGATCCTCATCACTCACATCTGATTTTAATCCTACAAAAGGAGCTTCCTCTGGAACCGTAGATGCAGATGAACCAAACCCAGAACCACTACGCAACCAACTCATGACCGCAATCTCATATGATGGCGTGACATTTATTCCAAACGACTCATGGATTACTGATCAAGCAGGCGCACCTGATCTTATTGAAAAAGACGGATTGATCTATCTCTACTACTCAGGTTGGCTCGTCGGAAACAAGATCAACAAATCTGCTGTGGCAATCTCGGAAGACAGTGGCCAAACATGGAACTTTAAATACATTGAGATCGCAGAGCAACCAGCCCTTGAACCTCCAGATGATATTGATATCGTTATCTTGGATGACGGAACCTTCCGCATGTACTTCACAGCCGGAAACGGAAGCCACACAGGAATCCATTATGCAGAAAGCAACGATGGGATTAACTTCACCTACAAAGCAGCCACAGTTTTCCCAACAGACACATGGATCCTCGACTCAACAACATATTTCTTAGACGATCAGTGGCACATGTACGCACAAGCTGATGCAAAAATAGACGACATCTGGCACCTCATCAGCGCCGATGGAATCTACTGGGAAATCACAGAACAGACTTCATTCCCATTTGAAGGCAACCTACACATCCCATCAAACGGCTACATGCTCGACGGAAACTTCCACATGCTCATGTTCTCACCCGAAACCGGAGAAGTGCGCTCACGTCACACCACAGACAGCTACAACTGGACAGTAGACGAAGATGTCCGCATTGGACCACTAGACGACGGTCGAAAAGTCGGCGACTCATCAGTCATTCAAATCGGCGATCGATACTTGATGGTTTACACAACAACAATTCCAGAAGATAAGTAGAAACTAAACACGACCCATAACGGGTCGTGTTTTTTTATTTGAGAATTCCTTCCAGGATATGTTCAGCTGGTGCCGGGTCTCCATCGTCAGGCTCGAGTGTTAGCACGTAGAAGTCGTGGTCAGATAAATCTTGGTAGACACTAAATGTGTTCACGTATTGATCTGCTTTCAACGAAACGACTCCGGTACTTACAACACTCATCTCATTACCCCGCCGTACGATCCAACCTTCATAAAAGTATCCTTCTCCAGGCAGTGGCAGATTACCCATCTTTGCAATCAGCGTGTACTTACCATTTTCATATGAGGAGTAAGCAAGACCAAAGCTTTGTCCCGCAGTAACGTCTGCAAGCGCTGCAGACGACCAACCCTTCACATCTTGGTCAGGATTTACCCATGCGCTTGTAGGCGCAGAGTCGACTCCGTGATCAGTCATTCCACCAATCTCAGCATCATCCATGATCAAACCATTCTCCTTTGCCTGCAATAAGATTGCGTCGCGATCGAGAACAATAGTCTCTGTTGTGCTATTTGCAATGTCGTCTGATGCGCATCCAATACCTAGTAATACTAGCGGGAGCAGCAATAATCCAATTCGTTTCTTCATAACGTAGCCGAGTATATCACAGCATCTTTTAGTCGACCACCGATATCGAGCTCACTTTTCAACAGGTTGCCAAGATCAATATTTCCTAAAGAAAATCAAGGATTCGTTCGTATTCAAAGATGCTGAAAGCCTGATACGTCCAACCGAGCCAAATTCCGATCGAATCCGTAAGCAGCAACACACCCAAGAATAATAGGAACAATCCGCCAATAAACGAGACATAAGGAAAAACCTTTGAAAGAGTCTTTACGGTATTTGAGACATGACCAACAGCGAGCGCAAGAAGTAAGAACGGAATTGCGAGCCCAAGCGAGAACACGCTCAGCAAGAGCGCACCACTCGCGATTGTTGAAGTTGAAGTCGCGAGCAATAGAATTGATCCAAGGATAGGTCCAACACATGGCGTCCATCCAAACGCAAACGTCGCACCAAAAATAAACGAACTTGCAGGAGAACCTGGCTTAAGCTTGCTGGCAAAGTGAAACTTCTTCTCCCCAGAGAGTCCGCGCAAAAACGGAATGCGATCAAACGCATGCATCATGTACAGACCAAAGAAAACAATAAACGCCCCACCGATCTTTGTAAGCACCGACTGATACTGAGCAAGTGCAACTCCACCGAGACCAAAAATAATTCCGAGTCCGACAAAAATAATCGAGAACCCAAGAACGTAAAAGACGCCATTCATGAAAACCTTCCTGCGAATCTGAGGACGCAACGCAGGGTCTTGCATGTCCTTTGCAGAGGCTCCACTGATAAAGCCGAGGTATGCAGGAACAAGCGGAAGTGTGCAAGGAGCTAAGAACGTTAGAATCCCTGCAAGAAATGCAGGGAGGATTAGATCAAGCGATGTCATAGTAATTATTTTTTGTTTTGATAATGCCACTCGATAAACCTACCCCCAAGTATTCCGAGGACCAAGAATGATGCGTAGATTCCTAAAATCTCTGTGAGTTCAAGCGGAACATCCTTGAGACTCCCCAAGATAAACGCTGTATACCAAGAGACAAACGAGATAGGACCAAGCAAAAACGCGAGGCGCCGTGCACGAGTAAGCTCACCATCTTTATGGTCGTGCTTTTTGTGAAATGAGATCTTGATTAGTTTTGGCTGCAAGACAAGATTCAATATCGCACCGTTTGTAATAATCACAACCACAATCAATATCTTTGCAAGAAACTTCGGTGTCTCTAAGAGTGTGCTTGCCTCTGGTAAAAACAAAGCGAGTCCACTCATCAAAATAAGGCCAAGTGCAAACCAGATAAACTCAGAGATCGTTGAAAGGATTGCAGACTCCTGCTCTGAGATTAGATAGTCTTTTAGAAACTTAAAGAAAAACACATCCGTGAGCGTAGCTGCACCCAACCCAAGAGCCATCGCAAGAACATGAATGAGTACAAAAACCGAATGGTACTGGTCGAGGAATGGAATCACGAGCTCGAGCGATCCACTAACAGCTAAAACAAAAATGGCTGTAGAGAAGCTTGCAGACAACAGACACCAAGTACAAAACTTTCTAAGCGCAGCAATTTGTACAAACGTTAGATACAAAGAAAACGCAAACGCACCCGTTGTGGCTAGCAATAAGATCGCAGCCAACCAAACAGACACCACATTAAATCCAATAAGCGCACCGTAACCAACGGCGATCAATCCGTAATAAGCCATTCCAAGTAGCTCAACGGGGATCCCAAAAAACTTTGAATAGTTACTTTGGATGACCTCAGAGCACTTACCGCGAAGAGGACAAATGAACTGCTCACTCTTCTGTCGCTTTTTGTGATGGAGATAAACAGAAAGAATGAAACCACCGAACGCGACAAAGACAATGTAGATATAGAGGTTCATATCTATTTAGATAAATGTTTAAAATCGAGTGAAGCTGAGTTGACGCAGAATCTGTTGCAAGTCTGTGTAGGGCCATCTTCAAATAGGTGCCCAAGGTGACCGTTACAATTTGCACAAACAATTTCAGTGCGTTTTAGTCCACCAGAATCATCATCAACAAACCTCAATGAACCTTCCTTGATCATACGATCAAAACTCGGCCAACCAGAACCGGAATCAAACTTGCTTTCGGATGAAAACAGAGGCGCATCACAACCTGCACAATGGTACACGCCACTTTCCTTATACTTGTAGTACTTTCCAGTGAACGCCTGCTCAGTCCCCTTTTTGCGCAAGACATTGTATTGCTTAGGGCTAAGCTTCTCTTTCCACTGATCTTCTGTAAACGATTGCATGATCAATTATTACGTATGTAGTGACAATAGTATAACAGAACCAATTCCAAATCTTGACAAACACTTGTGAATGGATAGGATTGGGGCGCGAAGATTCGCAACGTACATAAGGAGACTCACATGGTGGCCTTTCGACCTCGCGCAGATGGCAGACGTGCACTCGGACTTCGGGTACTGAGAAAACTCGCAAGCGACTTCCTGATCGCAACAGGTTCAGGCGGTGCTGACGATTCGTACTACCGCAGCCTTCATGGGCAGCTGACACTGGTTCCAATGCCTGGGTTCGAAGCTCAGGCGCGGGATGTGAAGCGTCGCATCGAGGAACACGGATACAAGGCGGGTAAACCTCGCATCAAAGTCGATATCGCCTATCCAAAGTTCGGGTTCCACAATGAACTTGAGCCATGGATCGATATGAACGGGATCCATGTCTGCGGTCATGATTGTGTTGTGGTCGCAAGTGGTCCTGGTACACCAAAGATGATCATCCAGCTTGAACTGCTGTTGAATCAGCTCATGGGCCGAAAAGCTGAGCGTATATCAATCGCGCTTCAATATTTTCCCTGGAGTCGCTCAGACAAACCCGAGATCGATCGCCGATTCGCATTGATCCGGTTTATGGTCGACAAGCTGCACAATGCCGCAGGGACAAAGGGGCTGCATCGTCTCTGGGTCTGCGACCCGCACAGCTCTCAAATGCCTGCTGTAGATAAGTCGGGCAAGATCACGCCAATCCTGCTCACAGGCCGACTTTCAACACATGTAATCACCGAAGCACTCAAGACTGGAAAAAGAGTCTGTGCTGCTCTCCCCGACAAAGGGGCCGAGGCATCCTTCTGGGAACCACTCAGTCAAGTAGAAGAACTGGTTGGCTACAGCATTCCAAGGGTTGTAGGACAAAAACGACGCATAGATGCAAATACAACCATTCTGGAATCGATTCAGGGCGACCTAGATGCAGTTCCTGATTCTGTCGTAATTGCATTCGACGATGAAACGAGAACCCTCGGAAGTATCTGCGGTATGGGAGCCATGCTTCGAGCAAAGTACAAGGCAACAACTGTTTGGGCTGCAGTCACTCATGGCATCCTTGGCAAAGATGCACTTGAACGCATGACTGATCCAGACTGCCCGATCAATAGAACCTTCATGATGAACACGATTCCGATCAATCACCGCCAGAAGCTCTATGGACTCCCCGAGCTTGATTACGTGATCGAACAAGGCCTCCTCACACCAATCAGTTGGAACCCAGATCTCGCTGATATCATTCGTCTCGGCCACCTAGGCAGAAACACACGCGGGCTTCAATAGCCCCTCAAACCGTCACGTGCTCGTGGCGGTTTTTACGTACCCACCATTTTACAAACTCCCCTATTTTTGAGATGGTCACACTCCTGTTAACCCCTGGAGGCAGGATGTCATTGAGCGGAATTCGCATGCTAGGACTCGTTGGCGTATCTGCCGCAGCAAAACGTGAAATTGCCCGTGAATTGCTCGAGCAGTTCCCTGGTCAAGTTGTCGCAGCAGAACAAACCGCCATTCGCGGAATCGACTACATACCCGCAGAGCTGGCAAACAGAGACGAAGAGTTGTTCTTCCACACGTTTCGCGCCGCGTACGAAACATGTGTGGCCGTTGAAAAACTGACAGCTTGGCACGCAAGAGCAAACGGACACAAACTCGTTGTGACAGACTTCGGCAGATTCAGCATTGCGCCACATCTGACTCTGGACGAAAGAACGTCACACTTCAGAGACTTGCTGGGATGCGACCTGCGCACTGAAATGCATATCTACGACGAAGTCGTTGTTGTTCAATCAGTGAGCAAAGAACCTGATACCATTCTACGAGACAAAAATCTCTCTGACATCTGGAGTCTTCACCCCCGCCACACAACTCTAAAGGAAAGACACACCGAGCATCTGATCGAGCATGTCGTGCGTATCGCACACAGAATGCTCTCAGCTACGTAAGCGCTAACCCATCTTGCCAAGCAAGGTGGGTTTTCTGATCTTGAAATTGACAAAGGCTTTGAATCTTGCAAAGCTCACCCTGCTCAACCAAGGAGACAACATGCCCCTTTGTGGAATTCCCATACTTGCGCTCACTGGCGTCAATCAAGGTCACAAGAACAGAGTCGTTCGCGCAGCAAAGGAAAGGTTTTCAATGCGTGTAGCATTGGTACCACCACTTCAGAATCCTGGCTGGAAACTACCTGATCTGCACTCTGACTCTCGTGCAAGAATCCAATTTCAAATCGCTTTGCACAGAGCGCAGGTGGCAGCCGAAGAGCTAACTGGCATTGTTGCATTGTTCAACAACGTCGAGCTCATCATCACAGACCGGACTCGCCTAGACGCTGAAGCTCACTTTGCAGATACACAGGCAAGACAAGATGTGATCAATGCGCTTCGTTGCGACGCTCGTGTAGAGATGGGGGTCTACGACAAAGTCGTGCACCTAAGATCTATGAGACCTGAAACAACGTTTGAGGGAGCACCTGCGTCTCCCACAAACCTCCATCAGCAACGCATTCGTCTGCTCTGGAGGGAGCACCTCGACTTCCATTCGATTGGTCACACACAATTACAACATTCAATCGATTACGTGCTCAGACAAGCCAGCAGCATGATCGACACTTAGATCCATCAACCCGTCTTGGGGCGCAAGACGGGTTTTTCAATACTTAATATATGTGCTAAAGATCTCTCGAGGGAGTACACATGAGTACATTTCAGAAGATCTCACAGTTTATCGCGCGCAAGCTTAATTTCACCACTGGCAACTGGATTACGCTTGTTGGCCTGTTTCTTGCCATGTACGGGATCGAGCTTTTCCATGCTGATCTCGGCCTCCACGGAGAATGGGGCGCTGTTGCCCTGCTGACACTCAGTTTCCTCACCGATTGGTGGGATGGACTGGTCAGCAAGTACCAACAAGTGCATGAGGGTGGTGGGCTCGAACACGGGATCAGCTTGGAAGACGAACTCAAGATGAGCTTCGTAGAGCGCATGAACCACCGTGGGACAACGCACCTTGGCAAAAAGCTCGACCCGCTCGTCGACAAAGTTCGCTTCATTGGACTGCTGTGGGTGGTTGGCGAAGGATTCATTGATGAATCAATGGTCTGGGCACTGACATTTATGGCTGCCCTACTAGTAATTGTCCGTCCAATCAAAAGACTCTTGATGCTTGGAGATGCAAGCTCAAACTGGTTTGGCAGAAGAAAGGTGTACTTCGAAGTGCTAGTTATCGCAATGCTCGTGTTCTCAACTCGACCACTACTCAGCGACTCAACTTCCTTGCTGAGCCACCACATCTTCGATCAAATTCTCAGCATCAGCCTTATCTTGGCACTCGCATTCTCGTTCCTCTCATTCGGCTGGCACTTGTTTGGCCAAATGATCGAGGCAAAGCTGCGCAAGGAAGGCTTTCACGTGCCTGGCGAAGATTACGAGGGTAAGCCAAGTGCTCTCGGCTACCTCTTGATGACAATCATCGTCTTAACTGTTATCTGCGGTGGCCCAATCCTTTTCGTCACCAAGCTACTTGGTGAAATCGGGATCATGCCCTAAGGAACCAACCCCACGCACACAAGCCCCCGAATACGTTCGGGGGCTATTGTTTTACCTTTGACAGACACGGATCGGTCGTATAGTCTCAAGCAGCACTCAAAATACCATAAACATTGGAGTTAGCATGGGACGGCTGCAGAAAGAAGAGCTACAGAGAATCTTTGCTGATCATGACACAGACCGAATCGGTGTGATCCTTGATCAAGAATGGGCAGATCCTGAGGCGCTCAAAGCATCAGGATTCAAAGCCATCAAATCGACATGCTTTACTGAATTCGGTATCGATTTCGGACAAGCATACGACTCCCACAAATTCATGTTCGGAACCTGGCATGGCAAGCAAGTCATCATTAGCCAGGGTCGCGTTTGTTTGGGTGAAAATCAACCCAGCATGCTACGCAGGTGGATGTCGGTCTTGATCGCACTGATGGGCAACAGCCGTCGCATTGTGATCATGGGATCTGCCAGCGGAATCTCGACAGATGCTGAGGTCGGGACGTTTGTGCTGCCAAGAGGATTGATCAGCGCGCACATTCCGCAACCATATCTCTGTGGTGTAGGCGTGAAGTCAGAACACTTGTTGTGGGACTATCACGAAGAGTCGGGACAAAGTGAAAGATGGAGAGAGTACATCTTTTCAGAAGCGCTCTCAGGAACACCTCACGACACAATCACAAATGGCCTTCACATGCTGATCCCTGGACCAGGATATGGAGGTGTGTGCGAACGTCAATTGTGGCAATCTCAAAACGTCGATACGGTCAGCTGCTCACTCGACCCCGAGCTTCGGCTTATCGCGCTGGAGCGCATGGACAACGACCCATACGGACACAACCCCGAAAAGGACATCCGAGTCTTTGCAACCCTCTACGTCACTGACGACCAAGACGACCCAAAACAAAGACTGACCGCAGAACAAGCTGAAACGCGCTCCAATGACATTGCAGAATTCCTCTCAAAGGTGCTCAGCTCAAGCCACTTCTGACACAAACAAAAACCCGGAATCGATACGCGATCCCGGGTTTTCTAATTGTTACGCGAAGTACCCTCCCCAAGTCATGTACGCACCTACAAGCAAAATGAGTAGTGATCCGTACTTCATCATGCGCATAGTCATCATGCGCTCAACATTCTTGATGAATGACGCAGGAGACAATGCAATGTGCAACCCTTTGACTGCCGCACCAACTCCAATGAGAGAAACGAGGATTTCAAATGGGGTCTCCCAAAGAAAGTGATAGTTTAAAATTGCAGCAGCAACAATCAAACTAGCGGCCCCAGCCCACATTAGAAACAGACCGTTATTTTTCAGTTGCTTCATTGAAGCTAAGTATTTTTCTGGGTTCAGCATCATGCCGAGACCAAGAACGAGGTATGTTGGCCCTGCAAGCTGCAAGAGCAAAAGCGTTGTAGCGTTCATAAAAAAGTTGTTAGGGAGTTATAGAAAACTAAATACTCAACTCAACCTCAACCGGACAATGGTCCGAGCCCATCGCATCCTGATGGATCGATGCAGACTTCAAGTTCTTCTGCAACTTCTCGCTGACAAAGAAATAATCAATGCGCCAACCAACATTACGCTCGCGAGCCTTCTGGAAGTTACTCCACCAAGTATACTCCCCTATTGCCTCCGGGTAAAAGTGACGAAACGAATCGATGAACTTATTCGCAACCATAAAGTCCGCACCCTCACGCTCCTCCTCAGTAAACCCAGCGTTCTTTCTATTATCTTTTGGACGTGCCAAATCGATATCAGTGTGCGCAACATTCAAGTCGCCACAAAACACCACAGGCTTTTTCTTCTCTAACTCAACCACATGTTTCAAAAACGCAGGGTCCCAAACTTTCTGCCGAAACTGCAATCGCTCAAGACTACGCTTCGAGTTCGGTGTATATACAGTCACCAAATAGTATTTCTCAAACTCAATCGTAATCACCCTCCCCTCTGAACTCGCATCACCAAATTTGTCTTCAAAATATCCCTTCTTAAATCCAGGCAAATCAAACGTGATGCTAATCGGCTTAACCTTTGTAAACACAGCCGTCCCCGCATACCCCTTTCGATCCGCAGAATTCCAAATTTCCTCGTACTCTGGCAGATCAATCTCAGCCTGCCCCTGCTGCGCTTTTGTCTCTTGCAAGCAAAGAACATCCGGCTGATGTGTGTTGATAAAAGGAATAAACTTATCCTTACGAATCACCGCACGAATACCGTTCACATTCCACGAGATAAGTTTCACTGTCGATTTGGGCATAGTCCGTCGTCTTGTTATTTCAACTCAGTATAAACCTCAGGATTCTCTTCTCCACTCACTTCCAACACAGCCCATGCACCCTTGTTCATGCGTGTAAGCGCGTGATCGACGAGCAGATAATTTCCAGGTACATCGACCGTAAACTCAACAATAGTTGCGCCCCCAGGTAGAACGGCTGTCGTTTGAACATTTTGAAATATTGCAGACTCAGGACCAATAGCAGCCTCCGGATACACAACATCAAACACCTCACCAATCACATGAAAAGATGAAATCAAACTCACTCCACCGTTACCAACATACATGCGGATCTTGTCTCCCACCTCTGCTTGTAGCCTAGGAGCATCTTCTACGATTCCATTAAACGTGACATACGTCGGGTTCTCATCAAGCAACGCCTCGGAGTCAAAAGCAACTAAGCCCTTCTTTCCAAGACCACCAATCGCATACATCTCTCCTTGCATGATGTAGAACTCTTTATCAACCTCAGACAATCCACCTTCTGGCTCGACCAAAATCATTCCATACTGACCATGTGCATTGTGCGTACTGATGTTTGGTGTCGCGCAGTGGTACACATAAAGTCCAGGATGCTTAGCAAGCCACTTAACCGTCCGAGTCTCCCCCGGCTGGACAAGCGTCACAGCAGCTCCCCCTCCAGGACCAGTCACGGCATGCAGGTCAATGTTATGCGGATGCGACGATGTTTCATCATTCGTCAAAGACAACTCAACAGAATCCCCAACACGAACACGCCACATCGGCCCAGGTACTGACCCGTCGTACGTCCAATAGTTAAAAAAGATTCCATCAGAAATTTCAGAGATCACCTCCTTAGCAACAACGTTAATTTCAATAGTCTCAGGCTCCCTGTCACCAATCGGCGCAGGTACATCGTTTGGATCTCGTCCGATATTTTCAACGCGCTCAAAATCATCTTGGTTCAACAAGAAATCAATCGAAGCAAACAAAGGTAATGATGCAGGAGTTTTGTCATGCGTCATCGCTTGCATCATTGGTGGAAGCGCAAAATGAATTGGGTACACCCCCTGAGAAAAAAACACAACCACAACAGAAATAGCAATCAGCAACGTCGCTGCATCAATCATGTGACGTTCTTTCTTTTGAGCACGCTTACGAATATACAGAAGCCCAACGATTAGTAAGACTGCAGCAACGAGTCCGAGGACGAGTCCGAGCAGGTTAAATAGAAGGTATGTGAACATAGATCAAACTAATTACAATTTTTTTCGAAACTAATACAAAGATTCTATCATAATTGCCCCGATTCGAACTTAGTTTCTATATATGCCCCAAGGGGTTGCACAAGAGAAATAGGCTTGTTATAATCCCGTCGTTCTTATAAATAGGAACATCGGCAAGAAGATGCATTCGGGGGTAGCTCAGCGGCAGAGCAATTGGCTGTTAACCAATGGGTCGAGGGTTCGAATCCCTCCCCCCGAGCCAATAGAACACGAATCAGAAATGGTTCGTGTTTTGTTTTGTTCATGTCGCCGAAACAGCGCTAAAAAGCCTTCTTTTGGTGTAAATTGAAATTCTGAGTCAACGAAAATAAGTTCGGTAAACACTTGTGTGAGCAAATCCTTCTTTTCACTATCAAGAGCATATTTGTAGTATTCCGACATGCCTTTTACGAGTTCGGAAAAAGTCAGAACGTATTTCAGCATTTCATGTTCAGCTTCGCGGTAGATGTCCATTTTCTCAGCATTCAATTTCAATTCCTTTTCGTGTTGCACTACATCTTTTGCGTATTCTTCGGCTGTTGTTGCACCAGTTCGAAGTAAGGTGATTCTGTTCTTCTTCAGGTAGTCCAAATCTGCATAGAGTCGTTTACGCTCACGTTCCAGATCTGCCAATTCAGAATTGCGTATATGCGATATTTTATCTAAGCCAGAAGAAGCTCCAGCCTCAATCTGAACCAGTTCATCATCTGTAAAATGAATAAGGCCCAAAAATTCTTCGACAGATGTGTCTATCGCATCCTCTCGAACGTTTACATTTGTGTTTGTGCAATCTTCCTTACACCTGCTTCGATAGTAGATGTGTCCCTTTTTTTGGTACGGCGAATATGAACGAGAGCAAGCGCAACGGATAAAGCCACGATATGTATACGGCTGCTTATCAACGTAATGAACGCTTACATTGCGTTCTGCAAGTACATTCTGAACTTTATGGAAGAGAGCCTCATCTATAAGAGACGGGTGCTTACAGCTCCAAATATCACCCTTCCTGTTTTTATGTTTTCCTATGTAATGAGGATTCTTTAGTAAGTTCTCAATAGTCTTGGATGTAACTGGCCTGCTAACCTTTGGACGATCATTCTCTTTACCAGAGGCCATTTCATCTTTGGTTCGCTTTGGTTTGGATGGCTTCGTCGTAAGTCCATGCTGGGCAGCCCATTTACCAAGTTGACTGATACTCCACTCTCCCGTTGCATACAACTCAAAAACACGTTTTACAATGGGTGCACGTTCAGGATCCAGAGGCTTGTCATCTGAACCGTTATCTAAGTAACCAATGGGCGACCATCCTGTACAGAGTCCTTCTGATCGGAATTTCTCGAATACGTTGCACACCTTTTCGCTGATGACGCGTGAGTAGTGATTAGCGAAAACACCATCGATATCCCTGTGCAGTTTTCCCGAACTTGTTTTATCGTAGCTTACTTGAACGAATTTGATATCAATTCCATTATCCATCAACTGCTTGATAATCATTCCATCTTGCTCGTTACGACTGATTCGATCCCAACAAAGACAAATTACCCCCGCATATTCACCAGCCATGAGCTTCTGAATGAGAATTTGAAATTTAGGACGTTCGATCTTGTAACTTACAGAACCATTCTCCAATACCACTAAATCTGAGGTTTTGTAAGCTGTATGTTTCTCTCTGATGATCCCGTTTTCAGAGAAGCCTTTCTCATTGAGCGGAGCTATTGCCACATCCAGCTCTTCTGCAAACTTCAATGAACGGTCAACCTGATGGCTAATCGAGTTCTTTTGATTGTTTGTATCATCGGTACTTTTCCGAGAGTAGACAAGGTATTGATTGTTGGGAGGATTCATACATGTATTTTAGCAGAGTGTTGAGGTGGCGGCGGAGTGATCTTTCCATTTTTGATGATATACCCTTCTGCAATCAGTCGTTTATGGATCTTTGCCAGAGAAATTCCAAGCTGCACGCAGGCATTTGTTTGCGTTTTACTAAGGCGCGAATTTTGAGCTTGGTCTGACATGAGTTATTTTTTGCTATTGTTTGTTGTAGTATTTTCTTCGTTCCGACTGCTTGAGTTCGTATTTTGGAATTGGTGCATCGTAAATGCAGCCGTTTGAGCACTTCTTCCGTATTGATTTTTTCCTGACAGAAACATCAACACCCTCCCTGTAACACCAAGGGCATCTCTCGTCCTTAAAGTGCTGTGTTAGAAGTATCTTTTTCTTCATAAAGGCTTTACTTCTCCTATCTATTAGATTGGAGATATTGGAAGTGGTGAATTAAATAGTTCCTGATACTCAGAGGAGGAAACCCGATCGAACGACTTGCATCACGTGCATTGGTCGCCTCGGGTGGTGGCTCTAAGTACCATGGTGTCGAATAGTTTTCTGACATAACGGACACTTGGTCTTGCAACAGAAAAACCTCTACTCCCGTGAGGCTCCCTCCCAAGAG
>JABITQ010000070.1 GCA_018700535.1 Candidatus Uhrbacteria bacterium | reverse complement strand
GTTATGAAAAAAACAACTTGCAAAGACCTTCGTGGTGCATGTGACGCAGAGATTACAGGCGAGACCCCTGAGGAGATGGGAGAGAATAGTAAGAAGCATGTGATGGAGATGATGAGTGCTGGAGACGAAGCTCATAAGGTAGCAGTACAAGAGATGATGCAGTTGAGTAAAGAAGATCAGCAGAAGTGGTACGAGGAATTTAAGAGTGGGTTTGATGCTTTGCAGGATGTGTAAGTAATTGGTTGAAAAAACTGGCAATGTTGCCAGTTTTTTTGTTGACGAATTGAACGTCAATTCAATAGACAAAACTAACCCTTTGTCCTATATTGAGTTTAGGAGGTAAGAATGACCGTTACTGAAAAAGAACGTTTTTTGGCCGCCAGGGCGTTTATGGCAGAAAGTGAATGGGAGATGCGTCATGAGCAACCAAAGCGAGCTTGTGAGACAGCGAGATCTTGGGTGGGTATTATCCGACTCAATGTGATGGGTTCAAGTGAGGGCTATGCCAAAGGTTGCAGTTCTGCAATTTACGATCCACCAAAAACGATGGTCGTTCCTGCGGCACCAGAAATTACACTTTCCAAAATGGGGTTTGATATCAGGTTCTTGCCTGCGGGGTCAGAGTATGGTTGTCTTCCTGAGCATGGTCCGCGCATCAAGAGAGTGTTTGGTGATGTGACCCTCAGCTCGAAAGGGGATCACAGTTACTGGAATTTCGCACTTCCTGAAGATTGCGTGTGCATTACTTGGCGTATGGCATTGAGGTCAATGAGTCATGTCAAAAGTGGTCCAGAACCATTCAATACGTTTTTTCTCAAACCTGATGGCGTTGAGCAAGAGACCTCTCGTCTATACTGTCGCATCGTAGCTGCGTTTGCGACGGAGGCGGAAGCTGTTGCGTGGACGGAAACGCGCTCGGCACAGCTTCGCACTGAACACGACCGCAACCACACATTGCTCTGCGATGATCCTGGTTGCACGCACCACGACTCTACCTAGTTCATAGGTGGAGTTTTTGAATTAGAAAAGCGCACCTAACGACATTGAGCAGAAGCTCATTTGTCATGCAGGTGCGCGCGTAGTGCTGGTCTAGCGACTCATTGCGATCCGTTGGATCGTTGGTGTTCCTTTCCACATCGGAGGTGCGCCTTTCGCAATGAATCTGAATTCACGCGTATGACTGCTCTTGTCGTGCTTGGTGGCATAGACAAGTGCTCGAGTGCCGCACTCACTGATGAAGCATTGACTGCCAACGATTCTCATTCTGCGGAACGTATCACCAGACTCTGTGAAGATGTCGACGACTGGTTGGTCATCCAACGGGGTATCGGTGAGTGTTCTGATCAGAGTAATGACATCTACTCCAGAGTGTTCCATTATTGCCACAACCTCTCCTGCTTTGTTTACACAATTGCGTGCTGTCGATTTGGAATTCTCAAAAAGAAACTAGCAGATTTTCGCGTTTTGTCAAGGGCTCTAATAAGAAAAGCCCCGCAACAAGAGTTTGTTTGCGGGGTCGCGTGGTGCGATGTTTGGCTAGTAGCCTGTGTCCACGTCTGATGTGAGTGTGCAGACTTCGGTGTCTGGTGCGTCGATGTTGACCTCGCGGACACAGAACAAGCAAACTAACATGTCGACCTTGAGGTCGCCACATGCGGGAGAGTGACAGTCGTATTCACCATGACTGTCTTCGTATTCGATGTGCAACCTCCAAACATCTTTACCGAGTTCTATTGGTGGTTCGCTAAGATATCCTCGTACTTCAACCCAGGTTCCAATGGTGGCATCGATGTCGTTGTCGTACTTACACCCTTCACAAAGGTCTGGTCCAAGCATAAGAGCGGCAATGAAGGCGCTGTTGACTAGAAACGTTCTCATGAGTAACTCCTATATTCACTATAGCAGATTGGTGCGTTGATATTTTGGTAAATGAAAATCCGAAGGGGTTAACTTCGGATCAGGCGTTTAGTCGTTCTGTTGAGCAATGAGCCATCGCTTGAGCTGTTCGGGGTTTCCGAGGATGAGATGGAAGCCTTTTGCTACGACCGGTGTTGTGTCGTCGATAACTAGTTCGTAGTCGATTCCGTCTAGTATGAATCGCACCAGAGCAGTGAGTCTGAATAGATTGTGTTTTGGTCTGAAAGCCGTTGAGATCGAGATGACTTGTGTTGAGTTCAGGCCAGTGCTCAAGATTTCTGGTGAGGCTGTGATTTGCATCACCTCACTGAATTGGTAATCGAGATGCTCATCAACATCTCTGAAGACCGCGACAGATATCGGCTTACCGTCACCTCTGGATTCCTGCTTCTTTAGACGCAGAACGTTTGCACCCATTGCGAGCAAGAGTGATCCAAAAATCGTTGCCAGGACAATGAAAAGTATCGAAAACATGGCACCCCCTTAAATCGAAGGTAGCAAGACTGCTTGTTGTTGTCTACTAATGTAAGGGGCTGATGGGTTGACAAAAGCTCAAAAATCGTTAGTATGGCTGGTTGTTCAAATGATTGAGCGGCGAAGAGGTGCTACATGCGTATCGGCCTGTGTTTCATGGTTTTTCTCAGTGGTTGCGGAATGCTGAACAGTGAAGACTGTTTGATGTATTCCAAATACGATGGGTGGCAGGAGGGGCAGCGTGCCTATGTGGATGCTGATCGCGATGGTCACGGAGCACCTGCGTCGTTGGTCAATCCGTCCATCTGCATTCTCTATGGTGCGAGTGTCGCAGGGTATTCCACCAACAATGATGACTGCGATGACGCTCGTGCTGCAGTGAACCCGGATGCAGAGGAGCTCTGCAATGACGGTCTCGACAACGATTGCGACAACGGCGCAGATTGCTGGGACAACGTATCGTGTGGGGGGCGCGATATCGACGGAGATGGTTACTATAGCGGTGAGAATGAGGGTGATGATTGCAACGACTGCAATCCTGATTCTCACCCTGATATGATCGAAGCGTGCTGGACCGACGACAACTGTGACGGTTATGTTCGGCAGTGCGACACCGGCGAATCGTCTGTGATCGACACCGGCGAGTAGCAAGCATACCAACGGGCCCACGATCTCTGGATCGTGGGCTGTTTTGTTTCTCAAATTCAAAACACACCGACGTTATTCGGTGTGTTGTGCGGGGTCTATGACTCTTCTTATCTTCGGTGAGTGGCCATGGTTTCACTCAGGTCATTGCGGCTGTAGAACAGCATTGCAACGACTCCAGTGAGAACGATGTACATCACCCATGTGTGCACGACCAGAAACAGAGGTGTTGAGTGGTCAAATGTGGCAATGATTGCTGTGATGAGTGCACATGTGGTGTATCCACCAAAGAACGTTCCGACAAGCAGGCCTGGGTCTTTCTGGAGCCAGTGTGTGAGAAAGTGTAGGATGCGGACCAGAGTTCGTTCGAATCTGCCAAGATGATCTAGGTTGCGTTTCAAGCTGTCTCCTCAAGAATTGTTTGATCGAAGGATAGTCTTAGCCTAGCAGAAGCATTGACAATTCGCTAATTTTGGCGTAGAGATGGTGTGTGGCGAAAGTCTTTCGCCTTCGCAATCATTCCCTACATGGAGCAAAAATGACCATTGGTCACTTGTGGCATTATCCAACTCCTATCAAGCGGGTGGTGTGTCAAGATTTTGGACCGGTTCAAGAGTTGTCGTACAACAAACCAGCACTGCGTGCTGATGACACTTCCAACGTAGGGCGAGAGGAGGTCCAAACGTTACTGAGGTGTTGGATGAAAACGAATGGTCTCAATCTTGAGAGAGCGAAAACAAGATTGAATGCTGTTGGTGACGTGCTGAGTGCTCAATACGGTTGGTCGCCACAAAAACGAGAGTGGCGATGGAGTCGTTCTTCACTTCATCGGATTGCTAAAGGTGTGTTCCCTGTGGTGAAGCTGGATGAGAGTGGGCAACCAATCATCAAGCCCAACATGATTGTGCTGATGGGCGAGCTCGCTGATTCTGCTGAGGAACTCGATACGATAACAGGGTGGGTACGCGATGCTCTCTTGTTCCGTATTCTAGCTTTGACGCCAGCTGATGTGCCAATCAGACCAAGTTATCTAGAGAACGTCTTGGGTCACGTGATGGATACGGTTCATCCTAATCTGTTTGATTGGAGACGGGATGTTCTTCTGGCCTTGCTCCACATGACGGCTCGTCGTGACGCGAACGATCGTTTTTATGTGCTGTCTTACCACTCATCCTTGAAGGTAAAGTGGAAAGAGTGGCAAGCGCAGAAGGGGTTGATCCGATCACATGACCGTTGGTCGCCTGGTGTGGTTATACAAGATCTTCTTCTCATCGACGATTTGATCATTGCTACTCCACCATCAAGGCCGTGTGGTGATGATGCTCTTGGATTTTTTGCCGATAATCTCTTGGTGGCAAATGAGATCATGGCGAAAGTTTGGAGAATGGCACCAAATGATCGGACGATTGTTTCGTTCTTGCTACACACAGTTCATGACATCTGCCGCGCGCACAACTTGAGCACAGAACGGTTCTCAAGTGACGGCCATCGATCGTAATGATTGGTGGCTTTTTTGTTAATAGGTGGATATTTTGGATTGACAATGGATTCCAATCTCGCTATCTTGTTGCTGGCTATTCGTTCAGGTTGTCCAAACAAAAGAGGGATCATGAATTCGTTTTTTATTACAGTAGCAGTCGGAGCTGCTGTGATCCTCGCAATCTTGCGCATGATCTATGCGAAGAATCAACGAGAAATTCGAGAGAACATTCTTATTGTCATGCTCTTTCCTCATGTATCAGGACTCATGTCTGCCCAGTCGATGAAGAATCACTCAATGCTTAGGAGATTTCGCATTCATCGCGTAAAGACGGCGCTCGACCAGTTGATCAGTGATGGACTTGTCTTATCCGAGGTAGATCCCAGCCTCTCTCAAGAAGGAGCATTGGCGAATATTCAAATTCGTCTGACAGAGAACGGGCTATCGACCGCCCAATCAACTTCAGAGATTCGGTCGCTCGAAGAGAGACTTGCCCAAGTCCTCTGACACGCTTCTTGAGTGGTCGTTCCGCACTACGAACCCGGTTTGCTACTTTGCTTAGTGGCTGCCGGGTTTTTTGTTACATCGATTGCATGTGTACAGTGTGGATCCAAATAGCATTCGCTCTGTGCTACACTAATTTCATAATAGTAAACATACGATTATGCAAAAGGGTATTATCTTTTCACTTGCGCTCGCGCTTGTGTTAACGGGAGCTGGGTGCACAGGCGCATCTTCTGATTCATCAGGTGCATCTGCTGTTGCAGACGGAGTTTCCGTCAATCAAATTGAGGGATTGATTTTGGATTCTTTGTACAATGAGCACAATGGAACAACAGACGGATACAAAGACTTTGTCTTCTCAGAGCAGGAAGGGTCTTGTACAGATGCTTCTGTTGGAACCCTAAGCTATCTGTATGACAGCGCACGAGATGTGCAGGTTGGATCTGCGGATATCCAAGACGGAGATGGATTGGTTTCCCTTGCGACAGGATCAAACGCAATGAGCTGGTACTTCTTTGATGCAGAGGGTGGAACAGTAAACTGTGAGTACGATGTAACCGGAGAGACATTCGCCGTTGAGTGTCTACAAGGTGGTGCTGAGTACTGTTCAGGAACGTTCTCAGGAGTTGCTGCAAAATAACCAGAAGAATAAAAACACCGCAGACATTGTCTGCGGTGTTTTTGGTTGGCCTCTAACTTAGAACCGTTGAGGCAGATCTGGCCAGGTTGTAGAGGTTGAGTAGGAATCCTGCAATAAAGATGAGTCGACCGAGAATGTCTAGACTTAGATTTTTACGCGCTCCTTGTCTAAAGGTTCCGATCGCTAATGCTCCTAAATAAATTGTTGCGATTGCTGCAGGGACCAACCACTGATTGTTTGGCACAGCTGCGTAGAGCACAGCTCCAATACTTGAAAACGCAATGAAGTAGAGAAACTCTGGAAGCTTCGACAAGCCTAATTTCTTAGGACCGTTCGTTAAAGACCTGTCGAGAACAAGGAGACGGAGTCCGAAGGCTGAGAAAATGAGGGCTCCTAGTATCCAGATTAGCTCAGGTGGATTGGTGACTTTGGAGAGGATGATCAGGATTGGTAGCCAGACGGTGAGCACGACAAGTATGCGACGCGGCCAAGTCTGTACGTATCTTTGCAGTCTACCGTTGCTTGGAACCCACCAGGACATGTAGAGGTTTGGGAATGCTTCTGTTAGGGGAGAGAATAGTGCGAGTAGT
>JABITQ010000066.1 GCA_018700535.1 Candidatus Uhrbacteria bacterium | reverse complement strand
CGAAAGATCGAGCTGATTGCCACACAAGATCAGAGATGTGGTTCCATCGGCAGAAATGTCCTCTCGGAACTCGAAGGTCGCCAACTTCTTCACCCGAACATCATCGATGCTCTGCTCCAAAACACACACCTGATTCCAGAAAACTGGAAACCAACCAAAAAACTGCATCGTACGAACATCTTCTTTTCGGCAGTGCAATTCAGTAGTCACGGACGTCAAGGATATATCCGCCTTCTCTACTGGCATGAGGGAAGCTGGTGCAATGCCTTCAAGTGGTCTGGGGACGGATGGTTTCAAAGTGACCTGACTGCAGTCTACGAGGAATGAGTTCTGAGGATCTGCACAAACACGTGTGTGGGTCCTTTTTTGTTACCACAAGTTTATAGCCAAAAAGCAGACCTCTAACAGGTCTGCTTTTTCAAATCTCTATTTCTACGCCGCAACCTTCACACGAACCTTTTTCGCACTAATCGTGATCTCATCACCCTTAACACCAATCGAGACCTTAGACCCCTCAGGAACATTTCCCGTAATGATCTTCATCGCCAACGGATCTAGAATCAATGTCTGGATCATGCGTTTCAATGGGCGTGCACCAAAGCTTGGGTCAAAGCCTTTCTTTGCGAGCAGTTTCTTCGCGGTAGCATTCACGCTAAGTGTGATATCGCGCTGTGTCTTTAAGCGCTTTGAAACAATTTCGATCTGCAACTCCACAATCTTCGCGATCTCTGGCTCGCTAAGTGCGTGGAAGACGATGATGTCGTCTACGCGGTTTAGGAACTCAGGGCGGAAGTGGTCCTTGAGCATGTTCATTACACGACCCTTTGTGTTTTCATCTTCAGCCTCAGTCTCGTCGTCTGCAAACCCCATTGATGCAAGTTTGGTGTCAGAGGTTAAGATCATGTCAGAGCCAATGTTGCTCGTCATGATAATCACCGTGTTTTTGAAGTTTACTTTGCGGCCCTTTGCATCTGTGATGTGTCCATCGTCCAAAATCTGCAAGAGGATATTAAATGTGTCCGGGTGCGCCTTCTCGATTTCATCAAACAACAGAACTGAGTAAGGTTTGCGCCGAACAATCTCGGTAAGCTGTCCGCCTTCTTCAAACCCGACATACCCAGGAGGGGAGCCGATGATCTTTGAAACAGAGTGCTTCTCCATGTACTCAGACATGTCGAGTCGCACCATTGCGTCTTCATCGTTAAACATAAACTCCGCGAGTGAACGCGCAAGCTCTGTCTTTCCAACACCAGTTGGCCCGAGGAACATGAATGATCCAATAGGCTGCTTCTCCTCGCCAATGCCAGCACGAGAGCGACGCAAAGCGTTTGAGACAGCCTTGATTGCCTCGTCTTGTCCAATAACACGCTTAGACAAAACCTCCTCCATCGTCGCAAGCTTTTCCATTTCAGATTCAAGCATCTTGCTAACAGGGATATGTGTCCAACGTGAAACCACTGTTGCAATATCAGTCTCTTCAATTACTTCTTTCAGCAATCCTCGATCTTCCTGAAGTTTAGTCAATCCCAACTTCGCAGCATTTAACTCTTTTTCAGCGTTAGGAATTTCTGAATATCGAATCTGCGCAACACGCTCCAAATCTCCACGACGCTCCTCAAGCTCTGCTGAGCTGCGAAGCTTGTCGATCTTAGAACTAATCTCCTGAATCTCAGTAATCTTAGCCTTCTCATTCAACCATCTACCCTCAAAGGCACCGGTCTTCTCGCGCAAATCAGCAATCTGTTTTTCAATTTCTTTTAGTCGAGCCTTAGAATCTTTATCCTCCTCCTTCACCAAAGCCTTCTGCTCAATCTCAAGACGCATCAAATCACGCTTAAGTAGATCAAGCTCCTCAGGCATCGAGTCGATCTCCATTCTAAGAGCAGATCCTGCCTCGTCGATAAGGTCAACAGCTTTGTCTGGCAAGTTTCTGTCCGTAATGTATCGATGTGAAAGCTGTGCCGCAGAAACAATCGCAGGGTCGGAGATGCGAACACCATGGTGCACCTCATAACGCTCCTTGATTCCACGAAGAATCGCGATAGTGTCTTCAACAGAAGGCTCCTCAACAACAACAGGTTGGAAACGACGCTCAAGCGCTGAGTCCTTCTCAATATGCTTTTGATATTCTTTCGTTGTCGTCGCACCAATCACACGCATCTTTCCGCGAGCAAGCGCTGGCTTGAGCATGTTAGACGCGTCTAGCGATCCACCCTCAGTTGTACCAGTCCCAACAAGTGTGTGGAGCTCGTCGATGAAAAGAATGATCTTTCCCTCTGAAGCTTCGATCTCTTTTACAACTGCTTTTAATCGATCTTCAAATTCACCACGATACTTTGTCCCAGCAACCATCGAACCAATATCAAGAGAGATAATAGTCTTGTTTTTTAAAAGCTCAGGAGCATCACCAATGGCAATGCGTTGAGCAAGCCCTTCGACAATAGCCGTCTTACCAACACCAGCCTCACCGATTAATACTGGGTTATTTTTTGTGCGACGAGAAAGCACCTGCATGATCCGACGGATTTCTGCATCACGACCAACAATTGGGTCTAGCTCACCGTTACGCGCAGACTCGGTTAAATCGTGGCCGTACTTTTTAAGAACTTGGTGACGAGCCTCGGGCTCTGGTGTGTCTACAGATTGATTGCCACGAATCTCCTTGATCGCGCTCATGACAGACGCTTCTTTGATTTCAAAATTTCCAAGCAGACGAGCGACCGCCTTGTTTGAGAGAAGTCCTAAAAGCAGATGCTCGGTCGAGACATAATCGTCCTTAAAAGACTTCGCCTTCTTGTGAGCGCTCGCAAGTGCATTCGCCATCTGCTGGCTCATGTAAATTTGAGAGATACCATCAACCGGCGCGCGCCCAGAAGAGGAGGGGAGCGTCTCTAGAATTCGATCAACCTCTCCACGCAATTCACGCTTATTAGATGTGATCTTATTGATAACAGCCCCAACGATCCCTTCTTGATTCAAAAGCGCAGCAAGTAAATGAATAGGCTCAAGCGCCTGCTGACCATATTCGGTCGCAATATTATGAGCATGCTGAAGGGCTTCTTGAGATTTGTGTGTAAAATTAT
>JABITQ010000054.1 GCA_018700535.1 Candidatus Uhrbacteria bacterium | reverse complement strand
TATAAAACCCGGCTTCCATTTTTTTGAATCCAATGTTTTTCTAATCTTTGATCTCGATGGTGGGTCGAATCTTTTGCGCTGCCACACCTGCGACAACTACAGCGACGACATTGATCCAGTTTGCCATGATCACATCAATGTTGATGATACTTGTCCAGTCGTACCCATACACCGGCTTTACCAGGAGGGCTGCAAAAAAGAACATGAGCGCAATCCAACCAACTGCTGTCACCAATCGACTCGTCCAGTCGTTGCGTGACTTTTTGAAAAAGCGGTAAGCGACGAAGACGAACCAAAGTGGTGTGAACGCGTTTGTTGCGATAAAGAAAAACGGACTTAGTGTTAATTGGTAACCTGTGAAGAGAATCACGGAGACTGGGTACCAAACAGCAAACAGGAGAAGGAAGAAAAGGAACCAGCGTTTTGTAAAAATAGTTCTCATACACCTAGGTTAAAAAAACAGACGCGAGTTGATAGATAATTCCACCGCTAAACATAGCGATGATTGCCCACGTGAATACATGCGGGAAATCAATACAGTGATGTTGCTTGCACACAGCAGAACGTTTCATGTTCCAATACGTAAGAGCAACGAGAATTCCTAGGAAGCCACCGAAAACGCCACCAACAAAGCCGATTAATGAGATGAACTCTGTTACTCCGCTTAAAAGCAGAATGAGCGGAACGATGATCGTAAAGAACCAGGCTGAGCGATGCTTGAGTTTGAAGTCGAATTTGAAGGTGTTTTGAAGCTCGATCCCAAGGACCATGAAAATTGAAAGGACCGTGACGGTTCCAAGGATTGTGGAGATGAGTCGGAAACCATTGCCGAATACTGGGATAAGTCCATCAAAGGCTGCTTGCGTTGTTGCATTCCCGGTTACACCAATGACTGCGAGTGCAAAAAAGACGTAGATCGCAAGGATTATCGACATCGCAATCACGACTGATCGGGCCAAGTCTTGCTTCTTTCTTTTACCAAGAACATCTGCCATCTCTGGAACAATCCCCATGCCTGCTAGTGAGAACAGGATTACTCCATAAGGAACAAAAACGTTTTCAAGGTTTATGGTTAGGTAGTTGGCTGGGTTGATTGATGGAATCGAAAGCAGGCTGATGAAGAGAAAGAGGAATAGCAAGATTGCTACCACAACCACCTCTAATTTAGCTGCGGACTGCAGGCCGCGATGAATCATGTATGAGGAGATGACCCACACAATAATCGAGTAAAGCATTTCTGATCCACCAAGTGTGGGCTCGAGAAGTATGTGAAGGAACCTTCCACCAATAATCATGTACGCGAGCATGGCACCCCAAATACCGGACGCCAAAGCAATCAACGTAATCAATCGCCACTTAGGTCCGATGTATCTGTGTACAAAACCAACGAGCCTGTCTTTACCTGGAGTCTGAACAGCAACCTCTGCGAGCATGAGCTGCAAAATCAACAATGTTGTCCAAATGACGATAAGCCACAGAAACCCGATACCGATTCCGCTTTGTGAAAATGCGTACGGAAGCCCAAAAACACCGACACCGACAATAGCGCCGACCATCATTCCGATTGATCGTAATAACTTTGTATTTGGATGAACCATGAGCCTCCATGTGGGTAATCAATTTTTCCCACTATTCGTCCCCAATTATACCACAGGCTAGCGCTTGCTCAGTCTAGTGAGAGTGCTAAGATGCTCTCGCTTATGGAAAAGGGTCATCGCATTCCGCCACAGAACCTCGAAGCCGAGCAATCACTGCTGGGTTCTCTTTTGATTGATAAGGAAGCATTGATCCGTGTTGCTGACAGCGTGCACCCAGATGACTTCTACCGAGAGTCGCACGGCAAAATCTACGACACCATGCTCGAACTGTTTGAGCGCCACGAACCGATCGACATCCTCTCGCTCGGAAACCGACTTGAAGAAAAGAACTGGCTTAAGATTGCAGGTGGGCGTGCGTACCTTGTTGAACTATCCAATGCTGTTCCATCATCTGCGCACGTCGCGCACTATGGAGAGATTGTGCAGAAGAAAGCAACACTTCGTCGACTGCTCGATGCTGCAGCGCGAATAACCCGCATGGGGTTTGATGAAGAAGAGGAAGTAGACGCAACACTCGACGAAGCCGAGCGCGCACTGTTTCAAGTTTCTGAAAAATACAACAAAAACTCATTTGTCTCGATCCGCTCTGTGTTGACCGATGCGTTTGATCGTATCGACGAGCTCCACAGAGACAAAGGAAAAATGCGTGGAGTGCCGACAGGATACAAAGAGCTCGACTCGCTCCTTGCAGGTCTACAAAAATCTGACCTTATCATCCTCGCCGCACGTCCTTCTGTTGGAAAAACTTCTCTCGCACTCGACATCGCAAGACAAGTCGGAGTCATCGCAAAAATGCCTGTAGGCTTCTTCTCACTCGAGATGAGCAAAGAGCAACTTGTCGACCGTATGATTTGTGCGCAAGCAGACGTCGACCTTTGGAAACTCCGCACTGGTCGTCTCTCTGACCGCGACGATGACTTTCCTCGTATCGGTAAGGCGCTTGGTGAGCTATCAGAAGCCCCTATTTTTATCGACGACTCTGCGACGCTTAATATCATGCAATTACGCACCAAAGCGCGTCGCCTTAAAACAGAGCATGGCCTTGGCCTGATCATCATCGATTACCTTCAGCTTATGGAAGGTCGATCCTCAAAATCTGACAACCGTGTGCAGGAAGTCTCTGAGATCTCTCGTGGTCTCAAGCAAATTGCCAAGGAGCTGAATATCCCTGTGCTAGCTCTTGCGCAGCTATCGCGTGCAGTTGAGGCAATTAAGCCATCGATCCCACGCCTGTCTCACCTTCGTGACTCTGGTTCGATCGAGCAAGATGCCGACGTGGTGATGTTTATCTACCGCAAAGCCGCAGACAGAAACTTCCGCCCAGAGGACGTTGCACCCGAGGAAGCAAACATTGCTGAAGTCCATATTGCCAAACATCGTAACGGACCGACAGGAATGGTGCGACTGCATTTTGAAAAGAAACGTGCATCGTTCCGCAACCTTGAGACACGCTTTGGAAGTATGGCGCCACCGCCACCAGTCTCACAACAAGACAACAGCGGTTTTGCACCTCTCGCCACAGCAAACCAACCTCCTCCCAACATGACCGCCCCACCGATTGATCGCAATCCTGGAGGTGCGCCAACGGGAGCTAAAAAATTCTAAGACTCAACTATGTTCAACAAGCTCAAAAACATTAAGGATTTAAAAAAGCAGGGAAAGAAAATGCAGGAGGAACTTGCAACTGTTGTCCAAGAAGGTTCTGCTGCTTGGGGCAAGGTTAAGATTACGGTTAACGGCAACCGTGAGATGGTTAACGTTTCAATCGACCCAGACATGCTTGCAGACGCAGACAAACTTGCTGACGCAATCAAAGAGGCTTTTAAAGATGCAACGGGAATGAAGTTTCAAATGAAGCTCGCAAAGAAAATGCAGGACATGGGAGGCATGGATATGCTCAAGAACTTTGGTGGCTAGCACATGCGAAGGTTTCCAGAACCTATTTCTAATCTTGTCGCGGCGTTTTCGCGACTACCGGGCGTGGGGCCGAAGACGGCGCTGCGTTATGTGTATTACATGCTTAAGCAGCCAAAGAGCGATTTAGGTGTCATGGCCAGAGCACTCATCCAGCTTGGTGAGCGCATCAACGTGTGTACGCGCTGCTTCATGTATACCGAGCGAGAGCTGTGTGATACCTGCGAAGACCCAAAGCGTGACACAAGCCTTATCTGCGTTGTAGAAGAGTCACGCGACATTGCAACCATTGAGGCCACAAACGCGTACACAGGCCTCTACCACGTCTTAGGCGGCAACCTAAACCCCATTGAGGGCTTAACACCTGACGCGATTCGGATTAGGCAATTGCACGAGCGTCTTTTAAAAGATTCAAGCATTCAAGAGATCATCCTCGCTCTCTCCCCCACTTCGCATGGAGAGACGACGATTATGTACCTGACTAAACGCCTGGCTCCGCTCGGTCGACGCATTACTCGTTTGGCACGTGGGTTGCCTGTGGGTGCGACGTTGGAGTTTGCTGATGAGGTGACGTTGGGTGATGCTATGAAGTATCGGAAGTAGTTATCGAAACTATAAATAGACTGACGTCATTGTCAGTCTATTTTGTTACCAAACAAAAACACCCCGCCGAAACTACGAGTGTCTCTCGAAATTCCAACGGGGATATCAGCGTTGAGCGTCGCGCACAATCCACGAATGAACCACACGCCAGTTCGGCTCCCAACCCTCTGTGTCATACAGGTTTCGAGCCTGCTTCATCACATCAAACTCATCACCAAAAAGCCTTGGAGTATCTAGTGACGGAAAGTGGGGATCATCCTGAATCTTTCTAGCTTCCAGGACTGTGGGCTTTTTCAACGTACCCATGCGCTCACCTCCTTATGTTTGAGCGCATGTAGAATTTCATAAAATAGAGTTGCTGTCAATGGAACAGCCTCGCTACCCGATAGCGAAAAAACTATCCAAAACAAAAAACACCCCCGTACATACGGGGGTGTTTCCTCTTACTCAATAAACCCACCAGCCTGGATCTCCCAAAGCTTCTTATAGATTCCATCTTTCTTTTTCAACAACTGCTTGTGCGTTCCAGCATCCACTAGTTTTCCTTCCTCGATCACGAGGATGCGGTCCATCTTCATAATCGTCGAAAGGCGATGCGCGATCACGATGGTTGTCTTGCCCTCCATCAACTCCTCGAGCGCTTCTTGAATCAGCGACTCTGATTCTGAGTCGAGTGATGAGGTTGCTTCGTCTAGAACGAGGATTGGTGCGTCTTTGAGGATCGCACGTGCAATGGCGACGCGTTGACGCTCTCCACCTGAGAGTTTGACTCCACGTTCACCCACTAGCGTCTCGTAACCTTCTGGAAGGCTTTTGATGAACTCGTGTGCGTGTGCGCGTCTTGCTGCCTCCATCACCTCATCATCTGTGGCACCACGACGTCCATAACGAATGTTCTCCATGATAGACCGGTGGAACAAGATCGGCTCTTGTGGCACGAGTGCGAGATTCTCTCGCAAACTCTCTTGTGTCACCTTTGAGATTCGTTGGTTGCCGATTATGATCTGACCACGCTCTACGTCGTAGAAGCGGAACAAGAGTTTGGTGATCGTCGACTTACCAGCACCAGATGGGCCAACAAGTGCAACTTTCTCTCCAGCTTTGATCTTGAGGTTTAACCCACGCAATACACGCCGTGTCTTACGGAAGCTAAAGTAGACATTCTTGAATTCAATCTCACCCTTTTGAACATCCAGCACCTTTGCACGCCTTGAGTCCTTCACACCATGTGGCATCTCAAGGATCTCAACCATTTCGTCAGCATCTGCCAGCGCCTCGTATACGCGACGGATTGATCGTCCGATATCCCACATGACGATGAATAGTCCTACAAGATAACCTTGAATCAATGCGAAGTCTCCGATGGTCAGCACACCTTCTTGCCACAACTGAATTGCGTAGTACATCATGATGAACTCGATGATGATCATGAACCCACCTTGAATGGCATCCATAAGCTCACCCATGTTCCAACTAAGCAAGCGTAGCTTGCGCAATTTCTCTGTCACCTTTCTATAGGCAGTCTTTTCATATCCAAGCCCTGTAAAGAGCTTTACTGTTATTGCGTTTGTGATGGCATCTGCAAGTACTCCCGTTGCTTCAGAATCAACTTGAGAAGCCTTGTAGTCGTACTTAGATTTCCATCTAGCATACGCAATGTTTACAATCAGATAAAAGACGATCCAACCAAACAAGATTGATGCTAGCAAATGACTTCGTGTCCAAAGCACAATCATGTTACCGACGATGACCACTGTAATCGGTACGAACGTAAATTCAATCTGGTCGGCAAGTTTCTCGAACGATCGCGCGAGTCTGTTTACTTTTCTAACGAGTGACCCTGTGAAGCTATCTGAGAAAAACTTGTATGAGTGACCAAGCATGTACTCATGTCCGGTCTGGGTGATGTCTGCCATCACACGTGTTTGGAACCAAGCATTTGAGACAGCAAGGACGCGCCACGCAAGCCAGCTGACTCCATGAAGAGCTAGTACGGCAACCATTGTGCCTACAAGCAAACCTGGCAACTCCTCCGCGGTCACAGCAATCTCTCCGCTAATTAAGTCGAAGAAGCGTTTGTAGAAGATTGGAACAATAACGTCAATTCCTTTTGCGATTCCAATAAGAAACAGAATGATTGCAAACCTTCCGGCGTACGGACGCACATGGGCTGCAAACACTTTTAGGATTCCCTTTGTATTTATTTTTTGATTCATACGTTTTGGTAAAAAAAGAGCCGCGTATATTACGCGGCGATCTTTTCGATCTTGATTTTAGTGAAGGGTTGTCGGTGACCAACGTTTCGTCGGTAGCGAGACTTTGGTTTGTACTTAATGACAGGGACCTTTTTTGCTCGTCCTTCTTCGATAACTTTCACCGTAACCTTTGCGCCGCTTACAGTTGGTGTTCCAACTGAAACTTTTGTGCCTTCCTCATCTGTGATGAGTAGTGCATCTAGTTCAAATGTTGCTCCTGCCTCTAGTTCAAGCTTTTCAACCTTAAACTCCTGTCCTTCACGGACGAGGTACTGCTTTCCTCCAGTTTTGATTACAGCGAGTGTTGACATAGGTATATTTCGCGGCTCCTTCGCAAAAGCGAGTGTGCCAGCGGGTTAGTCTTTAACGAGCTAGAGATTACTCGTTTGGGACTTTGATGTCAATCGTATTACCCACAGAAATGCCTCTTTGCTCAATAAAACCGGCGTTTACTTCGAGCACATGGGTGACTGGAGATGGTGGTGTATAGAACGTTCTTGCTGGGTTTTCTGGTTCTGCGTTTTGTGTGAGGCCAATCACCTCCCCATCATCAATCCAGATAATGTCGATGGGAAAGAACATATCCTTCATCCAATAACTTGGAGTTTCGCGTGTTTCGTGAATAAACAATAGTCCATAGCCGACACTAAGCGAGACGCGCTCTGACAACCCTTGTCGACGCTCTTTCTCTGTATCTGCGATCTCAATAAAGACCGACGCGCCGTTATCGAATGTAAGTGTTGGAATATCCGTACGAACCTCAGGTCGAAATATGAGAAGAATAATCAGTACAACAAGTGGAGTGAGTAGCAATGTCTTCCTATTGAGCTTCATACTTGTCTTTGCGTGAAAAAAACAAAGCGACAAGCAGCATGAGCAATGCGAGGATTACCAGAGCAACAAGTTTCTCACGACTCTGAAACACGAGGGTGGTGATCCCAAAGCTTGTTGCGATGATCATGTAAAAAAGCACAACTGATCGTTGACCAAACCCTCGGTCGTACAAACGATGGTGCAAATGTTTTCTATCTCCAGCAAAAATATTTTTAATTCCCCCAGCGCGATAACGACGAACAACAACCCAAACTGCATCGAGTAGTGGGATTCCTAGCACGAGCAATGCTGTCGCTAGTTTCCCTCCTGAAATGACTGCGAGTACACCGAGTAGAAATCCTACGTATGTACTTCCACCTTCACCGAGGAAAATCGATGCGGGGTGAAAGTTCCAAAAAAGGAACCCGAGCATGGACCCAATCGCTACTGCCGACATGAGCGCTACGTCTGGTTGGTAGTACGCGACTGTTAGTGAGAGCAACATGATCATGAGTGATCCGATCGATGTCACGGATGTTGCAAGCCCGTCGAGACCGTCGAGGAATTTTGTGGTGTACATGACAACCATGAGCCACACAAAGACCAGGATGTCTGATTGGATCTCGGTAAGGTAAATCACTCCTCCAAATGGATTCGAGAGTTTTTCGATCTCGATACCAAAGATAATTACGGTTATTGCTGCCAGGAATGGTGAGACAATTGAGATGTGTGCAGGGAGTTCGTATCGGTCGTCTACGTAGCCACCAAACATCAGTATCAATCCACCAATGAAGACACCTGCGTAATGAAAGTACGTAATCGATCCACTTACAAGCGTTCCGTTGCTTGCGAGAATGATGAACATCACAGCAGAGAATGCGACAAAAATCGCTAGGCCACCTAGTCGAGCAATGGGCTTTTTGTGAATCTTTCTCGCTTTGGTTGGCACATCAACGGCTCCTTTCTTTAAAGCTAATTGCTTTACAAAGACCGTCATTACAAAACTCAATCCAAATGCGAGTAGCCCCCATGAAATCAATTGCGTCATAATGCTTTTCCTTTTTCAATCACGATTGAACCATCCGCTTCTAGTACGATCGTATCACGTCGCTTTACCTTTCCGGCAAGGAGCGCGTTTGCGATCGCATTGTCAACTTCATCTTGTACCACACGCCTTAGCGGACGCGCACCAAACTTAGGGTCATAACCCTTTTCTGCAAGCACAGCAATCGCTTCGTCGTTTGCACGGAACCCGATCCCCTTTGGTTCAAGACGTTTGGCAACAGACTTAACCATCAACTTCGCAATCTCCCCCACCTCATCCAATGTCAGTGGCTTAAAGACGATTACTCCGTCAAAACGGTTTAGAAATTCAGGACGATAAATCTCACGAAGCTCTTCTTCGATCAGGTGAGTCTTAATTGTCTCAATGTCCTCGCTGCGCGCTACGGCATCTTGAATGTACTGCGTGCCTGCGTTAGAGGTTGCGACAATGATCGCATTTGTGAAGTCGATTGTTCGCCCACCAGAGTCTGTAAGACGTCCGTCGTCGAACACCTGAAGGAATACGTTTAAGATTTCTGGGTGCGCTTTTTCAAGCTCGTCGAGCAAAATAATAGAGAAAGGCTTTTTGCGCACTGCCTCGGTAAGGAGCCCTCCAGTATCTGATCCTGGGACACCAATCATTCTATGAATGCTGGACTGATCCTGATACTCAGACATGTCCAAGCGGATCATCGAGTTCTCATCGCCAAAGTACGCCTCAGCCACAGTCTTTGCGAGCTCAGTCTTTCCAACACCGGTTGGCCCCAAAAACAAGAACGTTGCAATGGGTCTATCTTGCGAACTCAACTCGGCTCGCGCACGACGCAACGCCGCTGACACAGCCTTCACTGCCTCATCCTGACCAATCACTCTTCCGTGCATTTTCTCCTCAAGGTTTAGCAACACTTCTTTTTCATCGCTCTTTACACTTGTTGCTTTGATTCCTGTTTTCTCTGTCACAATCTGCGCGATATCCTCCCCCGTCACTAGCGCATCCTGACCTTTTGTTTTAGATGCATACAACGCAGCCTCACTCGCAACCATGATAGCTTTTTTAGGGAGATACGCCTCGTGCATGTACCGGTCAGAAAGTTGGACTGCTTTTTCTACCGCATCGTAACTAAAGATCACCTTCTGCCCATATTCGATTCCACCAACCTTAGACTCAAGCATTCTGATCGCCATTGTTTCATCCGGCTCGTTGATGTCTACTTTTTGAAAGAT
>JABITQ010000063.1 GCA_018700535.1 Candidatus Uhrbacteria bacterium | reverse complement strand
GACCTTCGCACGACGCCGAATCCACTTCGGATCCAAGTTCAGGAACCTTCGCCTCAGTTGGGACAGTGCTACAAGCCATCAGCTGACAAAGCGCAGCCATCAACAGATACATTCGAATCATCGGACTCTCCTTGTCTGACGAGGTGCCAGAACTGACAGAGAATGCAACAACTTCACTCATTTGTCAATGCAAAAGCCCCGTCACCCAGAGATGGGTAACGGGGCCGTTCGTGTGCTTACTTTGTCCAGTCGTAGTGCTTGGACATTTTGCCATGCTCATCCACCAGGACAGAGAAGGTCATGTTCTTGTCGGCTTCAGCAATGAATGCCCGCCAAGCTTCCTCGACCTCGGCTGCCCCAAGATTCTCTTGAGCCACCAATGCCGCCTGCCTGTATTTGCGGCTTTCGATGAGCAGATCGAAAGCCGCTCTGCTCACTGTCGCTGCTGGGTAACCAGCTTTTTGCAGGTGTGCACCCAGTAGGGGGTCGTGCTGAAGTAGTTTCACCAGATTGGCGACGACTTCTTCCTGATCGACACCCCAGTCTTCGTAGAAGCTGAAGCGCAGCGGCTTGCCAATTTCAGACATCGTCCTCGCGAACTGTTTCGGGTCGTGCCACTTGCTGAGTGGATACGACTTCATGAACTCTTGTGCCGCCACCTCGTCATCCGTGCCGCCCCAGTAGTAGGTCCGGTAGAAGGTCGAGATGATGTCAGATATCGTAGAGTTGCGCAGATCATCATCTTGGATGTGCCCAGTGTTGAACAAGGCTCTGTCGAAACTTCCTGGGTCGACCTTGTTGGGATCTACCAGGTTGCAGTTCGCAGCAGCGAACACCCTGATCACATCCAGCTCATCAGGGTCTCCGATATCGAGAGTAATCATCATCTTGCTGGCTGCGCCCCAACGAAGATTCTCATTTGCCTCTCGCGCACGTCCAACCTCCACATCCGCTCGGCACTCACTCCAGCGATCTTTCACGCGATCGTACACTTGATCAAGCACCAAATCTCTGTGTGCCAAGTGCAGATCTCTCAGCTCGCGCATGCTGAAGCATTTCGCAAGCGAGTCTTCGTCACTCAGAGGCAGCAATGTGCTATTGGCGAGATCGACCAGAGGAGTGTTGGTGGGGTGTTGACCAAGCTCGCTCATGATCAGAGTGTAGGCAGACCTTTCCCCCGCACACTCTGCGGCGTCGACATGCGATCCAACCATTGTGAGATCTGCGGTATCCATCGTCTCGCGGGCGTTTCCACAACCGACCAAAAGGCCAAAGGCCATCACAAAAAAGTTTCGAGTCATTGATTCCTCCTGTCTGACGGGGTGCCAGAACTGACGGAGGATGCCACAAAATAGCGGTTTTGTCAACCTATCAGCCTCACGCTCAGACAACTTAAAACCCGATAAACAGTGTTTATCGGGCGAGCGTTGTGTTTGGGTCTAGAGGAGAAAGTGACCAAAGATGAATGCCACCCAAGATCCAACAGTGAGGATTTCCCAAAAGAGCATGCTGCTTTTTATCGTGCGAATTTCCTGGTCGGCCTGATCTCTTCGGCCGTAGCTGCGCGACGGATGATCAATCTGTTTGATCGTTGAAGATCCACTCTTGATGACTCTCATGGTATGCAATGAGATGCCCAGGCAAATGACAAAGGCTATGATTTTCATGATGACTCCTTGCGGTCAAGAAGTTACGTAATAAGTTATGGTTTGTCAAAGAGATGTTAATAAAACTAGCTGTTGTCGTAAATACAAAAGCCCCTCCACCCAAAGATGGGTAGCGGGGCCGTTCGTGTGCGTGCAGAGCTTAGAAGTAGGCGAGGAACCCCACCCAAGAGCTAACGGACAGAAATGTCCAGAAGTGTATCTTGGGCCTACAAGCTTTGGCTCGATGGCGAGCTCGTTCTTTTTGGTCACTGCTCTTAGATGGATCATTGAAATCTCTGATCGCAGCAAAACCACTTTTCAATACGCCTGCATTGATCAGCGAGATCGCTAGGCAAACAGCAAAGGCTGTGAGTTCCATGCTGACTCCTTCGTGGCTGCGTGCGTTGGGCTACGCGTCCATGATTTGCATAGTGCGGAAGGTGACGCTGGGATGCGGTATGTGTGACGAGTTCTTTGTTGCCTCCACCCGCAACTGCATTGCGTACTGGAGGAGTGCATTGTCACCATCTCTTTCGAATGCTTCTTGCGCAAAGCGTTCAGTCCACCCTAGAGCTCTGACGATTTCAGCAACTTTGTGCATGTCATCTGTCACTACTTTGAGCATGAACGTGCCGTGGTGATCGTGATTGCGGTTCGCTACCACTGCATGAATGAGTAGATATTTATACAACATGACGATTCCTGGTGTTGAAGGTTGTTGGTGGCTGAGATCAACCACAGAGGTTTCTACCAATTTTTCTAACGCATGTCAATGTATTTAGTTCCATCGGTTACACACATCCACACACCCAAAACGTTCTAAATTTGATATACTTGTTTCATAATCAGCACCCATGCTGTCACTGCTTGCAATACCCATCGCACAGGAGGCAATTCAAACGAGTGGATTGAGTCTTGTCTACTTTAACCAACCGCTGGACGCGATTTTATTCGACGTCCTCATTTGGTTTGGGTGGATCCCAATTTTTACAACAATCGTCTGGGGATTCATTCAGGTTTGGCACGGAACAAAACAAGGGCAGTACGCTGGTCGCATGAAGTATGTGGTTCTTGCAATCGACGTCCCGACATTTACAGAGCAGTCGCCAAAGGCGCTTGAGAACTTGTTCTCAACATTGTATGGCGCAAAGTCATCTATCACTTGGAAAGAGAAATGGATCTACGGGCGACTCCACCCGGTGTTTTCGTTTGAGATTGTTTCAACTGAGGGATACATCCAGTTCATCATCAGAACACAAACACGATTCCGCGACACGATCGAAGCTGGTATCTACGCGCATTACCCAGACGCAGAAATTTCTGAAATCGACGATTACGTTACAGACATTCCAAACGAGTATCCTAACGACGACATGGAGTTTTGGGGTGGTGAGCTTACACTCGACAAGCCGTCGTTGTTTCCGATTCGTACTTACGTTGATTTTGAAGATCGCTTAACAGGTGAGATCAAAGACCCGCTAGGGTTCACGCTTGAGCAACTTGCAAAAATGCGCCCCGGCGAACATTTTTGGATTCAGCTTCTTGTTCAGCCTTCGTCAAACGATTGGCAAAAAAAAGGAGTCGATTATGTTAAAAAGATTTACGGAAAGGAAGAAGCAAAAAAGAAAAGTTTCATTGCAGGAGCGGCTGAGACGCTTTTGAGTTGGCCTAGTGCATTGTTAGACGAGGCAATTGGTGTCGACTTAAGTTCCTTGCTTTCTTCAGAAGGTGCCACTGACGAGACTGACCCTTGGAAAGCTTTTAAGATCACACCAGTAGACAAAGAAGAGTCTGATGCTATTTTGCGCAAATCAGGAAAGGTTGGGCATGGTGTAAAGCTGCGTGTTTTGTACTTGGCAAAAAAGAACGCGTTTGTGAAGGTTGAGCGTACAACGATGATCAAAGGAATCTTTGGTCAGTACACACATCTAAACCTCAATCGATTTAGTCTTCACATTCCATCCGTACCAAAAGATGATTATTTTTGGATGCGTTGGGAGTACACAAAGCGTCAGCGAATTTTGATGAAGGCGTACAAGGGCCGCTCGTGGGGGATTGGTGGAACACCGTTTTGGTTGAATGCAGAAGAACTTGCGACGTTGTGGCATTTCCCAACCATTAGCGTAAAGGCACCTTTGGTTAAGAAGGCTGAGGCTAAGCGTGGTGAACCACCTGTAGGACTTCCGATTACAGCAATGGAAAACACATTGCCTGGTTTTGATCGAGAGTTAACTGACCCTGGCGCAACACACCTCGCAGGACTTGCAACAGCAGATGCAGCAACCTCAGAGCCACCTATTGGTTTACCAGTTGGTTTGGGTATGGACGTGTCTAGCGATCAAGCACCAACTGCGTCAACACTTCCATCAGGCCCACAGCTTGATGTTCCGCTACCTGAGACGCTTCCAACTGTTGAGGCGCCAACAGCAACTGAGGAGCCTGAAGAAGAGTCTCCGTTTACGCCAACAAACTTGCCTGTATGAGTTATAACCATGACCACGAAAATGAGGTCACCTACTTTGCGATGACAAACTTTCGTAATTCGATGACGAAGTTTGGGATCAAGACAGACGACCGTAGGCGACACATGTATGTGATCGGAAAAACCGGAATGGGTAAAAGTGTTCTTTTGGAGAACTTGGTTTTATCTGATATCTACGCTGGTCACGGCGCGTGTTTTGTTGATCCTCATGGAGATACAGCTGAGAAGCTAATTGATTACATTCCAAGTTGGCGCCGCAAGGATGTTGTGTACTTTAACCCTGCGGATCTCGATTTTCCGGTTGGGTTTAATATTCTTGAAGCGGTGGGCGAACGACACAAACATTTGGTGGCCTCTGGAATGATGGGGGTGTTTGCGAAGATTTGGGAAGGAATGTGGTCTTCACGAATGGAGTACATTCTAAACAACACCATTTTGGCGTTGCTCGATAGTCCTGGGCAGACATTGCTTGGGATTAACCGAATGATGTCCGATGAGCCGTTTAGAAAAGAAATTGTTAAGAACATCAAAGACCCTGTTGTCCGACAGTTTTGGGTTGTTGAGTTTGCGAGTTGGTCTGAGAAATATCAGACAGAGGCAACAGCCGCGATTCAAAACAAGATTGGACAATTCCTCTCTGCGGCCGTGGTGCGTAACGTTGTGGCTCAAGTAAAGTCGAGTATCAATGTTCGGGATATCATGGACCAGGAGAAGATTTTTATCATCAACCTTTCAAAGGGACGTATTGGAGAAGACAACTCTAGACTTCTCGGTGGGTTGTTGATTACAAAGATTCAGCTCTCCGCGATGGAGCGTGTAGACACACCAGAACATCTTCGAAAAGATTACTACCTATATGTTGACGAGTTCCAGAACTTTGCGGTGGAGTCGTTTGCAAACATTTTGTCTGAGGCGCGTAAGTATCGACTGTGTCTGACCATGGCTCACCAGTACATCGCTCAGCTAACTGAGCCTGTG
>JABITQ010000040.1 GCA_018700535.1 Candidatus Uhrbacteria bacterium | reverse complement strand
GTACGCACCAGTAAACACACCAGTCTTTTCACGCTCAGCATTTCCGCGCTCACGATCGTTCTTTTTTGCAGCCTCATTTACATATGCACGCACAGCCTCGGACTGATCATCTGTAGAGACCTGCTCAACAAGCTCGTGCTCGGGTGCAAGGACAATAAATGTCGCACCATCAAGTGTGTCTGCTCGTGTTGTAAACACTTCAACATGCGGAGTCTCAGACTTATCTGAAACATCGATCTCAAACTTGATCGATGCCCCCTCACTCTTTCCAATCCAGTGACGTTGCTGTGTTTTGATTTTTTCTAAATAGTCGACAGTGTCTAAATCCTCTAACAGACGATCTGCATACTTCGTAATTGCAATCATCCACTGCTCCTTGTCGCGCTTCTCAACCTCCCCCCCACATCGCTCACAAGCACCATTAACCACCTCCTCGTTTGCAAGACCGATCTTACAAACCAAGCACCAGTTAATCGCCTTCACAGCCTTGTACGCAAGACCTGCTTTAAAAAATTCGAGGAACATCCACTGAGTCCACTTGTAGTACTCGGGGTCTGTAGTGTTCACCTCGCGCTTCCAATCAAATGAGAGCCCGAGGCTCTTAAGTTGACGACGGAATGTGTCTGTGTTTTCTTTTGTAATATCCTGCGGCTTACGCCCGGTTTTGATGGCGTAGTTTTCTGTTGGTAATCCAAACGCATCCCATCCAATTGGGTAAAGCACATTCATCCCTTCATGCCGACGTTTGCGCGCAACAATATCTAGCGCGACATAACTGCGCGGATGTCCAATATGTAGACCAGCCCCAGATGGGTATGGAAACTCGATAAGACAGTAGAACTTTTTCTTTTCAGAATCATCCTTTGCATCAAACGTGCCGGATTCTTCCCAGCGCTTCTGCCATTTCTTTTCAATTTCTTGGTGATTGTAAGGCATAATTATTTCATTGCTTCTTGAATTCTCTCGAGTGCGATCACGAATGCTCCTCGTCGCAGATCTGTTTTAAGCTCTGCTGCACGACTTGCGATCGCAAGCGACTCGCGCACCATAATTTCTTTTAGTCGCACAAAAACATCTTCCTCGCTCCAATGCTCCCCTTTCAAATTCTGCTCCCACTCAAATGTTGAGACAGTCACTCCTCCTGCGTTAGCGAGGATGTCCGGAACAACAGGAATGTTTCTGGCTAGCAGCAGATCATCTGCCTCGGGTGTTGTCGGTCCATTAGCAAGCTCGAGCACCGCCTTTGCTTGAACACGATCAGCATTATCTTCACGAATCTGACTCTCAAGCGCAGCCGGGATCAATAAGTCACATGGCTCATAAAGCACATCGATCGAATCAAAATCTTCTGCTCCAACAAAGCCTGATACTGACCGAGTCGAACTTTTGTGCTCGATCAATTCATCCACATCAAGTCCGTCTCTATTACGAATCGCACCGCGCGAATCTGAAACTGCAACAATCTTATGACCAGCCGCAGCCCAAATCTTTGCGGCAAACTGACCAGCGTTTCCAAAACCTTGAATCGCGATAGAGCATTGCTCAGGCAAACCAAGCTGTTCGCGAAGTGCTTCAAAAACATAAAAGCCACCCTGCGCTGTCGCTGTCCCACGCCCTTCAGACCCACCAGCATCAACTGGCTTCCCCGTGATCACCGCACCACTTGTATCGCCGGTAATCTTTCCAAATTCATCTGCCATCCACTGCATGATTTGCGGAGTTGTATTTACGTCTGGTGCCGGCACATCCTTTTTCGGACCAATCACCTCTGCCATCGATCGCATCCACCCACGAGAGAGTTTCTCGATCTCTCCTTCAGACATTTCTTTTGGATTCACAGTCACCCCACCTTTTCCACCTCCCATTGGAATATTCACCACAGCTGTCTTAAGCGCCATCCAAAATGCCAGCGCCTTCACCTCCTCAATATCTGCATCCTGATGAAATCGAATCCCTCCCTTGTACGGCCCGCGCGCATTATTATATTGCACACGATAACCCTCATAGACATTCAATGACCCGTCATCCATCACAACAGGAATACTTACACGAACCTGACGATTTGGGTGTTGAATCTGAGCAAGAAACTTCTCATCAAACGCAACGAGAGATGTTGCACGTTCAAGCTGAGCCAAAGCATTCTCAAAAGGATTATTCATAGTGAATTCAGGGTATCACACTGCTCACAAACAAAAAACAGCCTTTGTAATACAGGTTACAGATAGGCTGTTTTTTTACTTTTATTCATTTGAAGCAAGCCATCTCTCCGCATCAAGGGCCGCCATACAACCTGTCCCTGCTGCAGTGATTGCCTGGCGGTAAACGTGATCTGTCACGTCTCCTCCAGCAAAGACACCCTCAACGCTTGTAAGGCTTGTTCCAGCCTTTACGACAATGTACCCCTTATCATCTAATTCGATTTGATCTTTGAAGATACCTGTATTTGGTTTGTGGCCAATGGCGACAAACAAACCACTAACAGCAAACTCAGACTCTTCGTTTGATTTGTTGTTCAAGATACGTAGACCTGTAAGACTTGTGCCATCACCCAAAACTTCTTTCACCTCTGTGTTCCACATGACCTCAATCTTTGGGTTATCCATTGCACGCTTCTGCATGATCTTGCTCGCTCTAAATTCATCACGTCGCACCATGATTGTTACCTTGCTCGCAAACTTTGTTAAAAAGTTTGCTTCCTCCAGGGCGGAGTCCCCTCCTCCAACAATCACCACGTGTTTGTCGCGGAAAAAGAACCCATCACATGTTGCGCACGCAGAGACACCATGCCCCTGATACTTCTCCTCCCCAGGAACACCAAGCCACATTGCCTGCGCCCCTGTTGAGATAATGACAGCCTTTGCTAAATACTCTTTGTCTCCAGCCTTAAGCTTGAACGGACGTGAAGAAAAATCTACTTCCGTTACATCAAGAGGTTCAATCCTTGTATCAAAACGCAATGCTTGTGCCTTAAACTTTTCCATCATCTCAGGCCCCATCAACCCTTCAGGGAATCCAGGAAAATTCTCAACCTCTGTTGTAAGCATCAACTGCCCACCAGGCTGCCCACCAAGTCGCTGCCCCTCAAACAAAAGAGGCTTCATCTCTGCACGAGCGCAGTAGATAGCAGCTGTGTATCCTGATGGACCTGAACCGATAATGATGACGTTTTCTGTTTCCATATTACAAGTGATTCTCAATCTTTGCTCGCAACTGATCCTTGGTCATCGACCCAGAAAACTGCTCAGCAACTTGCCCGCCTTTAAAAATAATGAATGTTGGAATTGAAAGAATATTGTAACGCTGAGCAATCTCTTGATTATCGTCTACGTTTACTTTTCCAATAAGTGCAGCATCCATCTCACCTGCAAGCTCTTCAACCACAGGAGACATTACTTTGCAGGGACCACACCATGGAGCCCAAAAATCAACGAGTACTGGCTTGTCAGCTTGGAGTACTGATGCATCAAAGTTGTCCTGTGTAAGCGTAAGTTCAGCCATAAGATTTTAAAATAATGATTCAGTTTTGCCATTGTACATGAGTGGCCCAAAAAAGAAATCACCCCGCCATAGCGGGGTGATTTTTCTTATCGAAGATCAATTCCTTCTAGGATAAACTCTTTCATGATGCGCTCCTCTGTGTACGCCTCAAGCAGGTCACCCTCCTCAGGCTTCACCTTTCCTTTGTAACGCATTCCGCATTCGTGACCAATTTGCGCAACCTTCATTTCAGAAGGACCAAGTTGTAGTGAGATAATTTCTCCCTCACCAACATACTCACCTTCACGGGAGAGTCGAAGTTTCGCTCCCTTGTAAATCTTTTCATCTTTAACTTGCCCACCAATAATCCAACCGTTGTCTGTTTTCTTGAAGTTCTTAAGGACTTGGAATCGTCCTTGCTCTGTAATGATGGTTTCTGATGGCAACTTGTCTTTGAGTTGCTCAAGTACATCCTCAAACAACTTGTAGATAATTTTGTACTCACGGATCTCGATGTTCTTTTCGCGCGCCTGACTCTGAGCTGTCCCAAGTGTCTGCACGTTAAACCCGATCAAGATCGCACCTGTTGCTTCAGCCATGTTGACGTCGGCATCAGTAATGTTTCCAAGTCCGCGCTGAACAACCTTTACACCCACTTCATCATGCTTGATCTTATCGAGCATTCCGATAATCGCCTCAAGCGATCCAAGTACATCCGCGCGAATAATCAAATGGAGCATTTCCTTAGAACCATTTGCCTCTTCTGATTCTTCAGACCCTCTAATTGCTTTGATCGACGCCATTTCCTCCGTAGCCTTCATCGACATATCTGTTGCCTTAATCTTCTTAAGGCTCTTTGGATCTTCAGGAATCTCCATGATATCCCCCATTGCCGGAGAAAGCTTCCACCCGATGATCATCGCTGGTGTTGATGGAGTCGCAACCTTGAGCTCTTCTCCTTTCCAGTTTTTCATCGCACGAACGCGACCAAACATTGCACCACGCACACCGAGAGTGTCTCCAATCTTTAATGTCCCACTTTGGACAAGCACTGTTGCAACAGGACCTGAGCCTGGGTTCACATGAGATTCAATCACCGTACCAATCGCGTTGCGGTTTGGGTTCGCAACAATCTTTTCTTTTTCCATTTCCTCAACAAGCAAAAGCATGTCGAGCAACTCTTCAATATTTGTTTCTTGTTTTGCAGAAATAGGCACCATGATGGTTTTACCACCCCAGTCCTCAGGAACAAGGTCGAACTCAGCAAGCTCTCCCTTAATCTTGTCGACGTTTGCTTGCTCACGGTCAATCTTGTTGATTGCGATAACAAACGGAAGTCCAGCTGACTTAATGATATTAATTGCCTCACGTGTCTGTGGTTGCACTCCGTCATCAGCAGCAATCACGAGGATTGCAATGTCGGCAACCTTTGCACCACGAGAACGCATCACCGTAAACGCTTCATGTCCTGGTGTGTCGATAAATGTAAGCTGCTTTCCGTTACGTTCAACTTGGTACGCACCAATATGCTGCGTGATTCCACCTGCCTCAGTATCAATAACATTTGTCTTACGAATCGCGTCGAGCAAACGTGTCTTACCGTGGTCAACGTGCCCCATCACAACAATCACTGGTGGGCGCTCACCTAAATTCTCTTTGTCTTCTCCCTCAATGCTCTCACGAATTTTTTCAAAACCTTCTACATCTTGATCTGACTCCTCACCCTCAAGTGTGGCGTGGTAACCAAGATCCTCAGAAATAATACTCGCTGTTTCAAAATCGATCTGTTGGTTAATTGATGCCAAGATTCCACTCTGCATCAACTCTTGCATAACGCGTGGTACAGGCAACTCAAGACGTGAAGCAAAATCGCGAACGGTAATGATCGCAGGAACACTCACAGGTTTGAGTTGATCAACAGGGATCCTCTCTTTTAATCCAGAGCGTCTCTTCTGCATCTCCATTTTGCGAGCCAAACGCTCCTTGCGCTTCATCTCGCCCCAGGCGACCTGAATTTTTTGCGCCTGCCGATTATCAACCTTAATAGCCTTTTTACCTAGACTAAAACCGAGCTCCGGCAATTTATTGCGAAGCTCTTCTGGTCGAACGCGTAGACGACGGGCTAATTCTGTAATATTCATAGGGCCTTTGGAGTTCGGACTGCTTTGTAAATACGTTGCGGAGTGTAGCCAAAATCCGGTATTTGGTCAATAATTGGGATGGAAAAGAAAAAGCGGCCACTCACCAAAGATGAGGGCCGCTCAGAGCCAGCTCAGAGCACGAGCTGTTAGACTGCTTTTTGAAGAACCACTGCTGTGTTGCAAGTCTCAAACTCACGACGAAGCAAGATGTAGCCCATTCGCCACTGACTTCTAGGATCCCAACTGAGGCAACCTACACATCGACCACCACTACAATTACGATAAATCGTTCCCCAAAAAATGCACGTACACATTTTCCAGGTCTCTGGAATGGACGCAGGGTTTTTGAACAGATGATCAAGAACATGTGCAGGTATCACGAGATGACCTTCTAGTCGATCTTTCAACTTGTCGCCTGTGATCGAAAAATCTTTCACAAGCTCTACACTGACCTGATCTGGATCCAAGTGCAAACCAAGCTGATCAAAGCTTGCATCCCAGACTCCCATGAGACGACTCTCGATCTGATCATCAGGGTGAATACTCCACCCCTCCGGAACGTGAGGCTTATCGTCGAAGTTGAAAGAGTGCTTTTGTGATGAATCCGTACGACCATCATCTTTGAGGGCACCCAGGAACCTGCCATTTATTCTGACTAGCGACATGATATCTCCCAACTGTGATGAAAAAGAGATCTCAGACAGCGTGCCTGAGCAGCGAACCTTAGCCACAGCGGTAAATACCCTTAAAGACACTCAACGCTATGACCAAGCAAGAAACTGAAACTACACTAAAACAAGCCGAAAGTCAAGGCTTCCTCCTCATCGACAAACCAGCCGGGATCACCAGCCATGATGTTGTTGACCGTGTGCGTCGCGCAACGGGCATTCGTCGTGTTGGTCATGCTGGTACGTTAGATCCGTTTGCAACAGGGTTGTTGATTATTGGTGTTGGACGACCTGCTACGCGCGAGATGCAGAAGTTGGTTGGGTTGGATAAAAAGTATGAGGCCGTTTTTGTACTCGGTGCAAAGTCAGACACTGACGACCGTGAAGGTGTAATTGTTAAAAGTCCGATTGAGAAAGGTTCTGATGCTGTAAATGCTCTCAAGCAGTTTGAAGGTAAAATTGAGCAGATCCCTCCGACATACTCTGCGATCAAGATTGATGGAAAAAAGATGTATGAGTCTGCGCGGGCTGGCAGACCTTTAATTGCCTCAGCTCGTCAGATAACCATTTATTCTATCACTGGAAAAATGATCGATGAACAACGACTCAGTGTTTCGATCCACTCCTCAACAGGTACCTACATTCGTGCGATTGCGCGAGACTTGGGTGAATCACTTGGTGGAGGCGGATATGCCGATAAACTTCGTCGCACAACTATCGGTCCTTTCAATATTAAAGATGCAATCCCTGCAAAAGGACTGACCTTGGAGCTTGTTCAAACACACCTAATACCCGTCGAAGGCTTCCTTGCAAAGCTTTGACACTACCCCATCTTTTTGCTAATCTCAGAGAAGTAATTCTTAGAAACAGACGTTACTGACGAAGCTAGATGATTCTGGGATTCCACTCAATTTATGTACAAAAACGCTTTGAAACTTTCACACATTCAATTTACTTCCCTATCAAGGGAATATTTGTTGTTAAGGTAAGCGTCTTCGACATTTGGAATTCGTTATTGTCAGGCTTCTCAGTCATTGAGAAGTTTTATGTTAGTTGAAACCTTATTCCCCGCTGT
>JABITQ010000048.1 GCA_018700535.1 Candidatus Uhrbacteria bacterium | reverse complement strand
GTTTGGATCCTTTCTGCTCTGCCCGTGCTTTTTGCGTGATCCAGTATTACTCGCACGCGCCTCGACCTCTCGGACACTCACTCCCCCTTTCAAAATCTGCAGAAAGATCTCGTGGCGTTTATCTAGGTCTGGCTCTGCCAACAATGTTCGACCGTGTGTCTTTGTGATCTTGCCCATTTTGAGAGCCTCGATAATCTCTTCGTCGAGATCTAGCAAGCGCAAAGTGTTTGCAACGTTTGACCTGCTTTTTCCAACACGCGTCGCAACCTCCTCTTGTTTCAAATTAAATTCATCAATGAGAGCACGGTACGCGATTGCTTCCTCAATCGCGTTCAAATCCTGCCGTTGAATATTCTCGATCAACGCGATCTCAAGCTTCTCTTGCTCATTCACGTCCCGAACAATTACAGGAACGGTTGCAAGCCCCAGTGTTCTTGATGCGCGCAAGCGACGCTCACCAGCAATCAGCTCGTACTCACCGTTTGTGCGCGTTACCACCAACGGCTGGATGATTCCAAATTGCTTGATCGACGCAATGAGGTCCTCAAGATCGGCTGGCGAAAAATAGTGACGCGGTTGTCGCGTGTTCTCTTTAATTTCATCAACGGCAAGTTCCAAAATCTCTGTGCGAGCTTCTGGAATAACCTGCTCGGTAATGGATTGTTTTTGTGGAATCAGAGACCCAAGCCCCCTCCCCAATGCGGATTTTTGCATCATAAGTCTTTACAAGGCCCCCTCCTCTCTAAGCATAAACTCTCGTGCCAAACGCCCGTAAGCCTTGGCTCCCTTTGAAGATGGATCGTAGCCTAAAATAGTTTTTCCAAAAGATGGTGCCTCGGCCAAACGTACGGAGCGAGGAATAACTGAACGAAAGATTTTGTCTGGGAAAAAACGATACAACTCTTCAAGTACTTCTTTTGAAAGCTTGGTTCGCGCATCGTACATCGTGATCACTGCCCCCATAAGTTCAAGCGACGGCTTAATATTGTCGCGTACCAAGTTTACCGTATTCAACAACTGAGAGAGCCCCTCGAGTGCGTAGTACTCTGCCTGCACAGGAATGAGCACTGAGTCCGCTGCGACTAATCCATTGAGCGTAAGCATCCCAAGCGACGGCGGGTTGTCGATAAAGATGTAGTCGTAGTCATTACGAACAGGCAGAAGCATCTTGCGCAAAAAGTGTTCACGCTCATCGGCGTTCACAAGCTCGACTGCTGCACCCGCAAGCGCTTGTGTAGCAGGAAGAACCATCAACCCTTCGTGGTCGGTTTTGTGAATCAACTTATCAAGCGCGTGTGACCCAACAATCCCCTCGTACACACCAGCGCTTAACTCTTTATGATTCAACCCAAGTCCTGAAGTCGCGTTTGCTTGTGGATCCAAATCAACCAACAACACGAACTTTCCAGCATCCGCCAAATAAGCGGCCAGATTCAAAGTCGTAGTTGTTTTCCCCACCCCTCCTTTTTGATTCACTACTGATATAATGTGTGCCATAAGCTTTTGTAGCGATATTATACTGGGGATTGGGTTGGATGGGAAGAACAATAACCACCACCACCAAGACTGGACATCTCCCAAACGACCTGATATTCTTCCCCCCGCTAGGCCGGGATGGCGGAACTGGTAGACGCGCAGGTCTCAAACACCTGTATGGCAACATGTGCGGGTTCGATCCCCGCTCCCGGCACCATCGAGCTCAGCTCGATTAGATTCGCAGGAGGCAAAGCTCAGCTTTGCCCGAGGTAGAGAAATTTTCTATATATAAAACATTCAGAATTGCGTGAGGTGCGCCGGGCTGGAGTGAAATATTTTGTGAGTCGACCCCAAATGGTCGTCGAACAAAAAATTTCGCGAAGACCAAGCAGATCGCGTAATTCTGGATGTTTTATAGAAGGCTGGGTAGCTCAGTTGGTTAGAGCGTGGGACTCATAAGCCCGAGGTCGAGGGTTCAAATCCCTCCCCAGTCACCAAAAAAACACTTCGCATTTGCGAAGTGTTTTTTTATTCACGTCTTTACAACGTACAAAGCATTTTGAAAAACCCTCCAGAACTTTTTATACCGCACCTCCTCAACCTCATACCCCAATCGCTCAAACGCCTCCCTCCACCCCGCATCGGTTTTATTGCTATGAGGGTGACCAATAAACTCAAAGTTTGTCACACTGTCCATAGCAAAGGTTGCCAGCTTTTGAAACGTTGTTTTGTACACATCCTCGTAAATAACAACTCGCTTTGCAACACGAGCCGCTTCTTTCAAAACACGCTCTGGGTCTTTTGTGTGATGCAAAACATTGAGCAGCATGGCGACATCAAATTTTTTATCATCGAATGGAAGCGTGTCACCGTCATAAATGACCGGCACAATCGAATCGATGACACTATAATCCTTCACATCAATCGGTGTCACATCCATCGATGACTGTCTTAGTAAATCCGTCACCTGACAAGTCCCCGCCCCTATTTCAAGAAAAGATCCATCTACTGCAAGAAACGGCAGGATGTCATTTGCAACCGCCTGCGCTCGACCATTGCCAAGCGTACGAATGATTTGTGAAACAAGCTTTGATTTCATAATAGTTTTAACAAGATTTACCTTGATGATATCACGATCCAAAGATTCTATTAATTCCTGCGTTACTCGGTTACGTAACCGAGTAACGCAGGAATTACATCAAACTGTTGACGTTTAACCCCCTTTCCCGTACACTCCCGGACGCGGGGTAGAGCAGTCAGGCAGCTCGTCGGGCTCATAACCCGAAGGTCGTCGGTTCAAATCCGACCCCCGCAACCAAATGAACCACAGCTTCGGCTGGGGTTTTTTTGTTTAAAAAATACATCCAAGAATACGATCGGGCCCAATATGAAACCTGAGCTTATCTAGGCAAAGAATCGAGTTAATAGACTTGGGTATTAGAACAGCCCCACCAACTATTAGGTCAGCGGGGCTTCGTTGTTTGAGGCTCTAGTAGGGTCGACTCATGTCAAAACCCTTTGCTCTGGCGTTTCTGTCGGCTTCAGCAACAAGCTGGAGGCCGATGGAGCACTGGAGGAACCAAGCCCCGAGCTTTTCATCACCCCCCTCAATGGGAGGCTTTTTGTTTTCACACACTTGCTCGTCCACCCCATCGAGGTCGAATCCAAGTTCGTCCATGGCGTACTGAATCGAAAGTGCGTACAAGTCGATGAAACGGCTGCTGTCGTCGCTTTTCTCCCAACTACGATAAGCGACAGCTGACGTGCGTAGAGTTGCCTCATGCACATAGTGAAAGACATCGCCATTGGTCAGACCAGCGCGGTTCATGAACGCATGCATGTGACGCATGGCGTCGATCTGGACACCATCGGGGTTCGTGAACGACCTTCCGACAATCTCCACACGACTTGCATATGGAAGATCATCGACACGATTGTTCCAAACGACTTTGCTCGGATCGCGATTGTACTCTTCGTACATGACGGTAGGGGCAGCCTTGGCGAATCCGCTGATTCGCAAATTCGCAATCTCGACCTGGCTGATCTGATACCTGTCCAACAGCACTGTCACATCAAAAGGCTCAGTGTCGAGCTCCCGATGCGTAAAGCCGTTGTAGTAGATATACTTGATCTGGTTCTTCACAACCAAGATCAAATGGTCATCAAGGTGGTAGTACGCCGCAACCAAGTCGGCACGGTCGTACTCCTTGCGCGATACCAATTCGACAAGGACAACTTTGACACTGTCGAGAAGAAAATCCTTACGGTTGTAGGGATCTCTGCTGGTGATCATCGAATGGAACGACTCAGCCCTCACTGATCGCACAAAGCCGAAGTCTTGAGCGATGCGATTCGCACCAGCGATGTCTCCAGCGAGGAGACGGTTGTCAAACGCCTCGAAGAAGATTCCACTACGAGTACCCTCGCAGTTCCCTTCACCAATCACCTCCACCTGCTTCATCAGTTGCACAACCACTTCGGCTGCAACCGTGTCGCCGAGCTTGATTGCTTGCTCAAGAAGCATTGCTGGATAGGCCGGTCCTCCGAGGCTTCCGCTTGAATCTGCAACGAACGTCACAGATACAGTATTGTTCCGACTCACGGTACGACGATCACACATGGCGTTCGACACCCCAACCGAAATCCTGCTCAGAGCGTACCGGTCATGCTCCTTTTTCATCTCATCGAACACCGGCTGGTAAGCACGGACGATTTCGGCGATCTCATCACGGAGCACCGAGCGCTCCATTTTAGCGACTCGATCGATGCGCTCCTGATCGACGTGAATGCGTCCATTGCCCAGACACAGCGGCACACCATCAGAATACAAGGTGACCGACCATTCCTCGATCCCTGGATACAGGTCCAGGTCCAAGATTTTGTCGACCCTGCACTGCCGTGCGGTCTTACGGTCAGTGTTGATGTCTCCTGCAATGGCCGCAGATGCACTCACCATCAAGGCGAGTGCAAGCAAAACAATCCGTCTCATGACTACTCCTGTGAAATTTTCTGCATGTCAAGCATACTGCAAGACCGATCAAACTACCAAAATATAGGCATTTGTCAAGGGTTAGAGTAAGGAAATAAGGCCTCACTATGCTATAATCCTCACAGTTTATGACCCTAACAACCCACGCCACATTAGGTGCCGTTATTGGACACACAGTCGGGGGCCCGTTCCTGGCTTTTGTTTTTGGGTTTATTTCACACTTCCTCATCGACATGGTTCCCCATGGCGATACTGGACTTGCAGACAATTACAAAATCCACAAACGCAATCGTAAGACAGCACTGGCTTACGTCATGATCGATGCTGTCATAGCCATCCTCTTCGTCCTCCTCCTCGCCAACACGCGGGATCTCATATCGCTACGCACCTTCAGTTGGGGTATTGTCGGAGGAGTTCTCCCAGACCTTATCGTCGGAGTCTACGAAATCACAAAAACCCCGCTACTCAAATGGTTCAACACACTCCACTTCGCCTTCCACGACTTCTTTGTAAAACGAAAAGGTGATGTCCCGTTGTACTACGCCCTCCTAGCACAAGTCGTCTTGATCGCCTACCTACAAACAAAACTCTGAGCGTAAATGCTCAGAGTTTTTTTGATTGCTTGAAATGATGTTTTAACTCGAACGCTTCCTAACCTCCTCCAGCACCTTCAACGTCTCCTTTGCCGTACGTTCCCATGTAAACTCCCCCGCTCGCTTAAACCCATCAATTCGCATCTGCTTTGCACCTTGGGGCACAAGCAGACATTGCGTGATCGCGAGAGACATCTGCTCTACATCATCAGGTTTTACAAACAATGCGGCGTCTCCTGCAACTTCTGGTAAAGCCCCACAACGTGTTGTGATTACTGGGGTCCCGACACTCATTGCTTCGAGCACAGGCAGGCCAAAGCCTTCATAGAGTGACGGGAACACTAAACAGGACGCTCGTGCCATGAGGTTCCATTTTTCTTCTTCTGTAACTGGACCCAAAAACTGAATCACACCATTTGGTTCAATCTCTTTCCATGCATGGTTTACACGCACCAACTCGTTCTCAATTTCCTTTGTCTTCCACCCACGCTTCCCCGCCACCATAAATCGGTACGTCTGCGCAAGCTCAGGCCGACCTTCAAGAAATTTGTGAAAGGCGCGGAAAGCCTGGGTTAGATTCTTTCTGGGCTCAATGGTACCTAAGTACAAAATATAATCTCGATCGAATGGAAAGCGTGTTGAATCCATGTCCATTGCATCGAGCATTTCCTTCGGTGCATCCACCCCCTCGTGAATCACCTGCACCTTACTGACTGAATCTGGAAACAACTCTTCTACACGCTGTTTTGTCGCCGCAGACACCGCAATAATCTTACTCGCTTTTTCAATGCTTTTTGGTACCACTGTCTTTGTTGAAAAATTCTGTCCTTCTGGAAACCATTCTGGATGATCGTAGATAGCAAGATCATGAATAGTCACGACAGCCTTTCCGATTGTGAATAGAGGCATCTGACCTGTGGGGAAAAACATTACGTCTGGTCTTGCTAAAAAAAATCTAATTGGAAGAATAATGTGTCGTGTGACAAAAGAAATGTGCGGACCAAGAGACTTCATGATGCTCACATTTGAACACCCCTCTACAAGCGAACGTAATCCGACAGCATTCAGGCTTGGTGGAACGTAGACAACAAACTCATGCTTCGGAGCAGACAAAAAAAGCTGGCGCACAATTGACCAGGTGTAATGCTCTATTCCTGCACCTGACCGACCCTCAGAGTCGCACAGGCATGTTCCATCAATCAGTATTCTCATACAAGCGCAAGTAAGGCACCCTCAGTAATAAGCAAAACAACCAACCCTGCAACGAGCACACCAACGACGACAGCCTTTACAGCACGTGCTCTATCTAAGTTAAACAAGATTGCGAGAACAGACCCCGTCCAGACCCCCGACCCCGGCAACGGAATAGCAACAAACAAGAGGAGTGCGAGTGCGCCGTATTTTTGAAATCGATCTTTGTGCTTAATTGAAAGCTTGTGAAGATGTGTGTTGATGAGGTGCTCTAAGCGTGGACTGTGATTTTCTGCATATGTCACCACACGCGGGAACAACCACCAAATAAACGCGACAGGGATAAGGTTCCCAAGTACGCTCATTAAATACGCAACCGAGGGAGCCAACCCTAATGCTGTAATACCAAGCGGTAGCGCAGCACGAAGCTCACCCACAGGAAGTGTGGCGAAGATAAGTGTTATCAGCTCTGGTGGAAGAGAGCTGTGCAGTGGAGATAGTTCACTTAACGTATTTTTGTCCAGTTAAACGTGTCGTATGCCCAAACGGCAAGCGACTTAACATCTTGAAAACGACCCTTCTTTGTCTCGGCTCCCAATACAACCACGAGCAACTCTTGCCCATCATCGTAAGAAAACACGGTTCCGAGACAATACCCAGCCTCTGGGAGGAATCCTGTTTTTGCAATAAGGATCTTGTAAGGATCTGAGTTTACAAAAGTCTCCAGCAACTCGTCTGTGCTACCAATGTGATACTCACGCCCAGATGAACCCAAGATGCTGGTGCTTGAAACCTGTGTCACCTCACGAATAATTTTGTTATCACGCATCTGATCGAGCATGATCGCAATATCCATCACCACTGATCTATTTTTGGATGACAAACCAGTCTCATCAGCAAACGTTGTAGACTGCATTCCCATCAAAGCAGCAGTCTCATTCATGCGCGCAACAAAATCACCAAGACTTAATCCAGAGAGACGCACGAGTGCTGCAGTAGCAGAATTATCTGAGCTAACAAGCGATGCGGTTAACAAATCTCCAACCGTAACCTGATCGTTTAACGAAATATTTAATCGCCCACCCGCACGATAATCTGCACCGGTGATTGCCGCAGAGGCACCGAGATCGGGATTCGTTTTTAAAAATACATACGCAGTCATCAACTTGGTGATAGACCCAATTGAACGCGGTGATGAGATGTTTTTTTCAAACAACACTTCCCCTGATGCGCGATCAACAACAATGGCTGATTGTGCACTTGTGATTACCCCCAAATTATTCTTATCCATCTTAACAGGGGCAACTTTGCTTCCCGAGGAAAGTGGTAGATGAGCAACTTCATTGTAAGCCGCAAACATATCAAAGGATCGCTCACCTGCCTCAGGAAGCGTAGCGAGCATCTCCATCTGCCCGACGTCAGCAGGGAAAAACTGGAGGAGCATGCCGGTAATCATGATTTGCGAAAAGAGCTTGATGATCATACGTTCTCTTGGTCTGCACCACCTGCAAGAAGCTCGTTAATTTTTTCGTTATTGATAAACGACTCATAATCGGGCAGCTCGTCAATCTTAGACAAGCCGAGTTTGCGCACAAAATCTACAGAGAGTGAGTAGACAGGTTGCAACCTTTGACGATCTTCTGTCTCAAGAATATAACCGCGGATCAACAAGTTTCGTAGAATTAATGAACAATTTACTCCACGGATTGTCTCAATCTCAGGCTTGGTGATTGGCCCTCGATACGCAATGATCGTAAGTGTTTCGAGCGACGGACGTGTAAGCGGACCAGAAGCTTCTTTTTTAAGAAACTTAGACACATCCTCTTTGAGTGCTGGGTTACTAACAAGCTGAAACTTTCCATCATGCTCAAGCATGTGGATTCCGGAGTCTTCAACATTACGGAGCTTGCGAATCTCTTCCACAGCCTCTTTGATCACCTCTTTAGATACACCAAGATGCTTTGAGAGTTCTGCTGGAGTTAGTGGTTTTGCTGCGGCAAAGAGCACCGCTTCTACTGTTGGAGTAATCATAGCTAATCGATTCGTTTTATCTCAATATCGTTGAACGCATCATCTTGAACTACATGCACCACACGCTGTTTTACAAGCTCGAGCAAGGCAAGAAAGCTCACCACAACATCAACGCGCGACTTTCCTTTTCCGACAATATCCTTAAACGTCATCGATGCTCGTGCCAAAATTGCATCGTGAATTTCACGCAACCGTTCTTTTACAGAGACCACACGCTCAATTGCGGCTTGCTGAAGTTTAAAAAATGGTTCGAGTCGTTTTAGAAGCACATTAAAAGATTCCTTCAATGCCTCTGCAGTGAGACGTTCATGCACCTGCATCTCCCCAGCTTTTACGATCGCTGCCTTTGCACGAGGGAAAGATCCAACAGGCTCATCAAAGAGCGCTTCGAGTTTTTTGGATGCGTCCACAAACTCTTTGTACAAACGTAGTTGCAACGCAAGTGTTGATGGATCCTCTTCCTCTGCCTCAACCTCCATCGGGAGAATGGCTCGTGATTTCAACAAGAGCAGTCTTGTTGCGACAATCAAAAAATCCGCGAGCTC
>JABITQ010000044.1 GCA_018700535.1 Candidatus Uhrbacteria bacterium | reverse complement strand
GTGGAGATGCGTGCTTGTGAACGGGGGGAATATAGCAATAATGTGGGTTTGGTGCAAGTGTGTGGGGTGTGAATTGTTTTCCGTGCGGTGTGGGCTGTTATCCTGTAAAATATTGTTATATGCGCATAGCTATGATTGGGCAAAAAGGGTTTGATGTTGGTGCGCGTGGGGGTGGGGTTGAGCAGCATGTGACTCAGGTGGCTCGGAGGTTGGCGAGGTCTGGGCATGTGGTGACTTTATATGCACGGTCTCGTTATGGAGGAGTATCGGATCCTGAGGTGGAGATTCGGTACGTGTGGACTTTGTACAAGAAGAATATAGAAACTGTTTTGCATACGTTTTTGTCTACGCTTGATGCGCTTGTGCGTCCGTACGATATTATTCATTACCATGGTGTTGGCTCTGCGCCTTTTGCGTGGATCCCTCGATTGTTGAAGCGGAAAGCTCGTGTGGTCGTGACGTTTCATTCGCAGGATCGGTTTCATGCGAAGTGGGGGCGTGTGGCTCGTGTGTACTTGTTGTTTGGTGAGTGGTCAGCTTGTTGGTTTCCGCATGCGACGATTGCTGTGAGTCACTTTATTCAGGTGTATGCGCGTGAGAGGTTGCACAAGCAAATTGTCTATATTCCAAATGGTGCTGAACCGCAGGTGGTCGAAGCTGTAAATGAGATTGAAGCGTTTGGTCTTGTTCCAAAGCAATACTTGCTTAGCGTAAGTCGGCTTGAGCCGCACAAGGGGCAGTGGTATTTGATCGAGGTGTTTATGCGTCTTGAAGAGATGGCGCCAGAACTTGTGAAAGATATGCATCTTGTCATTGTGGGTGCGTCTGGATATGGATCTGACTACGAATCGCATTTGCGACGTTTGGCTCGAGGGAGCAAGCGGATTTTGTTTCTTGGGTTTCAGTCGGGTGATGCGCTTAAGCAGTTATTTGCTCACGCAAGATTGTTTGTTCATGCATCAGAGGCTGAGGGGCTTCCGGTGGTGGTATTGGAGGCGATGAGCTATGGAACACCTGTACTTGCCTCTGATATTCCGGAGAATATCGAAGTTATCCACCACACGGGATTTACTTTTCAAAACAAAAATGTAGCAGACCTTTTTGAGCGTCTGAAAGAGCTCCTGACAGTTCCAGAAGGACTTGATCAGGCTGGTGAAGCTGGGCAGGAAATTGTGAAAGAATCGTTTTCGTGGGGGTTGGTTACACAAAAAATAGAAGGAGTTTATCGTTCATTAAAGCACTAACGTTTACATGCCGACATCTTGGCACGCATTAACAATTGAAGAAGCACAAAAGAAACTCTCAGTAGCCGCTGGTGGGCTTTCTGCTAAGCGTGTTGCAAAGCTGACAAAGAAGCATGGGCTTAACCGTTTGCCAACAAAAAAATCTGATCCGTGGTGGAGGTTGTTGTTAAGTCAGTTTCTCTCACCGTTGATTGCTATCCTTATCGTTGCTGCAATCATCAGCGGTATCCTGCACGAATGGGTCGACTTTGGTGTGATCACCGTGGCTGTTGTTTTGAATACGATCATTGGGTTTGCTCAAGAGTTCAAGGCGAATAAAGCACTTGAACATTTGAAGTCACTCGTGCAACCACGTGCGATGGTGGTGCGTGGAGGTAAGGAGATTGAGATTGGTGCTGAAGAGCTTGTGCCTGGCGACATTCTCTTGTTGCACACAGGAGATCGCATTGGTGCTGATGCGCGCATTATTGAGTCTGTTGATCTTCAAGTTAACGAGTCTGCACTTACAGGAGAGTCGATGCCGATTGATAAGATGACTGAGGTGTTGGGTAAAGGGGTCACAATGGCAGAGCGACTTAATATGGTCTATGCCGGGACTTCTGTGGTTGCTGGTCGTGGGAGAGCTATTGTTGTTGCAACGGGGCTTAAATCGGAGCTTGGTGTTATTGCACGACTTGTAGAAGAGACAGACGAGACAGATACACCACTTCAAAAACAACTTTCACAACTTGCGCGTTGGATTGCGGTTGGTGTTGTGGTGATTGTGGCACTTATCTATTTGATTGGCGTATTCCGCGGACAATCGCTGGTGCACATGTTTGAGATTTCTGTTGCGCTAGCTGTGGCGGCAATCCCAGAAGGATTGATGGTTTCGGTGACGATTATTTTGGCGATCGGCATGCAGCGTATTTTGAAACGGAAAGCGTTGGTGCGTCGCTTGGTTGGTGCTGAGACACTTGGGTCTGTTTCGATTATTTGTACAGACAAGACGGGGACGATTACTGAGGGCGAAATGTCTGTTGTGGATGTTGTGACGCTTTCAGACCGAACGAGTCTTAAAGAGGTTACAAAAAAAGATGATGTTGCGTGGAAGATATTAACGATATCTGCATTGTGTAACGACGCGTCAGCGGTGCGCGAAAAAGGAAAGCTTGTTACCAAAGGGAGTCCGACAGAACGTGCTCTTTTGCTTGCGGCGATTGATCGTGGTTTTGATCTTGAGAAGTTGATCAAAACGCATGAGCGCACAGATGAGATTCCTTTTAGCTCGACGAGCAAGTTTATGGTGACGCAGAACAAGTGGGGAGCGTCACAGGCTCAGTTTGCAAAGGGAGCCCCTGCAAAGATTCTTGCGTTTTGTTCGCACTATGAACAGTCGGGGAAACGAACAAAGCTTACAGATATTTCTCGTAAAAAGATTGAAGACCAAGTGGATGGGCTAACGAGTGAAGGGTTGCGATTAATTGCGTTTGGGACCAAAGAAAAGGTTAAAGGATTATTAGATGATGAACACCTAGAAGGATTTACCTTTCTAGGTTTTGTAGGTTTGCGTGATCCGTTGCGAGCAAATGCACGTCAGCAAATTACTGCGGCAAAACGTGCGGGTGTGCGTACGGTTATTATTACGGGTGATCATCCACAGACGGCGCGTGCCATCGGAACAGAGGCCGGGCTTGTGACAGGGCCAGAATCGGTGGTGACCGGGGCAGAGCTTGATACATGGACGGATGACGAGTTGCAGAAGCGCGCTGGGAGGGTGAGTATTTATGCGCGTGTTGAGCCGCGACACAAGATTAGGATTGTGCGTGCGTGGCAGGCGCGTGGAGATGTTGTGGCGATGGCAGGTGACGGTGTAAACGATGCGCCAGCGATCAAGGCTGCGGATATTGGTATTGCAGTCGGTTCTGGAACAGAGGTGGCGAAGCAGGCTTCCGATTTGGTTATTTTGAACAACGACCTTGGAACCATTACGTCCGCCATTGCTGAAGGGCGTGTGATCTTTGACAATATTCGTAAGGTCACTGTCTACTTAATGGCTGATAGTTTTACAGAGATTATCTTGATCGGTGGATCAATTATGATGGGGTTGCCAATCCCACTATTGCCTGCGCAGATTTTGTGGATCAACCTGGTGGCAGATACATTCCCAAACATTGGTCTTACACTCGAGCCGCCAGAGAAAGATGTCATGAAGATTCCACCAAGGCCGCGCGATGAACCTGTGTTGAATCGTGAGATGCTGATGCTGATCTTTATTATTGGGATCATCACAGACCTCGTTTTGTTTGTCTTGTACATCTGGTTGATTGGTGAAATCGATTCTATTGAGACGATTCGTTCAATCATGTTTGCTGCGGTTGGAATCGATTCGCTTATTTACATTTTTGCTGTGAAGTCGTTTAGGCGTTCGATTTTCCGTATCAATCCATTCTCAAACCTATATCTTGTCGGTGGTGTGTTGATTGGGTTCTCGTTGATGCTTCTTGCGCTTATTCACCCGTTCTTCCAATCAATCTTCCAAATTAGCCCTCTGCGCTTGTCTGACTGGGGCTTGTTGCTTATCATTGCTGTTATCAAGCTTGTTGCCATTGAAGCAGCCAAAGAAATCTTTATTATCCGCAAGTCAAAAGCACGTTTATGAAATCACCGAAACTTTTTTCAGACTTAAAAAAACGTCATAGCGCACGAGAGGTTGGGCGACGTGATTTGATCGGTCGCTCAAACGAAGCACTAAGCCGATCCAAGCGAGCTATCTTTGCATTGCATCGTGATGATCCAAAGGGTGCGGCTACGTTGCTTAAAGATGCTGCTGATCGTTTTAAAACCATCGAGGCAAAGTTTAAGCGCTTTCCAGATTTGCAGCATGAAGGTGCGTATCGCGCTGCGCTTGAGGAGTATGCGGAGGCATTGTTGTTTCAGTCTTATCTTGCAGATCGCAAGCTAGGCAAGATTGATGCCCGAGCGATGGAGCCGAGTATTTACCTCGCAGGACTTTCAGATACCACTGGAGAGATTGTGCGCTACGCAATGCGTCAGGTGACTGCTGGGAACACGCAAGCGGTTGAGGAGGCGCGTGAGGTGGTTGCGATGGTGATCGAGTTCCTTCTTGGTATGGACCTCACAGGATACTTGCGAACAAAGTTTGATCAGTCTAAAAAGAACTACCGACGTTTGGAGGAGATGGTTTATGATTTGTCGCTAAGAGATCGCTAGTCATCGTTATATGTTCGATAACTCACATTCACCCTGGTTGTTTCATCGTGATGAGGTGGATTTGCTTGAGGACCAAATTGAGGATTTGTATCACAAACATCAGGGGCCGTTAACGCCAACAATGACGATGGAGCAAGAGGTGTTATCTGAACAGCTTCAAACAGAAGAGCATTCAGATATTGATCTGTCTGAAAACTTCAAAGAATCTTTTGTTGATTCCATGAAACGATCCAAGCCGCAATCGTTTGGTGAGACAGATATCTCGTCTCCACTCCTTGGGCTTGGTGCACATCGACATCCTTTGTATAGGCAGGCACGTGATTGGTCAGTTGTGGTTTATGACTATGCAAAAGAGCGTTACGACGATGGTGTGCGGACACGTGATGTTTTTCGTGTGTATGCAAACGTAAACTTGGTTCCGATTAAACTTTCTGTCGCTCTTCTAGAGGAAGTTGGAGAGGGGGTAATGCCTGTTGAGATTGCGATACATGAGTATCGGTTGGCCAATGTTTACCTAAAGCGTGTTGTTGATTGTCTTGCTCATGTAGGTGCCCAGACGATTGAGGACGATTCTGTAAACAGCATGATACGAATCGGTAGAAAGCTTCATAAGATTATTGAAAAAAGAATGTCTGACCTCGAAAACCGTCAGCGACGCACTCTCATTTAAGTTGTGATAGAATATCGACGTATGTCACTAGATTTATCTTCCATCAAGAATATTCAAGATGCAGCCGTTACAGTAATGGGGCTTGGACGTTATAAAAAAGGTAGTGGTATTGGTGCGGCAAAGTGGCTTATGCGTCACGGTGCACAGATTGTGATTACTGATTTGAAAGACGAGGAGGATTTGCGTGAGAGTGTGGATGAGATCATGCGTTGGTATAGCGAATATCGGAAGGAGATGCCTGGAAAGGAAATCTACCAACCGGTTTTTATTTTGGGAAAACACGACGCAGACAACTTTACAAACGTTGATTTGGTCGTGCAGAACCCAGGGGTTGCTCGCGAGTCTGAATTTGTAGAGATGGCGAAAAAAGAAAAGATCGATGTTGAAAGCGACATCTCACTCTTTTTCCGTTACTGCCCGTACCCTATCTATTCGATCACTGGAACGCGTGGAAAATCTACAACCACTGCATTGCTCGGAGAGATGCTAAAGCACAAGCATCCAAAAGCAGTTGTTGCAGGAAACATCACACGTTCACCACTTGAGGATTTAGATTGGTTGCTAACTGAAAAGACCGAGGTGCCAATCGTACTCGAGCTTTCTTCATGGCTACTTGAGAGTCTTGAGGGCATGAAGCTTGGGCCACAGATTGCAATCCTTACAAACGCTTACAAGGATCATCTTGATCGTTATGACTCATTTGAGCATTACATGTGGGCGAAGGAGTTGATTTTTCAAGAGCAGACAGAGGATCAGATTGCGATCTTGAATGCAGATCAAGAGATCATGCATGAGATTGCGGGGAGGATTCCATCAAAGCACCAGTACTGGATTTCTGAGAAAGAGTTACCTGAGGGTAAAGAAGGTGCGTTCCGCGATGGCGACAATTTGGTTCGACGCATTGGTGGGACAGACACGCCGTTTGGTCATGTGCACGACGTAAAAATTGAAGGCGACCACAACATCATGAATGCATTGTCAGCATCGTTAGCAGCGCATTTGGGTGGTGTGAGCGACGAAGACATCCACACATCACTAAAGGTTTTTGCGGGCTTGCCTGGGCGCCAGGAGGTACTTGGAGAGCATGAGGGTGTGATGTATGTAAACGATACAACAGCCACATCTCCAGAAGGAGTAATTGCTGCACTGAATCGTTTTGGAAAAGGTGGAAATATCGTTTTGATCGCTGGTGGAACATCTAAGGGGCTCGATTACGAGGCTGTTGGAAAATTGATTGGTGAGCAGTGTAAGTACGTTGTCTTGTTTGATGGTAGTGCTACTGATGATCTTGAAAAAGCAATCGGTGATGCGGCTGTGACAGTTCGTGCTAAAGACATGAAAGAAGCTGTAAAGCTTGCGCGCGAGAACAGCTCGCTTGGTGACGTGATTTTGCTGTCACCTGGAGCGTCGAGTTTTGGAATGTTCAAAAACGAATTTGATCGCGGTGGACAATTTGAAGAAGAGTTTGGTGGGGCGGCGAAGAAGGGTTAAGCTAGATAAGCTTTCTCCTCTTGTGGATGAGCTCCGTGATTTTAAAGCTGAGCAGACAGTGGCAAACGATCAGATCATCACAATCTTGAAGTGTCTTGATGACGAACGACACTTTACAGCCGTCTGGAGTCAGCGCGTTGAAGAAGGGTTGAAGATGGCGAAGAAGGTTGTTGGGAGGCACGAGAGGGAGTGAGGGAACGATTGGCAATGTAGTGAATTTAAAAACAGGCCTGATGTGGCCTGTTTTTTGATTGGGTGGTTTGCTGGAAAAGCAGACTCGCAAAAAAGGCATAATTGACGTGGAAAATCACGGCGTTGCGTAAGCGATCAGCTCCACAATGAAGCGACGATTCTCTGTACGAGGGTTTTCGTCGCTCACATTGTGGAGTGTTTTTGTTCGATGATTTAGGTGTTATTGGTTGACATATTGGCTAAAACATGACATTCTCCGCGCTCGCTTTGTCTTGGTGGCTGTGTTTGCGAATCTATTGATTCGTCGATATTTCCGCTGGGATAAACCCAGTAAACCGTGCTTGCTAGGCGATCTAGCGGCACACAACCAATTGGAGACGCACCATGCGCAGAATGAAGTCCTTCCTTTATACATCTTTGTTTCTGGTTGGAGTCGGATTTTCGTCTCCACAGCCAGCTCACGCAGCTTTGGAATTTTTGACCGCTGCGGAGGTAGCAGCAGCTGAGGCGGAATTTGCCCAGTTGATTCTTGAGGAAAAAGCTCTGTTTGAAGCGATGAAGAACATGGGGCGCTTCAGCAATGGCTATGCGAAAGCTGCGATCAGGCTCCAGCAGATCACATCAAAGTTGTTTGCCATTGATCAAGCGCTCATCCGGTTCTTGTTGAATGGCCAACCTATGTTCATGGTTCCGTACATTCTGGTGCCGGACTGGATGATGTACAACCAGGAGCAACCGTTGGACAGTTGGACTGGCATCTACGGTGGACAGATGGGTGGGTTCGGCCAGGATCCTCAGAGTTGGATCGGTGGCGGTGGCAGCGGCAACAGCAGTAGCTGGGGCAATGGCGGTGGCGGCGGAGGAGGAGATGGTGACTATGGTGGAGGAGACGATTGCGACTCCTGCAAATGGTACATGCCCCCAGGTGATGACGACGAAGATGATCCGTGCAACGAGCACAGAGAGGGCAACAGCATCACAGCTGAGACCGACAGTCGCACTGGTACCTATCTGGTTCGTGCGGGTTGGGACTCTGCGTATCTCGACACGCTGGACTTGATGGAGCGCTACAGTGTGGGGATGGACCACACGATCGCGTTTGAGTGGCAGATGTCGAATGGAATGTCCTACGTCACCGTCCTCAACCCCGACAGAATGGGGATCGCGAGCATCTATGAGTCGTTCCAAGGAGATCTCGGTGACCCCACCGGTTTCCCCGAAGGTGATGGTGAAGATCCTGGCGAACCCAGTGATGGTGGACCTGGTGATCTCGGTGACTCTGATGGAGGTGAGTGGTTGATGCACCAGCTCGGTGCGTACGTGACGACGATCTCGTACATTCACGAGTCGTCGGTTTGGGAAGGGGGTGCGGGCATTCTGGCCAATAGCAACAGCCATCTGGCTGAGCCATGGCAAGGGCTCGTGACCGTGAGTGCGTTCGACAACTTCTCCTATCGGGTGGAGACGGACGCCGGCGGACAGTGGTGTAGCGCCATGACTCCTCAGTAGAAGACTACGAATACGATCCCACCTGTGTGTACACGCATAGGTGGGGTCTTTGTTTTTGCGTGCGGAAAAGCTTGTTCTCTTAGCAGGTTTTCCTCTATTTTTCGCTACCGGGTAGCGAAAAAGGATTGACAAAAGGGCTATGGTCGGTGTAGTTTGAATCCTCGCACAAAACGGTGTGAGCGCAGGAGGTGAGTATGAAAAGCAATTTGGACCTGGTGATCAATGCTGTCGAGGGCGTACTCGTCCAATCAGATGGTCCGGAATCAGACCTGGTGCTGAAGACGTCCTTGATCGGACTACTCGAAGGTCGGGGAAGAGAACTGCTTGCGGCAAGTCACGAGGTGACACAGCAGCTTGTTGCTGCACGCTTGATGACGGCAAAGCTCGACAAGGGCGATGAAGTTCAGCTCAGAGCTGCGCTTGCACGCTCTGAAGAGCTTGAGCTGAACGCAAAGAAGCTCAACGCAGAATCCGAACGTCTCAGTGCTCGTCATGAGACATTGAGATCTGAGCTTGGTCTCGCTACGTAGGCTTGATCCCACACACGTGTGGGGTTTTTTGATTGGTGAGTGAGTGGTTTGTGGTTGGTTGAATACCTTGACAAAAGGGTGTTTTTGAGATATTCTCGATTGTCCATTCACCAGGAGGATTCAATGGCTTTGGATGTAGAAGAAAGAGAAAGTGTCGAGGGTCTGATCAATTCGATCGTGAGCAGCTGCTCGCAAGTGGGCCGTGCGGGTGCAATTCGATTGTTGCTCAAAGAACTTGAGCGATACACGTCAGGTATTGGGGGAGAAGATTGTGAGGTTGTGCGGCAGGGGCTTCGTTTGGCCATGTCTCGACTGCACAGTACTTACGGCAATGCAATCAGGGCGGAGATTCAGAGAATTATCAGCTCATTCTGATTTCTGTTCACGCAACAACCTTGTTCGGACATCTTGTCTGGATAAGGTTGTTTATTTTTTGACAAAACGTTGATTATTGGCTTAGATTCAATTCTCGCACAGTGTTGTGTGGGTAGGAGGGATACATGCAAAGAAACTTGCAGATTACGATCGATGTGATTGATGGATTGATGAGAGTTTCTGATGGAATTGCATCTGAACGAGCATTGACACAAGCGCTAGTCACCTTGATCACTGCCCGAATCGACGAGGAAGATTCGGAAATTCAACGGCTGTTGAGTGGGCAGAATGTGTCGAGAGAGGCGGAAGAGCTCAGGGTTCGTGTTGAAGTAAAGCGGCAGGCGATCCGTGAATGGCGCGGACGAATCGAAGCCCTCAACGGCAATCTTGAAGATATGGCAGACGTCTGACCCCCAAACGAAGGGGGTCGTTTTGTTTCCTTTTGTTTTCACTCGTTTGAGTGATAGAATACAAGCGTATTATGCTGATTCAGTTGCTTAGAAAAATCACACCTAAACCGCTAATACAGGGTTATCATTATGCGTTGGCGCGTTTTGCTGCTTTTGGATATAGATATCCGTCTAAAGAGCTTGTTGTGATTGGGGTTACAGGGACGAATGGAAAGTCGACAACAACCGAATTTATTGGCCGCATGCTTGAGAGCATGGGGGAGCGGATTGGGTGGACGACGACGGCGAGCTTTAAGGTTGCTGAGCGGGAGTGGGTGAACGATCAAAAGATGACAATGCTTGGGAGGTTCCAGACGCAAAAGATGTTGCGTGACATGGTGAAGGCTGGGTGCACGTATGCGATTGTTGAGACGTCATCTCAGGGGATTGTGCAGTCACGACATGTTGGGATTGATTATGACGTTGCGGTGTTTACTAATCTGACACCCGAGCATATTGAAGCGCATGGAGGTTTTGAAAATTATAAGCAGGCAAAAGGGAAGTTGTTTGAGGTTTGTAAGGGTACGCATGTGATTAATTTGGATGATGCGCATGCAGACTTCTTTTTAAATTTTGAAGCAGAGACGGTGACGGGGTTTGGTTTACGTAACTCTAAAGCCACGCAAGTAAATGCTGCACCAGTTGTGCCAGACCAAGTTGAGCTTTCTGGTGCGTGCACGACGTTTGTGTTGGGTGATCTTACGATGCATCTAAAAACGATCGGACAATTTTATTTGCAAAACGCTCTAGCTGCGATCACAACGGTTCGTGCTCTTGGGGTTGATTGGGAGGATGTTCAGCGTGCGGCAGAGCAGTTGGAGCCGATTGGAGGGCGCTTGGAGCAGATCGATGAGGGGCAAGCGTTTCATGTTGTCGTGGACTATGCGTACGAGCCTGCTGCGTTAAATGCCGCGTATGAGGCGCTCGAGCTTATTGAGTACAATCGACTTATTCACATTGTGGGATCTGCTGGTGGAGGGCGTGATGTGGCGCGTCGTGAGGTGTTGGGGGAGATGGTTGCTGAGCATGATGACATTGTGATTGTGGCCAATGAGGATCCTTATGACGAAGATCCGATGCAGATCATAAACGATGTTGCGGATGCTGCTGTGGGTGCTGGAATGAAAGATGGTGTGAATGTATTTCGTATTCTTGATCGTCAGGAGGCGATTGATTATGCGATTAAAATCGCTGAACCCAATGATCTTGTGTTGATTACGGGGAAGGGGAGCGAGCCTGTGATGGCGGTTGCTAATGGAAAGAAAGTTCCTTGGGATGATCGACAGGCTGCACGTAAATCGTTGACGAGTCTATGAAACCTGAGACTTTGATTCAGCTAAAACCTGAAGAAGAAATTTTGGAGGTGGTCCATGAGGCATTGCTGCCGAATCTTCCAAGGTTTGTTTTACACGTGCTGATTTTAGTGACTCCGTTTTTTTTCATGTTCCCATTGTTTCGCGCGGGGACAGTTGGGGTGGTTGGATTTTTTCTCATTCTTGCAGTTGGGTTTGTCCTAACATCTCGAACGTTTTTTAAATGGTCTCGCACAGTTTTTATTATCACAGACAAGCGTGTGGTAGATCTTGATCAGTCTGGTTTGTTTTCGCGCGTGGTGTCTGAGGCACGCTTTCATCAGATTGATGAGGTGAGCTATAAAATCAAAGGTGTGCTTCCGACGCTGTTTCGTTATGGTGTCGTTAGTTTGCATTTGAGCGGGAATGCGGCAGATATTGAATACAAGCATGTTGTTAAACCAGGTCGTATTGTCGACTTGATAAACGATTTACGCGAAGAAACTTAATGGCTCGATCACAAGGTACATTTGTACAACGATTAATACGCTGGCGATTTCTCTTCGTTGTAAACCTTATGATTGTTATCTTTTTGTCGCTCTCGCTTGGTCGTGAGGTTGTGCGCAATAAAACGATCGCGAGTGAGATTGCTGTGCTTGAAGCGCAGGCGGGTCAACTTATTACAGAAAACTTGGCTATTAGTGAATTGCAGAGTGCGCTGCAGAGTGAGTCGTTTATTGAGCGTGAGGCACGATTGAAGTTGGGTATGAAAAAACCTGGTGAAGGTGTTGTTGTGATTCAAGATCGTATTGATGGGCAAGTGGTAAATAGCGGGGAGTCTGATCCGTTTGGTTTTGTGATTGACCCAGAAGCCGAAGTGGTAGAAGATGTTTCTAATACAAGCAAGTGGTGGTATTACTTTTTTGATAAAACAAATTATGACAGACATCAATCCAGTTGATGGTAATGAGGAAGTTGAGGTAAAAGCAGAGGAGGTAACCGAGGTTGCTAAGAGCACCTCATCTTTTTTTAAAACAAGAACATTTAAAGTGATCGCAGCGATTGTTGTTGTTGCAGCATTGCTTGGTCTGACAGCTAAAGAGGTGTATTCACGACCTGTGACTGATACCTTTGTGCGCGTGGTTACAAAAGTGTTTCCGTTTCCAGCCGTGTCTGTTAATGGCAACATGATCACAATGGCTGAGTATTTGCTTGAGTACGATGCACTGCTAAATTCATTTGCAACATCTGCACCTGAAGGTTCAGTGCTTCCGTCTGGACCTGAACTTGAGGAGGCGATAATGCAGACGCTTATTAACAAGATGGCAATTCGTCAGCTTGCTTCAGACAGTGGTGTTGATATTGATCAGGATCGTGTAGATACGTACTACCAAGACATTATTGACTCTCAGGGTGGTGAGGATAATTTTGCCGCAGAATTAACAGAGACGTTTGGTTGGAGTATTGGGCAATTCAAAGAGCGTATCGTCAGGTCAATCGTGATGGCGCTTCAGATGACAGATTTCGTTGCGGACGATGAAGAGATTCAGGCAGAGCAAGAGGCTGCAATCAAGGTTGCGTTCGAGCGTTTGCAAAATGGTGAAGAGTTTGATGTGGTTGCAAAAGAAGTGCATGGCACATTTGATCCAACACTTGTGAGTGATCTTGGGTATGTAAAACTGTCCATTATTCCATCTGCTTGGGTAGAGGCAGTTGAAACGCTTCCTGTTGATGCGCATTCACCTGTTCAGCATCTCGATGAGGGGTTTGCAATCTTCAAGGTTGTGGACCGTATTACAGCAGGCGAGGACACACAGTTGCACCTAATGGTTATTTCAATTCCTAAAACAAGCCTAGAAGATGTAGTAGAGAAGTATCTAGAAAAGGCAGAGATCAAGAGATACCTCTAAGTTCGATTTGCAAACAAAAGATCGCTCATGCGTTGAGCGATCATGTTTCGTTTGAAGCGTTGCGTATTACTCTTTTTTGCTGATAGAAGCTGTCATCAAGCCATGTTTGTCAATGGTGACGATGGCTGTGATGGTTGCACCAGGGCTTTCACTTGGTGTATCAGCGTCTCGCATTGTTCCGACGGTGCACAGACGAATCAAGAGGTCTTTGGGGTGGATTGATTGGTCTATCTTGCCTAGCGTCAAGGTTGCGCCGCTGTCCATTTGCAGCAGGATTTTGCTAGGGAAGATTACTGGGGTTGTGCTGCCAATGGGGTGGAGTTGGCGCATGTGCTCAACAGCGGCGATAAAATCTACCGGTTGTTTGTCGAGTTGGGCGCTGAGTTCTCCAAAGGGCTTCATCGAAGGATCTGCAAACAGTGAGCGTGAGAGTGGCATCAAATCTCCGGGTGCAAATCGACGTTAGTATGTAATGGGTTTTGCGTCAACATTCATCCACTTGTGAGGACGCTCTGTGACCGGTAAAATAGAGCTACACTTATGAAAAGATTTTTTCTGTTCGCACTCTTTGTATTTGCAGTAACGTTGCCAGTTCACGCAAGTGAGCTTGAAATGGTTGTTGAAACAACGTTCGACGCCGATACAATTGTTAAGGGATACACACTTGAGTCGCATGATTCAATTATGCGTTTGGGGATTCGTCCAAACACATTGAATGTTTCAACACGTGTAGACATCAAGACGCTCGATCAGTCGATCATGTCCGAGACGCTTGCGTCGTTTGCTGAAGCACCTCTCGACAATGTGACAGAGCGTGTGTTGCTTGGCGACATTTACTTATTCGACATCCTTAACAAATCAAGTTACGACGGAAGCGATTTCTTTTTTCTGGAGATCAAGTATCCAGAGGAGGACGAAGAGGATGAACGACTCCATGGGCGTAGGAAGATTTATTTCTACAATGCTGTGAGTGCTGAGTGGGAGGAGTTGCCGAGCGAGGATAGCCCAGAGAATGCGTCGGTGCGCGCGTTAATTCATTTGCCATATGCACGCTTAGCAATTTTTGAGGATCAGATTCCTGAGACTGGTGAGGCAAGTTGGTATGCGTACAAAGATTGTCTGTGTGCTGCGAGCCCTGACTATCCAAAAGGAACCTACCTTGTTGTCTCGCGTGTAAATGATCCTGACTCTCAAGTAACAGTTGTTGTGAATGATTATGGACCAGAGCGTGATAAACATCCAAATAGAATTATCGACTTAGACGTTGTGGCGTTTGAAAAATTAGTGCCACGTACTTGGGGGCTGGTTGATGTGACTGTAAAATTACTTCAATGATCCGTTTAAAAAATGTCTCAAAAATGTATCCGCCAAATGTGGTGGGTGTAAATGGTGTGAGCCTCCATATTCCTGCTGGAGAGTTTGTTTCGATTGTCGGACAGAGTGGGACAGGTAAAAGCACGCTCGCAAAGCTGATGTTTGCAGAGGAGCGTCCAAGTAGAGGAAAGATTGAGATTGGCGGATGGGATATTACAAATATTGCGAACAAAGATGTTCCGGAGTTGCGTAGGCAAATTGGTGTTGTTTTCCAAGACTTCAAGTTGCTTCCAAAAAAGACTGTTTACGAAAACATTGCCTTTGCACTTGAGGTTGCTGGGGTGGCACCTGGGAGAATTCGCGATGTCGTGCCTACTGTGCTTCAGATTGTGAACCTCGATGAAAAAGCGCATAGGTATCCAAAACAACTTTCAGGAGGTGAGCAGCAGAGAGTTGCAATTGGTCGTGCGCTTGTGCACTCACCAAAGGTGTTGATTGCCGATGAGCCAACGGGGAATTTGGATACGCTTAATGCGCGTGAGATCATTAATCTTCTAAAAAAGATTAATGAGTTTGGTACGACCGTTGTGCTTGTTACGCACAATCGTGAGGTGGTGAACCGTCTTAAAAAACGTGTTGTCGTCCTTGAGGATGGCAAGATCTCCTCAGATGTTGAGGAGGGAAGATATAAGCTGTAGCGCATGTTTATTTCAAGTTATCGAGTGACAAAGTTTGCCGCACAGAATTTCTGGAGAAATTTCTGGCTTTCTTTGATTACGATCAGCATGCTGGTGCTTACATTGCTTACCGTAAACATTTTGGTGTTTACAAACGTCATTACAGATAGAGCAATTGGGTTTGTGGAAGATCGTATCGAAGTGTCTGTTTATTTTCATGACTACGCTACGGACACATCTGTTACAAGTGCTGTAGAGTATTTGCGTTCGCTCTCTCAGGTGCGTGACGTTGAGACGATTACTGCAGATGAGGCTTACGATCAGTTTGTTACACGTCACGCAGGTGACGAGCAGATTCTTTCTTCTATCGAGGAGTTGGATTCGAATCCGTTTGGCCCGACGCTTGTTGTGAAGGCTTATGCTGCTGAAGACTTTGAATTGATTATTGATGCGCTCGATAATCCACAATTCAGCGATCAGATTCGCGAAAAAGATTTTTCAAATTACGAAACGTTGATTGAACGCATTAACGATGCCACAGATCGTATTCGCGCATTCGGCGTTGTACTTTCCGCAATCTTCTTGCTGATCGCACTGCTTATTGTATTTAACACTGTGCGCATTAGTATCTTTATTCACCGCGAGGAGATTGGGATTATGCGTTTGGTGGGTGCGTCAAATTGGTTTATCAAGGCGCCGTTCTTGCTTGAGATGATGATGCTGAGTTTTGTGGCGATGGGTGTGACTGTGGGGGTGATGTATCCGGTTGTTGCGTTGATTGAGCCTCAGTTTAATATCTACTTTGGATCCGAGTCTGTTGGACTCGTTCAGTACTTTGCTCAGAATGGTTTAACAATCTTTGGGCTCGAATTTTTGGCACTTGTTGTGATCACAATGATTTCAACATCGTTGGCCATGCGTAAATATCTCAAGGTTTAAAGCCTGCTGGTGCGTGCCAACCATTGACAAGTGGGTTTTTTTGTATATGTTCCAAACCGGTCAAGGAGGCCATTATGCTGAAATACCTACTTCTTCTTTGTCTGACATGTGTGGGAATGGCGCAAGATACGGACATTCGCGCGACTGCGGAGGGTGCAGCTGAAAGTTACAGAGTTGTGTTGGAGGAGTTGGCTCAAGACTTGCAGACCGCTACTGTTGATCAGTATATGCGATGTGAGGAGGCAAAAGCGTCCTTTGTTTCTGCGAGTACTCCGCTTGAGCGGGGCAAGGCGATCGTTGAAGCAAGAGAGGCTGGGGTTGAGCTGTCTCTGCTTAACAGCGAGATTGATGCCATCAACGGCGAGATTGAGTGGATTGCTCCAGAAGATGGGGTGAAGGGTGTGGGGATGAAGCAAGAGGTGCTTTCAGTGGATGAGATGATCATTTATGATCGTCGAGATCGAACAAAGGATCTCCCGTTTGATTTCCGTGTCTGCTTCCCATATTTGACTCATCCGGCTTGGTGATCAACGGCTACGTGCATCCGAATAGATAACAACCAGTTGGTGGTTATCTGTCGGGTGTTTTTTTGTTTGAATTATTGTGTAAAACGATTAACTTTTTGTGGATAAAAAATCATTTAAAATAAGTGTTTTTTTTGCTAAAATAGACGTATCTGAAAAAAGGGTTCAATACCATAATTATGTCAATTGGTTTGTTTAAACGGACAATATTTTTTGTTTTTTGCATCGGATTATTTTCGATGGTTTTTTATATCTCACCAGTTCAAGCGGCAGATATAACATGTCCTGCTACTGATGATGGTACGGGTTATGACAGTGGTGCTTCAGGTGATGGGGAAATTACAATTAATGCGAATGCCACTTGGACAATGCCAAGTGGAGCTGTTGGTGATGTCTGGGACTGTAGCCTTCTTGATATTGTAGTTACAAATAACTCTACCCTTACCCTTGTGGGAAGTACTACGTCAGGAGCATACCCGTATTTACAAGTCATCGATCTTACAGTTGATTCTGGGTCAAGTATTTCTGGAGATGCAAAAGGTTGCACAACAAATGGAACTGGTTATGGGTCTATGCACCCTAATACCTCAACGAATGTATGTACCGATACAACTGATACTACAACGCAGGGTGGTGGAGCTGGTACACAGGGTGGTGCGTCCGTGGGTGGTGGTGGTGGTGCAAATGGAGGAAGTGGAGGACGTAGTGAGAATAACGCCAATCCCGATCTCCTAGGAGGAACGCGTTATGGCTCTGCTTATTTTACTGCACCGTTATATGGGTCGACTGGTGGTGAAGGTGATGGGCAGCTTGGTGGTAAAGGTGGAGGAGTCATTCGTCTTGAGATGAGCGGTACATTTACACATAACGGAGTGGTTACCGCTGATGGGGCGTTGGGCGCATCGGATGGTGGGGATCGTAATGGAGGTGGGGGAGCTGGAGGAACTATCCATATTGTGACGGGCACAATTGCCGGATCAACAGGTGTTTTTGGTGCTGCTGGTGCTGCTGGGCAAAGCCCTTCAGCGAAAGCTAGTGGAGGTGGAGGTGGAGGGCGCATTTACGTTGGTTATGACACCAGCACTTTTACATTCAGCGGATCGGTAATTGATGCGTCAGGTGGTGCTGCGGCGGGTTCAGCTCTGGGTGGTGGCGACGGAACAGCTCTTGTTGAGGATGTGGATGATGATCAAGTCACTGTTTTTGATCATTTTTATCATAGTGATGACGACTCCGGAGAATATGATAATGCAGAGACGTGGACATTTGATAGTACGTCTACAGGTGAGTGTATTTCTGGTACAGCTACACCGGATATAGGTAAGCAGTCGGTAGGGAATGTGGCAAATTTAACATTTGGTGGGACATTTACCTGTACCGAAACTTCTATAACTAATGTTAATTTTTACGCTGACACATCTTTTGCTCTTGCTACAAGCACATCAATTACTGTCGCTCAAAAAGAGGCTGATATAGATTTTACCATTCCAGATAATCAAACTTGGACGAATGTCACGATTACTGGTCCTGAGGCAGGTCGGTTTTTTATTGATGATGCGATCACAATTGAGCTTGCTGGAACAACTTCTGTGGCTGCAAACCCATATTGGGAGAATTTAACGGGCGTTACTATAGGTTCATCTGCGGAAATTGATGTATCTGGTAAGGGGTGTTTTGATGTTGCGACTGACGGAGGCTCCATCTCTGGAACAACGGATGGTGAAGCGTATGCTGACGATGGGACCTTTACTTGTGTGAAGGCGGGTACGGGTGCAGGTATTGGTGCCGGTACTGGATCAGGTGGTATCGGTTCTGGTGGTGGTGGTTATGGTGGTGCGGGTGGAGCTGGAGATGGACGAAATACAGATGCGGCAGGAGGTGGTACGCATGGTTCTAATACGGCACCTTTGCGTTTTGGTTCCTCTGGTGGTCAGGGAAGTACTGCTGAGGGTGGTTACGGAGGAGGTCTTGTGTATATTCAGCAAGACTCCGGAACCTTTACGCACAATGGAGATATTATTGCTGATGGTGCTATCGGTGAGATAGCAGAAGGGCTTCCAGTCGATGAGCGAGCAACGGGAGGTGGATCAGGAGGCTCCATTTATTTGAATTTGACGGCTACGTTCACGGGCTCTACGGGAACATTTTCAGCTGATGGTGCTGACGGTGAAGAAAATACTTCCTTTACGACATATGGTGGAGGTGGGGGTGGAGGGCGTGTTGCTGTTCTGTATTCAAGTGATACATCATCGTTCCTATCTGGCCTTGCTGACTCAACGGTTGCTGTAGGTGGAACTGGTCCAAGTACAGCTGTAGATGGATCAACAGGTTCTCTTTATACTGCCGCATCTTCAACACCGCCCGATTTAACGTCTGCTGTTACGAATGATAATGATGGTAATGGTCAGGTTGATCAGATTATTGCAACATTTGATATTGACCTTAACGCTTCGACTATTGCGGGCTCTGATTTTACAGTTGCAGGCTTTACGGTTTCTTCTGCTTCTGAGACGTCTGCTGGAGTTGTTACAATTATCGTTGCTGAGTCTGGGTCTGTAGATACAGATGCTTTACCACTAGTATCAGTTGTGGCGTCTGTTGAGAGTACGGATGGTGGAGAGTTGACGTCCGATTCTGTGACCGCTACAGATGCTGCGTCACCGGTTGCATCAACATTTGTTTATAAAGATACGGATGCCGACGGAGACATTGATCGTATTGATATTACTTTTTCTGAAAATATAGCCTACGACGAATGTGAGGCGGGAGACTTTACTTTTGCAGGTGCTGACGCAGGTAGTTTTGCCGTTTCATCGTGTGCGACTTCTGGCGATGATTTACAACTTACCGTTACAGGTGGTCCGTCTGATACAACAAATGTAACGATTACTCTTGCTTACACAGCATCGAATGGAACCGCTAGTTCACTTGATGACAGTGCAGGAAGTGCCGTTGCAGATATTTCGGCCACAGCAGTGACTGATGGGGCTGCACCAAGGTCTACCGGAACACAGAGTTATAAAGATACTGATTTGGATGGAAAAGTTGATCGAGTAGACATTACTTTCTCAGAAGATATTGCTATTGATGAGTGTGAGGCAGGGGACTATACAATCGGTGGAGCAGATGCTGGTACTATCGCTGTCGCTTCTTGTGCTGCTTCCTCAGCAGATCTCCAATTAACGATTTCGAACACTCCATCAGCCGATACATTGCTTACTTTCACTGTTGCATATACTGCTGCAAATGGAACAGCAAGTTCGTTAGATGACAGCGCAGGAAATGCTGCAGTTGATATCAGTGCACTCACACTTGCAGACGCTGCTGCGCCGGCAATTACAGGTGTAACAATCGAGGATGTAGACACCAACGGGCTTATTGAAAAGATTACGGTCACTTGGAGTGAGAACGTCGATACTAACGACAGTGTTGCGCCAGTGATTGCGGACTTTGGAACGATCACACTTCCAGATGGTCAAGCTGTTTCGAGTGCGACTATTTCGGATCCGGCTGGTTCATCTAATGTAGTAACGCTTACAGTTGTTGCTGGGCAGGTGACTAAAAACACAGCTGCGGGTTCTACGGGAATTAATGGTATTAGTAGTGAATGGACCGATGGAACTAACGCAACCAGCAATCCAGATGACAACGAGGTAATTACAGATTCGGCGCTTCCTGTGTTCGTCTCTGCGTCGTTTAAAGATGTAACAGTAGTTGATGGTCAGGTAGATCGCGTAGACGTTACTTTTTCAGAAGCGATGACTCTTTCGTCATATAACACTTCAGATTGGTCGTTTCCTGAAAACGGAGACATGGATTTGGACGATACAAACGCATCTGCTTCTGGTTCGGATATCCTTATCGTTGTTGATGGAAATGCTTTAACAACAGGGTCTTCTGTAACTCCGACAGTTTTATATACAAACAATGCAAACCGATTAACAGATGCTGCGAGTAATAACGTGGCTACATTTGGTGCAGCTGAGGATCTTGATGACGCGACTGCTCCTATATTGCGCACAGACGGTTCTAACGCTCCGACATATTTAGATAACGACAGTAACGGCGCAATCGATCGGGTTCAACTTACATTTAGTGAGTCTGTGACAGTCGTCTATTCAGATGGTGACTGGACCGCAACAGCAAACGGGCTAACAAGTTTTGATACAGGTGCGTATCTTTCAGGAAACGGCACAACAGCAATTTTGTTGACCGCTTCAGCTGCATCAAACTTAACTGGTGTATCTGGTGGTACGGAGCCAACACTTGCGTTTTCAGCGTCATCAGGATCAATTACAGACGGCAACTCTCTTACAATCTCATCTATTTCTGCAAAGACTCTTGTTGATGGTGCGGCGCCTGTGCGAGTTTCTCATAGTTACAAAGACGTAAATACAGACGGAACGATCGACAGGTTCGATGTGACGTTCTCGGAGGCAATTGCCTATGACGAGTGTGAGTCTGGTGACTTTACTGTGGCTGGAGGGGACGCAGGATCTTTAGCTGTTGCTAGTTGCGCAACTAGCAGTGCAGATTTGCAATTAACAATGAGCGGAGGTGCGGCAAATGATACTGCTATTGCCGTAACACTTGCTTATACAGCATCAAATGGAACAGCAAGCTCGCTTGATGATGGAACTCCTGGCAACGCTGTTGGGGATCTATCTGCGACAAGCCTTACAGACTTAGCTGCACCAATTCTTGTTTCTTATACTTACGATGACGATAATACAGATGGAACAGTGGATGCTGTAACATTTATCTTTAGTGAGGCATCAACGCTTTCATATACAGTGAGCGATTTTACAGTTACAGCAAATGGTCTCACAAGCTTTTCTCTTGATGCTGGCTCTGTCACAAATAACGGGACAGCAAACGTTAGTGTTCCCGCATCTGCTTCATCGAATGTGACTGGAGTGAGTGGAGGGACAGAGCCAACAATTAGTTGGAGTCCTACAGGTGGGTCAATCTCTGATGGATCAAATTCAATTTCTTCAATTTCTTCAACTAGCGCAACAGACAATACAGCCATGATCCTTGTGAGTCAGGTGTACAAAGATACAAATAGTGATGGAACAGTGAACCGAGCAGATCTTGTCTTTAGTGAAAATATCAGCTTGGACGAGTGTGATGCAGCGGATTATGTGTTTGCTGGTGACGATGCAGGGACTATCGCCGTTGCTTCTTGTGCTGTTTCTACAACAGATCTTCAGCTAACACTTTCAAATACTTCTGCAAATACAACTTCGTTATCAATTACACTTGCATACGATGCATCTGAGGGAACAGCAGATTCTCTGAAGGATTCAACGGGAGTTGTTGTAACAGACCTTGCCGCCGCTTCACTTTCAGACCTTGCTGCGCCGGTGCTTGTGTCTCAGCAGTATGTAGATTCGGATACAGATGGAGATATTGACCGCTTTGACCTAACATTCTCAGAAGATATTGCTTACGACGAATGTGACACCGCTGACTACACAATTGCTGGATCTGATGTCGGATCTTTTGCTGTGTCTGCATGTGCAACTTCAAATGCTGACTTGCGACTTACCGTTACAGGTGGTCCATCTAACGACACATACGCAGTTCTTACACTTGCGTACGACGCTTCTAATGGAACTGCAGACTCGCTTGATGACAGCGCCGGAAACGCTGTAGGAGATTTGACAGCAGCCTCTCTTACTGATGGAGCGAATCCGATTGCTACAGCAAAAACATACACAGACAATAGTGGAAACGGAACGATTGACCGCGTGGTACTCACACTTACAGAGGCGGTGAGTTTGGACGAGTGTGAGACAGAAGACTTTGTTTTCTCAGGTGCTGATGCTGGATCAATCGCAGTTGTTGATTCTACAGGTTGTAGTATCGCAACAAACGTTTTGACATTAACGTTGAGTGGTGCGCCAGCAAACACCACTGTGCTTTCTGTTTCATTGTCATACGACGCGTCGCAAGGAACTGCTGACTCGTTTAAAGATGAAGGTTCAGCAGTGCTCGGCGATCTCTCATACAGTTCTCTTGCTGATCTAGCGATTCCAATCCGCGTTTCTTCAGCTTACAAAGATGTTACAAGCGTCGATGGAGTAGTTGATCGAGTGGATGTTACGTTTTCTGAGCCGATGACTGTTTCTACTTGTGAGGTAACAGATTACACATTTGGTGGTGCTGACGCCGGGTCTTTTGCAGTTGGTTCTTGTACCTCAAGCGGAAATGATATTCGCTATGGTGCAACTGGTGGGCCTTCAAACGACACAAACGTTACGCTTACCTTTGCCTACGACAAAACAAACGAGACAGCAGACTCTCTTGTTGATGCGTCTGGAAATGTCTTAGCTTCATTGTCAGCGGCATCTGTTTCTGATGGAGCTGCACCTATGTTGCGTACGGACAATGGAAGCAAGTCTCGATACTTAGATTCAGATAGTGATGGACAAATTGATCAAGTGCAACTTGTGTTTACAGAGAGTGTCACACTTACATATGACGATGCAGATTGGACAGCTACTGCAAATGACCTCACAAGCTTTGATGTTTCTGCACTTGAAAGCGGAAGTGGATCAACGACATTGGTTCTTACCGCTACTGCTGCAGCTGGTCTTACTGGAATCAATGACGGCACTGAGCCAAGCCTTGCTTTCTCAGATGCAACAAACCTTACTGACGGAACAAATCCACTTACAAGCATCAGCCAAGCGCTCACAGATGGAGCTGCACCGGTGCAATCCTCTTACAATTACAAAGACATCGACGGGAACGGAACCATCGATCGCGTTGATGTCACGTTCACAGAAAACATTGATTACGACGAGTGTGACAGTGGTGACTACTCATTTGGTGGAGCAGATGCTGGGTCTTTTGCTGTGTCAGCATGTGCAAAGAGTACAACTGACTTGCGTCTAACAGTTACAGGTGGTGTAGCAAACGACACTAACGTAACATTGACTCTTTCTTACGACGCGAGTGCTAGCACCGCAGACTCACTTGATGAT
>JABITQ010000075.1 GCA_018700535.1 Candidatus Uhrbacteria bacterium | reverse complement strand
TATCAGACGCTGCAAAGACTCTTGCAGAGTCTCCAGGTGCGCTTCACTTGCGTACACTTAGCACCTTGAACGACTTGTCATCTGATCAATCGAACACCGTTGTACTTGCTGTACCACTTGAGATTTTGAGAGGATTTGGAAAGTTGGGAGGTAACTAGTTGATTATGCCTACCCTATACATTGTCGGGACACCGATCGGGAATTTATCTGATATGAGTGAGCGTGCTAAAAACACGCTTTCTTCTGTTGATGTGATCTTGTGTGAGGACACAAGAGTGACTGGGAAGTTGCTCCATGCGTATGAGATCGATACTAAGATGATGTCTTATCATCAGCACTCTGGTGGATTTAAGGTAAAGAAGATTATTGAGTTGATTGAGGATGGTAAGAACTTGGCGCTTGTTACAGATGCAGGGACACCAACGATCAGTGATCCGGGTGGAAAGTTGGTTCAAGAGCTAGTTGCGCGTTTTGGTGACGAGCTGGTTGTGAGCCCGATCCCAGGAGCGTCTGCGGTTATTGCAGCGCTTTCAGTGGCAGGTTTCCCCGCAGACGAGTTTATCTTTCTCGGGTTCCCTCCACATAAAAAAGGGCGCATGACGTTCTTTGATCGCGTGGCAACTCTCAAGTCGACTGTTGCGATGTACGAGAGCACACATCGGATTATGAAGACGATGGCAGAGATTCAGTCTCGCATGCCAGAGAGGCAGTTGATGATTGGTCGTGAGCTCACAAAGATGCACGAGACGATTTATCGTGGGACGGCAGAGGAGGTGATTGCGAAGTTGGAGACGACGAGTATTAAAGGGGAGTTTGTCATTATTTTGAAATCATTATGAGCAAATACTACATAACAACAACGCTCCCGTACGTAAATGCAAAACCGCATATTGGGTTTGCGCTTGAAGTTATTCAGGCAGATGCTGTTGCGCGTTACCGTCGTTTGATGGGCGATGAAGTTATTTTTAACACGGGGACAGATGAGCATGGGCAGAAGATTTTTGATAAAGCTCAGGCGGAGGGGAAGGATGTGCAGGCTTATGTAGATGAGTATGCGGCGAAGTTTGATGACCTAAAGGAGTCGTTGAATCTTAGCTATACGCATTTTATTCGCACTAGCGATCCTGATCACAAAAAAGCAGCGCAGGAGTTTTGGAAGCGTTGTAATGACAATGGGGATATTTATAAAGATCAGTACCAGGTGAAATATTGTGTTGGTTGTGAGCTTGGAAAAACTGAATCTGAGTTAGTGGATGGGTGTTGCCCTGATCATCCAAAGATGGAGCTTGAGTTGAAAGATGAAGAGAATTACTTTTTCCGTTGGTCAAAGTATCAGCAGCCGTTGTTAGATTTGTATAAAGAACGCCCAGACTTTGTCGTGCCAGCTAATCGTTTAAAGGAAATTTCAAACTTTGTGGAAGCGGGGTTGCGGGACTTTAGTATTTCTCGCTTAAAAGAAAAGATGCCATGGGGCGTGCCTGTGCCAGGCGATGAGGATCATGTGATGTATGTGTGGTTTGATGCGTTGGTTAACTACATCTCAACACTCGGATGGCCGGAGACAGGTGGAGAGTTTGGTGAGTATTGGCCTGGTGTGCAGGTTGCTGGAAAGGACAACTTGCGACAACAGTCTGCAATGTGGCAGGCAATGTTGATGTCTGCTGGTGTTGAGCCTTCACGTCAAGTTTTCATCCACGGGTTCATCAACTCTGAAGGACAGAAGATGAGTAAGAGCCTTGGAAATGTTATTGATCCGTTTGAAGAGGTGAGTGAGTACGGCGTTGATGCTGTGCGTTACTATCTGTTAAGAGAGATTCCGTCACACGACGATGGGGACTTTTCTCGTAAGCGCATGGAGGAGCGTTATGCTGAGCTTGCAAACCAGCTAGGAAACCTTGTGAGTCGTGTTGCTGCGATGTCGATTAAGTACTTTGATGGCGCGCTGGACGATGTGGGCACTGATTGGTCAGAGAAAGAGAAAGCGCTTGATGAGGCAATGAGTGACTATGACTTTAAGGCTTATCTCGACATTGTCTTCAGTGTAGTTGCAGAAGCAAACGATGCTGTCGACAAAAAAGCTCCGTTCAAACTTGTAAAAACAGATGAGGCAGCCGCGAAGCAAGTGTTGTCAGAGATAGCTGAACAAATCAGATTTGTTGGTCGCGCACTAACACCGATTGTTCCACAGACAGCTACGGAGATCACAAGGCGTTATGGTAAAATTATTGTACAAGGGGAACCGTTGTTTCCACGCAGAGACACATAAACACAACTCATGGGTTTCATTGACCTCGTCATCATCGTCATCATTCTCGCGTTCGTCCTCTTTGGATTGTTCTTTGGGTTTATCCATACTATTGGATCGCTCGTTGGAACGGTTGTGGGGATTGTGATTGCGAGTCGGCTTGTTGAGCCTGCGACGGACTTGATCGGTGTGTTCTTTGGTGGAGCTGAGGGCGGTATTGCGAGTGTGGTTATCTTTATCTTGTTGTTCCTCATTATCAATCGACTTGTTGGAATGCTGTTCTGGTTTGTTGAAAAAGTTTACGAAGTCTTTGCGTTTATTCCATTTGCACCAACGTTCAACCGGCTTGCTGGTGGAATGTTCGGTCTTATCGAAGGATTGCTCGTTGTGGCTGTTGTCCTCTTTTACGCATCACAAGTTCTCCCAGACGACACATTGTTGATGACACTCGAGTCGTCTATGTTGTCTAAATACTTAATCGCTCTTGCTGCTGCAATGCAGATTCTCTTTCCAGAATCATTGCGCATTGTTGAAGAAACAATCACTTCATGAAACTCATCGACTCCCATTGCCATGTCCACTTTAACGCGTACAAAGATGACATGGATGACGTGATACAAAGAACCCTTGATAAGGGGGTTTTTCTTATTACCGTTGGAACGCAAAAAGATACGAGTCAACGTGGCTTAGATGTTGCTGAGCGCTACGAGGGTGTTTGGGCAGCGGTTGGGTTGCATCCGAATCATCTGACGAAGCAATCGTTTGTAGATGAGAACGAGTTTGATGGTGGTGCGGTAAAGACGCGCACAGAAGTATTTGATTACGAATTGTTTAAAAAAATGGCAGCGCATCCTAAGTGTGTTGCGATCGGGGAGACGGGGCTTGATTGGTACCGCATTCCTGAAGGCGCTGATTTGGATGAGGTAAAGGCTGTGCAGCGCGCGACTGTGCGTGCGCACTTTGACCTTGCGACCGAGATGGATTTGCCTGTGGTGATTCATTGTCGTGATGCGTATGTGGAGCAGGCTGAGATGATCCGTGAGTATGTGGAGGCGGGGAAGTTACAGCGACGTGGAGTGATTCACTGCTTTACGGGGACTGAGGCGGAGGCGCGAGTGTTTATTGAGTTAGGCTTCTACATCTCGTTTAGTGGGATTGTGACGTTTGCAAAAGCGTTGATGGAGGTTGCAAAAGCGTTACCTCTTGAAAAGTTGTTGGTTGAGACGGATGCGCCGTACTTAACACCTGTGCCGCATCGTGGAAAACGGAATGAGCCTGCGTTTGTTGAGCATGTTGCTGAGAAGATTGCTGAACTGAAGGGGGTTAGTGTGGATGAAGTGGCGAGGGTGACGGTTGAGAATACGAAGAAGGTCTTTTCCTTATAGTCAAAACCGGGCTTTATAAATATATAAAGCCCGGTTTTTTGATTGGGCAAAAACAAAACCGGTAGTTCATGAGGATGTAAACATCTCACATAAACTACCGGCAGTTGCGTCGCGGACTCCGTTCGAGTTCTACGCGGGGGTTGCAGCCTCCTGTTCGCTCGCCGCCTCAACTGGGGGCGTTGCGATGGGTGTGCTGGGCTCACCGGTCGTCTCCAGGCCAGAAGACGGATCGGGAGTCACAGCATCACCGGGGCTTGCTTGTTGTTCCATGGGGTCGGTACGCTTCTTCGCCGGACGGCTCGGGCGCGCGCTTCCGCTCTTGGATTTCTTCTTTGCCTTCTTGGGCATCTCGATACCTTCGGCCTTTGCCATTGCCTTCATATCCACGCGACGAATCTCCTTGAGGACCCAGCTATCACTCGCGTACTCGCCGTCCACGGTCAGGTTTTCCCCGATCCACGTGGCAAGCGGACACTCGCTGGTATCCTTGGACAACGCGGCCTTGAGGCCTGCCGGTGTCATGTTGTCGCCGAGAATGGCCTTGACCTCCGGTCGTCCACTGAAGCCCGTGCGCTCCAGCTCGCGTCGCAGGTGATCGACAATATCCATGAGCATCGTGTTGATCAGACCGACGCAGAGAGCACCCAGCTGACGCATCGCAACCCGGACTTGATCAGGCGAATCCTCTGCCCCCGCCATACCCTGTTCGAGCGAGGCGACATAGAGGGGGTTGCTGAGGTCGTGCTGGTGGCTGACCAGCTGACTGACTCGCCTTGCGACCATGGCCCCAGGTGCGGTTGATTGGGGTTTCATACCCAATGCCGCGAAGGGGTTGACCTGAAGCGCTTCAACCTGCTGTGTCTTACTCCCGATTCTCCCGACCTTTCCTTTCTGACCAATGTACTTCACCCTGATGGATTTGTACCCCTCGCGAATTTCCCAGACCCCTTCTGGGAAAGTCCCATCCACTTTCGTGGGCGCGCGACTGCTTTTGGCGAGGAGGACCTTTTTCCCAAAAAGGATAGCGAGGATCGTGAATGGTGATGTAGGAACCTGTCGTTCTTCAGCGGGGAGCTCATTGTATTTCCGCAGAGCCTTGTCGAGCTGAGAGCGATTCTCGAAGAGTGAGATCTCAGGACTGTTTCCCATCCCCAAGGGGGTCAGGTAGAGGAACGGGACATTGCTCCGAATAGCGGAAGCAATGCGAGTGATCCTGTTGAACACTCCTTGAGTAGCACCTTGGGATTCCGCTCTGTCACAGATGTCATCCCAGCGCTGAAGGAGACGTTCCTCACCCAAGCCAAGTGGCCAGGATGTGAACACTCCGCCGCGCTTTTTGGGGACGAATGCGATGATGAGCATTTCACCCATCGAATCTCCGTTCACGTCGACGTACGGAATGAGATTCCCGACAGCGTCCGTAAAACGAATCGGCTGAACTTCGATGACATCGTCTTCTTGTCCAGGGACGGGGATTCGAAATGCTCCCTTGATTCGATTGAAGGGGATTGCCCCACTGACCAGAGTGCCATCCTCGTGAGAAAAAATGGTGACTTCACGGCTTTTGCCGGGCACACCATTGAACGTCACGTAGTCAATGACCGGAACGCCAGGGCGATCCGGGTTCATGATCAGGCGATGACGCAAGTCATCGAGGATGCCTTTTCGGTTTTTGACATTTTCCCACTTCGGGTCCATGCGCCCGATGTCTTCGAGCGCACCGGCGATGATCGCTTGGAAGGCTCCCGCAGTGGACGCCTTCACCAGCGCCTGTCGCTGTGCCACAGTCACTCCACCTGCCTGCGGCAAGACGAGACCCATCTGGGCCATGAGCGATGCTGCGGTGATTCTGTCTTCTGGTTGATTGGGCATGTGCCTTCCTGCTTGTTGTGATTGGTTTTTTGGGAATGAGCGCCGAGTCGCTCAGGATGTTATCTCGGTGAAACATCTCGGACACTAAGGTTGAGTAATCAACCGCAACGTTCGAGATGTTTCTTTTTCCTCAAAACAGAAGGATATGCCAGAGATGGATGCTACCAGAAAATCGGTGTTTTGTCAATGTATCCTGTCATTAGTTGAGAATAGGCTAGAATTGAGTAAAATCAGTTGATTCCGTTGATATTTATGATTGACAAAATTGGCAAAAAGTGGTAGTGTCCTTGGTCGCTGTCTATTGTATTCAGCACAAAATCACCAGACATTGGAGTTCAAATGGATGCGCTTGTAGCAATTCAGTGGGCCTTTGAGCTCACATATGACACAGACATCGTTGATGCTGATGTGCTCGCAGGCCTTGATGGTGCTGCGATGCCTGACGAAGGCGATGCAAAAGATGAAAACCTTGAAGATGAGTACGCCCGCTACGTCGAGTTTCTGACGGACCCTGACAAGTTCATCAGCAAGAACTCAGCCGATCAGCGGGTTGGGCTCTGGACGCAATTGAGAGACGCCGCAGCAAAGGTGCCGATCAGTGTTGCTCCTTCACCGGCTCCAACAGGTTCTTCGACGGTCACTCCGTCACCTACGAAGTCATCTGTGCCAGTGGCAGGCTCAAAGGTTGCAGCAGTATCGAAACCAGCAGGGCTTTCCACTTCTGCGGCTATGGGGATGGTGGGAACACCTTCTCCAGGAGCAGGAGTCGGAGTGGCAATGATGGCCGGTGCACCACCAACTCCCGCTGGAAGACATGGGTCGACCGGTAGAGCGAGTGGAGCAGGTGGTCGAGGCGCAGAGAGAGATGATGGCAAGGCAGCGGAGGTAGCTCGTGTGAAAGAGGAACAGGCCAAACAAACCTGGGCTCTCCGTCACACACCGCCTCCGTACCACGCGTGGTGTCACGCCAACATCTCCGCAGAAGCCAAGCAGTGGCGACTCGCGATCGAGGCACAGTTCAAGATCCTCCGGCAGACAAGCAAAACTCCTGCTGAGCATGAGAGTGCTCGGAAGGAAATTGCGAGGATCAAGGAGATTGCGCTGAAGTACAAGCAAGGTGCCTTTGGCATGACTCTGTACTTCAAGCGCTTTGGTGGATTCATCATTGCGCTGATTGGTGCGTTGCAAAAGGGAACCCTGCTTGGTGACTCGCAGTACCGGGCACATTACGTGACCGGTAAAATCCCTGCGATGCTGAAAGCCTGAGAAATTTGAGATCACACATTCAACAATGGAGCGTTCATGTTCGGTATCAAGAAGCAATTTGCCATAACTCGGAGTCGGGTTATGGCTGGACTTGCCGAAGCCAAGGCCAGGCGCACCGCAAGGTTGCAGGCTGCGGAGACGCAACAACAGGAGCAAGACGCTGCCGACGCAAAGCAACAGGCTGAGCGTCGCGCAGAACGAGAGCGCAAGGAGTTGAAAGCTCGACGAGTCAGAACGTTCAAGCGGGTGGTCTCGATCATCATCTTGTTCGTCGGACTCGCGGCTAGTCTCTACGGCTACCAAACCGATCGTCCAGTCCTGATTGCTGTCGGCTTGATCCCACTTGTCATTCTGGTAGTCCAGATGGTGATTCGTGAGATCGTCGGTGTGATTATTGGTGAGATGATTCGCGGCTTCTTCCGCCTGGTGTTTGGTGGGGTCTTCGTTGTCCTTGCCATGCTTTGCGGGGGAATCTTCTCCTGAGCTCGTAAACACATGTGAAAAGAGCACTAAGACGCTGACCTCCAGTAGAGCCTTCTGATGACGATCATCAGTTGGCTCCTGGAGGTCTTGTTTTTGTAGACATATTTATGCGTTTAGCATTTAGCGGAATAGGTCATAAATCTATCCGCTCCCCGCTAACCACTCTCCGCTTCTTAAGTTGACTTGCTGGGTGTTTGATCATAATATCGCCATGCACTTTCACAAGAGAACACGATGCACTGCCCTTTGGTTATCTGGTCTATCCGACATGGTGAATCGAGAGCTCAGGCTCCAAATCTGGATCGAGATGAACGCTCGAGAAGAGACTTGCCTAATTGGATGTACGAATTATCCGAAGAAGGGGCGCATCAGTCCCGGTGTGCTGGTGAGTGGATGCGAGAACGCGATCTCGTTCCTGACGCAATTCTGACGACCGACTTTCGGCGAGGATTGCAGACGGCTGACAATCTCGGGTTTGGTGACGACGTGTATCGCGAAGAGCACGCCATGCTTGCGGAGCAAGACTTTGGTCTGTGGTACTGGAACACTGAGCAAGAGATGCGCGAGCGATTTCCAAATGAAGTGAGGAGGAGGGATGCGTTCAGAACAAAAAAGAAGCCATCGTTCCAATGGACTCCGCTTGGTGGAGAAAGTGGGCGACTGCTTGAGATGCGCGCTTGGATTCTCTGGGCGGACTTGTGTCAGCGGTTTGCAGGACAAAAGGTAGCACTCGTCAATCACGGCACAAAAGGAGCAATCTTAATGAAGATGCTTCTGAGGATCAGTGCTGCAAACTACGAAAGGGACTACGCTAAAATCCTTCATCCGGAAAACGCATCGATTCGTATCTTTCATGCACCAACAGACCCTTCATGTCGTCAGTTGATGACTCACGATCCCAAAGTCGACTATGTCGTACCTTGGATGTTGGGTAGGCAATGAGGTCATCACGAGGATTAAGAGTCGAGCGTGTATTCACATGCAGCTAGCCCCAACATCACTGTTGGGGCTTTATTGTTATGACCAGTATTTAAGGATGAAATGCGGTCTGTTGATAAGGATATTGACCTAATATTCGATCCCACATATACTATTGGCGACTTTTATGTCTACAGATGCACAGTACCGACGGCTTGCAATGAGGATATTCGCTGATTTCAGCGG
>JABITQ010000001.1 GCA_018700535.1 Candidatus Uhrbacteria bacterium | reverse complement strand
TGCGATCAAGAAATATGTGAAGCGGCTCGAGGAAGTGATGAACGATATCGTAAAAGAAAACTAAGAAGCCCCGCCGACCAAGAGATGGTCACGGCGGGGCTTTTCGTTTCAAGAGCGCTTGAGCTCTTATCCGGGGCGCGTATCGCAGCCGGAGTGTTCATCGATTGGGAACGACGCTTGAGCGCAGGTTCCATCAAACGGACGTTCTTCTGGTTCGAGACAAGCGGAATTTTGCGAAGCAGCTGAGTGCATAGCGACTTCTGTGTCGCCGAAGGTGTCAGCTGGCACCTGGTCGGTGATGTCCTCCATCTCGATCACTTGGACGACATCGTCACGCCGTTTCGCTCCGGGCCACGGGAATCGAGTTGTCCTTCGGGCGACTTCAGAAACACTTGGATGTTCCTTGGCAATCGAGTTCAGTGCTGCGACTTGGACAAGTGCTTCAGCAAGTTGTAGATGATTGTCGAATTCTCCAACGACTTTGACTTCACGAAGCAATGAAGCATCGCGGAATATCTGAAGGGTGAATCGCATCAATATCATCGGCTCTCCTGTGGTTAGAGCGCTGGGACTATAGCAATGAGGTCTATTTGGGTCAACCACTAAACACTGTAGGGAACCCAAGACCCTACATGTAGGGTCTTGGGTTCCCTACAGTGTTTAGGTTTGCCATATTATTGAAAACAAAAAAGCCGCACCTGAGTCAGGTGGGCAGTTGCGTTTGTTTGGTCTTACCAGAATCCTTTAGCCCACATGTCGTAAAAACCTTCAACGTGATCTGGCCACGGTTCACCGGCCCCTTCGACAGGTTCCAGCTCTGAGAGGCAAAACGGAATGAGTTGTTTGCCATCGCCTCCGTGCTGTACGGCGATGAAGCTCACCTTTCCTGGAGCAAGTGTCGAAACACTCACTTTATCGGATGCTTTCCAAAGGTCTGTGTCGAAAAAGATGCGGTATCTGTCATTTTGGCGGACAATTACTACGCCAGGAATAGGTTGGTAGCCGTTGGGGCTCAAGAATGTGGTATGAGCAACATCGCTCATTCTGATTAGAATTTGGCTTTTTACAGTCTGAAGGAAGGTTCTTTCCCCCATGAATTCTCCATATGTTGAGCAGTCAGAGATTATCAATCGATATGGGTGGTGTCAAAAATCATATCTAAACAAATACACCTGCCCGTTCTCACCCACACTGCGCCAGTCATCCGCTGTCGTCTTTGCGGTCTCAATAATTCGTGGTGCCTGCCACCAGTAATTGTTTACCAGGAAGAAGAGTGTGTTGACGTCGCCGTGTTGCGGGACCATGTTGAGGGCTTCTTGTGCGAGCTCTCTTGTTGGAGTGGTGTTCATTTGTAAAAAGACTTCGTAGAGCTCGCCGCCTGTTGGGATTGGATAAAAGAAAAGGTCGTCGTAGTAGCGGAAGCCGATCTCGCTGATGGCTGCGGCGCTGACGGATTGGTTTGCTAGCACAAGATAAGGCTCGTCTGCTGCGAGGGATTCTGCAAGATGCACAGCGTCGATATCTGCTTGGCTAACGTTGAACCCGCGGTTTGTCTCGTAAGCATCTCTTCGTGGGTATGCCATGTAAAACGCTGAGGTGGTGATGGCAGTGAGGAGAACGAGTGCGCAGACACGCAAGACGACTGGTCGTGATTTTAGATTGATGAATGCGTGCGAGAGTCCAAGGATCAAGAAGGGGCTTAGGAACAACATCATGAGTGGCACAAGGCGCGCTGAGTAGTTTGAGCGTTCGTAGTCGATCAAGAACGAGAACTCAAGTGTCGTGGACATGATGAGGTAATTGATCGCGAGCGCAACAGTCATGATGATCAGCACACGGAATCTACTTGAAAGTTCTTTCCGATACGACCACCACGCAGCACCTGCAATGAGAAAGACGATCACTGTCGCGTTAAGGCCGTAGAGGTAAACGAGATCTAGTAGTGGTTCAAATTTGTTTTCAAAAAAGACAGTGACGTTGAGTGCACCGAGCCAGGTGATTGGGTTGAGCGCGCTCCAATCGACACCAAGTGCTTGTCCGCTAATGAGTGCATTTATCAAGAAGCTGAGTGGGAGCATGACGCACGCAAAGACGATGAGTAGAACGCGAACGACTTTGTTGAGCACGGGTGTGCGTGGGTTTGCGCGTGACGGATCTGAGAATAATAAAATAAGGTAGAGCATGATCGGGATCCCAGCGATTGGGTGGATGAGCAGAGTCGAGATCGCCGCGAGGGCGAGGACTCCGAGGCGTGGGTGCTCTTGCTCGAGTAGATAGGGAACCGATGCGAGGATTACGAGAAGTGTCCAAAGGTTTGCGAGGCCTTGTGGGGTTGTAACGATAAAGCTTGAGAGAGGGAGGAGGAAAAGCCCCATGAGCGTCATCATGGCGACAGACTTTTTGCGTGCGATGTGTGCAGCAGCAAAGTACCAGGCGCTTGGGAGTAGGAGTGCTGTGAGGAGGGGGACGAGGAATGTGTCTGCGATGTCGACCGGGATTAAGAACGCGTGGTGCGCAAAAAGTACGAGTGCATATTGGCCAATGTAGTAGAAAGGTTTTGGTGTAATCGTGCCGAATTCAGCAAGATGAAGTTCTGTGGCTTTGTGGATAAACGAGTCGAATCCAAACCCAAGAGGGAAGGCGATTGCTGCAACGGCAACGAAGGTGAAGAGGAGTCCGCCAAATAGTAGGATGGTGAGCGCACGCTCTTTTCCGCGCTCTAGCAATGTGTAGAGCAGCAGGGTTGCAAGAGAGAAGAAAATAAAGATTCCATAGGGGAGTCGCTCCCACACTGAGCGCACCGCCTCGCTGACTTGATTATCGACGAGTGTGGTGAGGAGCATGATGAGCAGGGCGATGATGAGAGATGCAACCAGATAGATGACACCAGGTAATCGGTGCTTTCTTTCGCTCCATAAGTCATGTGCGTGCTTAAAAATCGATGCGCGCTTTAGCTTTTTTGCAAGCCACATGACAATCGGTGGAGTAAGGAGTACTTGTACATACACAACTTCTGGTGTGAGCATGAACAAGTAATAGGCAAGAGATCCACTAAGCAGCAGAACCGAAAGGAGCACCCACACACCAAGCCACCAACGCAGCACAGCTTTTTCTGTGCGCGTAATAATCCCTCCGATTTCCCACCCATAAATTGCCAAGTACGCAATCAACAAAAAAACACCCACTTGGGTGGACTGTAAGATAAACGTATTGACGACAAAAGACGCTAGAAAAAGCACCGAAAGGATGGTAAGCTGGAGTCGTTGAAACATATTCGTTTTCTATTATACCTTATGCATCACCGCGATCCACGCAAGTTGTTTCCACATGACCATGTGATGCGTCACACCATCATTCCGCTCATTCCAAAAGCTGTCACCCCTAACATGGTTACACTCTTTCGGATCGCGCTGACTCCTGTGGTTCTGTGGTTTTTGTATGTCGAGCTGTACGTTATTGGCGTGCCGCTTTTTTTGTTTGTTGCGTTCACTGATGCGATCGACGGATCACTTGCACGACTGCGAAATAACATCACCGATTGGGGAACCTTGTACGATCCAATCGCTGACAAGCTCTTAATCGCATCTGTTGTTCTCTTGGTTGTCGTCCAGCATGTAAATCTCATCTTTGGTCTGATGATCATTATTGTAGAAGCTGCGATTGTGCTTGGGGCTTACTTTCGAAAACTCGACGGAAAAGTCATTGGGTCAAACTTGTTTGGTAAAACAAAGATGGTGCTACAAGTGCTTGGTGTCACATTTTTACTGCTTGCCATTTGGGGAGGTCTCGATCTATTCATTCCAGTTTCAATCGGAACACTCGCACTTGCGCTTGTCTTTGCAGTGATCAGTCTGTTTACCTATGGTCTCTAAAGCAAAGACACATTCACACGTTCCCTGGCTGGCCATCGCAGCCGGGATCTTTTTTTTGTCGAGCCTGATTTTGTTTAACACAAGCAATCTTTACATTTCACCGGATGAGACAGCGAATGCGTATTTCTCTAATCTTTTTGCACAGACAGGCTCGTTCAGCACAGCAATCGATCAACTCGCCCTCACATTCGGCGACCGCATCCATCCACGATCAGCTGTCTCTGTTAACGGCATTCTAAAACCCGGAAGCTTTCTAGGTCTCCCTCTTGTTTACGGAATTTTTACAGCAGTACTAGGTGGATGGATTCTCTGGATCCTAACGCCACTCGCAGTCATAGTCGCCGCATTCGCTTGGCGCGAGCTAATGGCGCGCATTGTTCAAAAAAACATCGCTACAATCAGCGCAATACTCTTCCTCTTTCATCCAGCAATCTGGTATTACAGCGCACGATCATTGATGCACAACGCATTGTTCGTATCACTCTTAATCATTGGAATACACTTCTTAGTGAATAAGAAGAATTACGATGTCTACGGAGGATTGTTGATCGCACTCGCGATCATGACGCGCACATCGGAGATTTGGTGGGTACTCGCACTCTTGGGTGCGGGGCTTATGTTTGCTTGCAAAAGAATTGGGCGTCGTCGACTAATTCTCATACTTACAGGACTCGTACTTGGTGCAGTAATCATGCTAGGTGCAAACGCAGTGACATATGGATCACCCTTTACGACTGGGTACACTGTTGGTCAGCAAATTCAGACGGTAGAGTTGGTGGCGAGTGATGCGCTCGATGCCGTTGGATTTTTCCCATTCGGATTACACCCACGCGATGCATGGGGGAATGTTTCTAACTACGGGGTCAGCATGTTCTGGTGGTTATCTATCCTCGCTCTACTAGGTGTCTTTGTCTTTACAACAGAAAAAAAGAAACGCCGTGAGCGCATTGCGTACACAGCAGCATTTGTTTTGATCAGTGCATGGCTTTCACTTTTGTACGGCAGCTGGGAGATCCACGACAATCCAGATTGGACACAGGTGACAATGGCGAATTCGTATGTGCGGTATTGGTTGCCGATGTACATCATGAGCACAACGTTCATTGCCGCAGCGATCGTTTGGATAAGTAAACGTGGTCGTACGAATCTTGCGAAGAATCTGATTATCGGAACACTCATGATCGCAGTGATCGGCTTGAATGTGCACGCAACGTTTATCCAAGGACAAGACGGATTGCTAAGTGTGCGAGACACACTTGCAGAATCTTCTGCGGTGCAAAAGTCTGTCTTGAGCTTAACCGAGGATGACGCATTGATCGTCGTTGATCGCGCAGACAAACTCTTTTTCCCACACAGACGCGTCATGTATCCGCTCCGCAGCGACGAGACATACAACGCACTTCCTCTCCTCGTACAGAACGTTCCAGTGTATTATTACGGTATCAGTTTCCCAGACGAGGACTTCAACTACCTAAACGATTCACGTCTTGCAAGCATGGGTTTGCAAATCGAACTCGTTGAATCGTTCACACTTGAATCACTTTATCGTATCTACCCACAATGACTTTCTTTGTCCGCCTCATTCAGCTTGTAATTATCGTCATTCCAATCATTCTTTTTGGATGGCTTGCAACTCAATGGTTTGTTCCATCGGGAGTCTTTTTTTCTTCGCACATCGTTGGGCAAGCATCACCATTCATCACAGAGCTACAGCCCTCATCGCGTGTTGGTGAGGTGCGGATGAGTGATGGTGGTAATTGGGAGCAGCCAATTGTCGACGACCCAGCGTTCTTTTTTATGCACCCTCACAGAGAGTTTGCGAGCGTGGATGTTGAGGTTTGGTTTAAAAACGACACCCTTGGTGTTGTTGAGCTTGGCGGACTTTCGTCCGTAGAACCAGAGCGATATACACTCAAGCCATTGCATAACAAGATTATCGAAGACTCTACTTGGTCACGCATTGATCAAGACGGAATGGTATTACTCCAACGAAACAACCGTTATGAATCGTTAGAGAGTTTTTACAGCAACCCACCAGCGCGCAACGATGTTGCTGTGTACCGAACCGATTATGACGTTCCGTATCGGTTAGATTCATACACAGCGTCTTCCGTTACAAAGACTATGGATGTATCACTTCGCGGACATCATGAACTCAAGACGTACATCAAAGACGAAGCGCTGCTGTTCGATTTTCAATACATGGACATGAACCGCGACGAGGGTGAGGATTCGATCAGTGTCCTCGTCTTTAACGAAGAAGGCTTACCTGTTGCAGAAGCGCGCGCATCAGATGATGGAAACATCTCAATGGATGCACGTCCGTCAGGGTTAGAGAAGCTCTCATTACGAGTCGACGGTTTGCCCGAGGGTGTTTACAAGCTAGTGATCAATGCACCACGCGATATCTTTTTTAGAAAAGTGCACACACCACAAAGCAAGGCCGTCTTTTTAAACACGGTATTTATCGGCGATGAAGTTGCGTATCGCGAACCACCAGATGGAACGCGGTTTTGGACAAACACAGAACGCATGGTGATGCAGACGCGCCACGCAGAAGGTGTGCAGGATGTATCAGTCGACGGTGAAACTCTTTCAATAGCAGAGCCATACCAATGGTATGAGTCTGTCCCAGGCGATGGGTTATCAGAGGTGCGCGTGCCTGCTGGAGACCTGGAGATTGTGATGGAAGGTAAGATTGCATTTATCAAATCGCAATACTTTAACCCTGACCCAATCAACATCACTGCGTATACAGATCTTGAAACACTCGATGTCGATTACGTACTTGGTGAGTACGTGTCACCGCGCAAGGAAGGTGACTGGCTCGTCTCAATCGTCTCGTTTGGAGCAGATGAACTTTACGCAGAAGACGACGGCACCTGGAAGATTTCATTTTCTACGCCACTCGTAGCACAGTTTGATACAGAAGTTTTGGTGCACAAAATCAACACATGGTTTTATCGTAATCTACCAAAGCTATGATCTGGTTTAGAAAACGGATTCAACCACTAGAAACAATTGCACGAACAGGATTTTTAACATCCTTAGTTTCGTACATCACCTTTTGGTTGTTCGACATCATCCAGCCTGGATTTGTCTCACGCTATTTCTCAGTCCATATCTTCTTGCTAGGCGCTGTCATCTTTGGCTTGTGGTGGTCGAGCGCAATGGACGATTACATCGAGCGTCCAGGCATCCAATTGCTGTTCGCCTTAGTTTTCGGAATCTTACTCGCCGTGCTAACCTTTGCGCTATCAAAGGATATGAGCGGATATCGCCTTATTTTAAGCCTCATTTCGTTCACGATCCCCTGGATTGTCTTAAGACTCTTAAAGAGTTAGGGGGAGGGGTTAGCGGATAGCGGGGAGCGGATAGGGATCGAAAACTATACGCTTTCCGCTATTCGCTAAACGCTTGTAAATAAAAACATATGACCAATTGCATTTTCTGCGGCATCATCTCTGGTGAGATCCCATCTCATAAAATTTATGAGGACAGCAATGTCGTTGCGTTTCTAGATATCAATCCAGTAAAAGATGGGCACACGCTCATTGTTCCAAAAG
>JABITQ010000002.1 GCA_018700535.1 Candidatus Uhrbacteria bacterium | reverse complement strand
GCAAGCTGACAAAGACGAACGCCCGCGAGACGATAGTTGCCAAAATCCTCTCTTACCTTGTCTGTTGGAAGAGAAGGTCTGGATGGGATCGGATGTGACCTGATCCTTTCATCGGTGATGAGAATCACATCAACCTCGATGCGTCCAGAACCAATCGCTTCAATCCGCAATCGAGCATCTGACTCATTGCTCACAAAAGCAACTCCCCAACCATCTCCATCGCAATCATCTGAGATCCAACCAGGATCGTCTTTCCCAAAAACGATAAGCACTTCCATGCTACCTCCTTGCACAAACGTCTTATCGAAAAACACCCGCGTTGTCAACGGTTAGGTAAACAAATACCCCATCCAAGCATGGATGGGGGTTAGCGAAACTTGTTCACTGAGAGCTGTAATTTCTGTGGTGCAATCAAGCGATTACCGGAAGCTGCATGAAGCGGAGGCCAGCAATCAACCAGCCTATGCGGTAGCTTGTTACAGACCCAGCACAAGAATGCTTTTTCGTGCATGCTGTCGTTGCCAAGCACCCTTTCAGAGATCCGATTACACCAGAACGGATCATGAATCGGAATCGCGTTGAAAAAGACTGCTGCACGAACACCGTTGCGCGTACCAGATGCAGCACGCAAGGCTGGTGCCTGAAATCTGCCAGAGTAGGTCTCCGCCATATATGCGTAAAAGACGTCAATGCCAAAGTCCTGACTCTCAAGCTCGGCACGAATCTTCTTCTCACCATCGGTCAGCATCTGTTCAATGAACTCAGGATTGAGATCTGCACCAGGACCAGCTCCAACAACGAGACGCCGCTCAATCGCACGAGCGTAAGCAGTCCATCGCGTTGCCATTTTTGGCAGGTCGTCTTGAAGCCACTTCAGAAACGCTTTTTCAAGCGGTGTTGCCGGCCCTTGAATCTCTGATTCAACATGCTCCCTCCACCAACGATCATAGCTGGGGGTCGCGTTGATAAACCCCGCAGCATTCATTCCATTCACTGTTCCAGACGCACCTCGCAAAGAAGCGGCCAGCGGCAAGTCTGAATACACCTCAGCCAGATATGCTGCAAACACATCATCACCGAGGCCTTGGCGCTGAATCTCCCAGTAGATCTGTTGCTCCCCATCTGTGGGGCGCCCCGGAATCTTGAGCTTCATTTCGCCATCCTCGTACAAAACGATCACACGAGGAGGCTCAGTTGTTTGGGAATCGTTCATGAATCCTCCTTCGCAACACACTGTCACGAGGTCTTAAGCTACTGAAAATAGCCGGTCTTGTCAATCGTTCAACGTTCTAAAGCAATCAAAAAAGAGCCTTTTCAGGCTCTTTTTACTTCTAGTGCAAATCTCTCAGCCGCTTTACTCCATCCATATCCTTAATCGCTCTAAGTACCTCCTGTGGCACTTTATCCTCCCAGTCTCCTCCCTTGGCGATCAGCTCACGAATATTCGTCGCACTGATACCAGGAACTTCTGCGATGTTTTGAACTTCCATCTTTCCTTCAAAACATTTCTTCGTGTCCTCATTTCCACTCCAAAGCTTATCAACCTCCCCAACCTTTGAGAGCACATGCTCTGTCCACTCTGCATCGTCACCCATATCTGGCAACTCTACAAAGTTGATGTCGAACATTGGGATAATGTCATCAGCCTGCAATGCACGCTGGATCATGTCTTTTCGCTCTTGAGCCGTAAACGGATTCTCTTTTGTTCCAGACTTCCCTGAAGACCCAATCCCGATCACAATCTTTCCAGCAAGCTTTGTCATCCCTTGAACAACAAGATGATGCCCATTGTGGTAAGGCTGAAAACGTCCAATAAATAATGCTGTAGGTTTTGCCATAGTGATTATGCAGCTGTGCCAGTTAAGTTATCAATATCAGATTTTATGTTTGCCATTCTTCGCTCTACTGCATCGAGAGACAAACGATCAGGACTCCCGGCATAATCTTTACCGGCCCCATTGTCAGCTCTGATCCTCCTAACCAATTCTGTATGCCGCCCCCTCTCTTCAGCCATTTGTCGATCAAGCTCACTAAGTCGCGCTGCATCTCTCTCTTCCTGATCTGTATCTACCTCATCAACCACTGGCTGCTCAACAACTGGTGCGCGCTCTACCGGACGAGCAACAGGTCGCACTTCCTTCATTGGAGGTTTTGCTCTGTCAGGTCTTCCATTATAAACACTTGTTGTTCGAGGACCTGGAGCCCTTCGATTACGGCGAGGTGTGCGAGGAGGTTTATTCGGAGCCGGTTGGTCTTGCACTTTCTCTTGCTGTTTTCTTGATCGTTCAGCTTTCAATCTATCAAACACTGACATGCGTGTTCCGTCTGGATTCCGGCTTCGCGGATTGGCTCGTGGCCCTTTATCCTGAGGACGCTCAGTCTCATTTCGAGGAGCCTCTCGCTCAGGTCCACTGTGCTTTTCACGACTTGCTCTAGGCATAACGTTATTATTACTTCTAAATGCCGCTCAACCAACAAAACCGGATGCGACCCCCCTATTGTGCCACACTAGCCACTACACGCCAATCCCCCCTTTGCTTCTTTGCTAACCAACAGCATTCCTATTAAACTATTTAGATGCTAGGTATTTTTGACTCAGGCTTTGGTGGCTTATCTGTTCTCAAGCACATCAACAACCGCCTGCCAAATATTTCAACTGTATTCTTGGGCGACAACGCACAAGCTCCTTATGGAACCCGATCAACAGAGGAGATTTTTCAACTCACGCTTAAGGGTGTGCGCTTTTTGTTCCAACAAGGATGTCCACTAGTCATCCTTGCATGCAACACAGCAAGCTCAGAAGCGCTTCGCCGAATTCAACAAGAGATACTTCCGGTAGAGTTCCCAGACCGTCGGGTACTTGGTGTGATTCGCCCCGCCTCTGAACATTTACACGAACGCTACGACGGAGACGTGGGAATACTGGCAACTCCAGCAACCATTCGATCGGAGTCCTACGCAAAGGAAGTCGCGAAGCTTGCTCCAAACACATCAGTCTCACAAGTGGCGTGTCCAGGACTTGTAGAGCTTATTGAGCAAGGTAAATGCGACAGCGAACAAACGAATGAGCTTGTTTCGCGCTACACAAACACTCTCATTGAGATGAACCCTCAAATCGAATACGTGCTACTCGCATGCACACACTACCCCCTCATCTACGATGTATTCAGAAAGCAACTTCCTGATCACATCAAACTCATCTCACAGGGCAATATCGTTGCAGACAAACTTAAGGAGTATCTTGATAGAAACAAATCAATACTTGCCAAACTCAACCAAGATGGTCAAAGACTCTTTTATACAACGACAAGCATTGACCTCTCAGACCAAGCATCGATGTTCTACCAATCACCCATTCAATTCACCCATACATCTTTACAAAAATACGATATACTATGATCACTACATTGCATTACATTATGGCTATGAATACACCCCAACAAACAGTCCAGGAGATTTACGAAGAAGGTCGAAAGAAAATTAGTGATCTTCGTAATGGCATGCGGGAGAAAGTTAAGGACATGCTCAAAAAAGAGGATGAGGCTGCGATCAGCAAAATCCGTAACGACCTTTCTTTATGACAATAGGAGAAAGCGAGGAATACCCAGCTGGAAACATTGAGAAGGAGATCCTTCCTGACTCAAGCCCTGAAACCGAGAAAGGACCTTTGGCTGAATACGAAGCGATCGCTGAGGAAGATCATGCGTTTGCCGTTGAAATTGAGGAAGCATTGCTACAAGCCGAGAAGCTAGTGCATGGGTCAGAACTTCAGGATGAGACAAAATACAAAGAGGCACACGCAAAGATCATGAAAGAGCTAGAAGCGTTTCGTGATGCAGTTGTGATTGTTCAAAACGAGACACAGCAAAAAGTCGCTGCTGGGCTTGGTGACGAAATCGACACACTTCGATCAGAAATGGCTACG
>JABITQ010000084.1 GCA_018700535.1 Candidatus Uhrbacteria bacterium | reverse complement strand
TGTTGACTATCCTGCAGCTGAGATCAATGAATCGATTACGAAGTTTGCGATTGCGTAAGCAGCAACAATGATCACGAGTCCGATGATTCCCTGTGTAAGCAAGCTCTTTGCCTTGTTTACCTTTGAGTCATCACCAGCAGCTGTGAGGTAAAGAAACCCTGCGTACACAGTTAGCATCACAAAGATGATACCGAGCACTGAGAGAAGAACAGCGATGAGGTTTCCAATAAGTGTTGGAAGGTCGTTTGATGCGTCGCTACCAATTGAGTCACCTACAGTCTCTAGAGTTGAGCTAGATGAGCTGAGCTGAGCTGAGACAGCTACTGGGAGCAAGAGCACTGGGAGCGTTGCGGTCCAGGCGCCGAATTTTAGAAAAAGTTTTTTCATATGTGCGTGTGGGGATTAGATGAAATGAGTTTTTGATAGATTAACTTGCTGTTCCAGATGTTGCTGCGTCGCCGATTGCACTTACAACGTAAGACGTAATTGCATAAGCGGAAATGATGATGACCAGACCGACGAGAGATGAGGTAAGCATGCCTTTTGCTTTTGTTACCTTTGAGTCATCGCCTGCCGCTGTCATGTACATGACACCTGCGTAGATTGTGATGACCAAGAAGATCATTCCAGTAAACGCGAGCAGTGCTTCGATTAAGTTCCCGATAACAACCGGCAAGCTTGATCCTTCTGTGTCGTATCCTGAGTCGGTTGCGGCGCTTGCGAGACCTGCTGTAATACTGTCACCAACACCGGCGCTGGCGATTTCAGGGCTTAGTGCAAATGCACTTACAAGGACTGCTGCAGCAACGAACAGAACAAACGAAATTGAGATTTGTTTTGTCATATGTGTGTTCACACGAGTGGACGATGTTTCATCCGCTCATGCAAACCCCCATCATTGATGGGGGAATAGTCTTTAGCTAGAGGAAGATCCGCCGCTTGCCTGTGTTGCGCTGATAATTGATCCGATAACGAAACTTGCGATTGCGTACGATGACAGAACAATCACCAGTCCGATAATACCTGAGAAAATCAGCTTCTTCGCATCCTTCACCTTGTCGTCACTTCCAGCAGCGGTCATCCACTTGAATCCTCCAAGCAAGATGATTACTACAGCGATGACTCCGAGGAATCCGAGAGCGATACGAATGATCTGTGCGATGGTTCCAACGAGGTCTGCGTCGCCGAGTCCAGCTTCGCCTGCAAAGTCTTCACCTGAGAGTTCTCCACCAAACAAGTCGTCAGCTTCTAGAGCGTCTGCGTGTGCAGTCTGTACTCCGATAAGAGCCATGGCACAAAATGAGAGAGCAACGACTGCTCCGAGCAGGTACCCAATGCGTTTTTTTGATATTGCGTTCATAGATGATCACCTCCTTTATGGCGCAAGTGCAAATAAGATGGCACGAGCGTTAAAGTTGTTTAGGTTAAAAAATTAAAGAAAGATAACTAATTTAATTCTATTATAGCTGTTTTTGCGTGGATAACTAAGCGGGGATATCCACACGAAGGTTTTACGAGATCTGTCCTGCCTCAAGCGCGGTGACAACAGCGATAACTAGAGCGTATGCAGCGATGATAACGGTGAGGCCGATAACCGCCCAAACCAGAGTGTCTTTCCCTTTTTTGATCTTGTCAGGTGACCCAGCAGAGAGGACCCACTGCAGTCCACCCCAGACAAACATGAGAAGTGCGATTGCCCCGACGATTCCGAGAATCGCTTTGATAATGCGGCTGATCACGACAACGATATCAGCTCCTTGGAGCGGGTCGGTGAGTGATGCGGCGGCGCGGCCGATTAGTGGGGTTGAAATAATGGCGGTAAGGACTGCACTCTTCACCCATGTCTTTGTTTGTATTTTCATATGATGATGGGTTTATTGGTATACATTACAACACCGTCTCTCAGCTCCTCCCGGACACATGTTGGTTTTACACCCTGATTCAAGGCGTGCTCTTACAGATGCTTCGAGTGCTGAGCCACTGTAAAAGCCAGCGTAAGCTTCTACGTCGATACACATCCATGCGTACCCATCTTTTTGGGTGAAGGTATCTTTCTTTTCCTCACAAATTGTGACGCAAGCACCCTCGGCTGTACAAACTTTGTGGTCACCACAAGATGCTCCGATGTTAATTCCGACGGCACACGTTGCATATCCTTCTGTGTCAGCGATAGATCCGCTTACAATTGCGTTTTGCACTGCGCGTACTCCTAGGTTTGCAAACATGACAATGAGAAGACCGGTTGTTGATATAACCAAGTATTTCTTTCCCTTTTGAACTTTATCTGATTGCCCCCCTGACGCCATCATGTAAACACCTCCGATGACATACATCAGCAATACGACAGCTCCGACAGTTCCAATAACGTAGTTTCCAGCGTTGATGAACACTTGAAGGATATCAGAGAGCTCGCAGTCTCCAGTGTTTCCGCAGGCTGAAGAGATGCCGACCATTAGTGGCCCTACTTCTTTTGACTGACACTCACCTGTTGGTTCTGCTGTACAAATCCCACTTGTGTATGCATGCGCATCATTTGCAAGCAAGATGGAGACTGAGAATACATACAGAGCAGCCATCACGATCAGCAGCGCAAATGCTAACCGTTTGTGTGTGACGTGATTAAGGAGGAGACTTCTCATAAGCTTTGATTCACTTTGTTTTGTGCGTCACGCATTGCGCGTTCGGCTTCTTCTCCATCGAGGAGTGCGTCGATGAGGTCGAGGAATGCTTCTTCTGCAACAGAGGCGTCATCACCTCTGTACCAACTTTCTGCAGTCAACGTTTGTCCTGCAAAAATTGAGAGGATGTCGTCTTCTAGCTGATCGTTGATAAGCGCGCGAAGGGCAGTTGGTTTCTTTGCTTCTTTTAAGTAGCTTTGCACTCGGTCTTCTGAGGCAGCGTACTCAATAAAGTCCCAGGCCCAGTCTGTGTTGTCTGAAGATTTTGAAACGGTTTCTACCCAGTAGTTGGCGTAGTTAACAGTTTTGCCACCTGCGATTTGTGGGAGAGGAGCCACGCCTAGGTTTAGCTTTTCGTTTGCTGTGAGGATCAAATCGTGGTGGTACGAGTAGCCAAGGAAGAAGGCTGCCTTACCATTAGCGAATGCGTCGAACGAGTCGTCCATGTCTTCGTTCCATGTGTAGACCTGTTTGAGTGGGTTTGCAAAGTCGGTGTAAAAACGTGTGGCCTGTATTGCGAGTGTGCCTTCGTCATCACCTTGAGCAAACACAGCACGCCCGCGACTGTCGATAAGCTGTGCGCCATTTTGCATCATGAGCACAGAGACAATATCGAAGGCTCTCTCAACGTTTTGGCTTGTTCCAAGCGCAGCACCTGATTGAGTGATCACGTCCGAGCTGCTGATGCGTGTAAGTGTTGTGACTTGGTCTTGAAACTCTGTCCACGTTGCAGGAGCTTCGGGGATACCTGCAGCGTTCAAGAGGTCTTTGTTAAAAAAGAGAGCAAGTGTATCGATACCATATGGAATCCCGAACACGCGATCTTCTGCTTCAGATTTACTTGTTGCCTTGTATGAGCGGATGACATCTTCTGCCACCACGTCTACAAAGTCGCTACGAAGCGCTCGTTGTGAAATCGTTGGATCTTCTTGGATAACACAGACGATTTCTTTTTTGATGGTCCCTCTTGTCTCACAAAAGGGGATGCTGACCGAGCTTGGAAGCGGACTGATCAGGCTCTCGTACTCACCAAGCCATGTGTTGTGGAGTGAGAAAATATCTGGCCCTTCACCTTCGGCGAATGCGCGGATCAACTCATCTTCGTACTCGTCAAAGCGAAGTTCGCGATAGTTGAATGAGACGTTTGGATGAACGGCTTGATAACGTCGCATGACATCATCCATTGTGTCGCCGTCATCAAATACACGCCAGACATCAAGGCTCACCTGGGTATTTGCTGCCTGCTCAGCAGCAGACGACCCGCCACAACCCGCGCCCATAAGGACGAGACTTAGTGCGAGAATGGAAAGTCGAAGTGGAATACCCTTCATAAGTGTGTTGGCTAAAACGTTTTCTTTTTTAAGTATTTCTTGAGTTCACGACCTACATCCGGATGCTTTAGGCCGAGTTCGATTTGAGCTTTTAGGAAACCAAGTTTGTTTCCGCAGTCGTAACGCATTCCATCAAAGACACGTCCGTGCATGATGTTTCCTTGCTTGATGTATTCAGCGAATGCATCTGCAAGACGAATCTCCCCACCTTTACCCGTCTTAAGTTTTGGAAGGATTTTGTAGATTTCTGGAGTGAGGACATATCGTCCAACGGCAGCGAGGTTTGATGGAGCTTTTGAAGCTGGTGGTTTCTCGACGTAATTGTTTACTTCCCAAATTCCACTTTTGACACGTCTTCCTCCAATGACTCCATAACGTGAAGTATCTTTTTTGGGAACTTTTTGAAGAGCTACAACTGGCGACTCATATTGCTCGTACACATCGATAAGCTGTTTGGTTGCCGGGACTTTGTTGTCGATGATGTCGTCTCCAAAGAGGACTGCGACAGGTTCGTGAGCATCGATGAAGGGCAGGGCTGATAAAACAGCGTGTCCATCGCCAAGTGGTTTGGATTGTCGCACAAAGGCGAACTTTGCCATCTTTCCAATCTTTGAGACGAGCTTTAGTTCTGCCATTTTCTTCTTTTGCTCTAGTCGGTACTCAAGTTCGAAGTTGCGATCAAAGTGGTCTTCGATTGCGCGCTTACCAATTGCAGTGACAAAGATGATCTCTTCAATTCCACTTGCAACAGCCTCTTCAACGATGTATTGGATAACTGGCTTATCAACGACAGCGAGCATTTCTTTTGGCTGAGCCTTTGAAGCAGGAAGAAAACGGGTTCCCATACCTGCTACAGGGATAATTGCTTTTCTAATTTTCATATGTTTAACCTTATTATAGCGAAAAATTGCGTAATCAAAAAACGCTCCCTGTGGAGCGATTAGTTTTTTGAAATGTAAAAAAGGATGATTCCTGAGAGGATGAAGAGAATGACTCCCATAATCCAGAGTCGAGGGTCACTCAGCGAGAATGAAGTGATTTGGTTCATATACAGTCATGCTACCAGTGGGCTGGGTAGATGGCTACCATTTGACGTGTTTTGTTGGGGTTTGTATTGTCAGGTTGCCGACTAATAAAGGAGTAGGTATGGACTTCGTGGTTTCGTCACATACTCAAGTGCTGCCGGTTACGCAGGACTTGTTTCCGCTCAATTTGCGTCGATCATTTCGTGGGCCAGTGGTGAATTTGTTCCAAGAGGGCTCCAGGCGCCACACTGGTATCGGGATGGTGGTCAATCAGGTTGATCAGGAAAGAGTGAAACCTGAGTCAGGGGCAGAGCTGATCGGCTTGGTGTTGAGGAGCCCAACGCTGTTCGAGTCTTTTGAGCCTTTTGGAAGGGATGTTGCTAATGGTATGTGGTGGTGTCTTGATCGATCTAGATTGAGGCAGGTGCGTCTGCGTAGATGGAGCACAGAGAACGAAAGGGTGTTGGAGAATCGGATCATCCTCTCAAATCTAGCTGGATGCACTTCGGTGTGTGTTGAGAGTTTGTACGTTTTTTGGGAAAAGTTGAGACACGTGCATATTTGCAGGTGTGATGGAGAAACAACTTTGTCGCACCTGTCTATATTGTCTCCTCAGAACTCAGTGTTGTTGTGGACCTTGGCAGGTGATTACCAATTGATGCATACAGAGTGCTTTGATACCAAAGTTCGCCTTGGTAAATTGAAAGCATCAGATGTTCTCGTTGACGGTCGCACCATCATGCCACACTCAAAAGTAGAGACCTTTGATCAGTCCTCTGATGAGACTGATCAAGACCACTCGGCTTAACAAGCCAACAACGACGAAAGCGATCTTCAAATGAAGATCGCTGTTTTAGTTGACGGGCTTAGTGAGGGTTTGTAAGGTCTGGATGCCAAATACAAAAGGAGTAGGCATGAACTATATCGTTTCTTCAAAAGCTGTGGTGTTGCAGGTTGCGCTAGGTTTGTTTCCTGTCAGAAGGTGTCGGTCATTCCGTGGGTCAGTGGTTTGCTTGGTTGAGGAGGTGACTGGGCGGCATATGGGTACTGGACTTGTGGTTCAGCAGGTTGGTGAAAAGGATGAGCTGTCTCATCTCGATTCTGAACTTAGGGGCACTGTGTTGATGCACCCCGCGTTGTTTAATCCGTTCGGACCTTTTGGAGAGTATGATGCTGATGGCAGGTGGTGGTGCATAGATCGTACTAGCTCGAGTCAGGTACGTCTCCGCAGGTGGAATGTAGACGAAGGAAAGGTTGTGAAGGAAGGTCCATTGGTTCTTGCACAACCAGTCAGTCTGACTTCTGTGCGTACAGAGGACCTGTATGCTTTCTGGGTAATGCTGAGTGACGCAACGACATGCAAGTGTGACGGAAGCAAATCCAGAGATCATTCTCACAGTTTGATTTCTCAAAACGCAGTCATGTGGCGAGATTTGCAGGGTGTCAACAGGTTGGTGAATGGTTCATGTTTTGATCTACAAGTTCACCGCAGTGAACTGAAACGATCAGATGTGGTTGTCGACGGTCGCACCATCCCTGTTCACGGAAGGGTGGAGGTGCTCGACAGGGCTCCCATTCAGATCATCGCCGATGAGAAGGAGCGACAACAGTCGGCTGGATAAGCCGACAACGACGAAAGCGATCTTCATCATGAAGATCGCTATTTTGTTTGAGGGAGAAAAGTATGTATTTAGTTGACGGGGTCCGTGTGGATTTGTAAGGTCTGGATGCCAAATACAAGAGGAGTAGGTATGGGTTATTTTATATCTCTGAGAGATGAGGTGCGTCAGATTACAGAAGACGCGCTTCCTGTCGGAATGAAAGGATCGTATCGTGGAAGAGTGCGCCGATTAGTCTCTCGAGAAACTGGCCAACAGGTTGGTGTTGGATTGGTGGTGCCACAGGTTCGTGAGGTGGATGAATCATCTCCTCAAGGTGCTGGAGATTTCAATCTTGTACTGATGCACCTTGTGTTGTTCAGAAAGTTTCCATCTTCTGGTGATTTCCAGTTTGATGGAGCATGGTGGTGCCTCGATCGTGCCGAATCCGGTCAGGCGCGGCTTCGCAGATGGGATGCAGACAAGGGTGGTGTGCTAGAAGATGGTCCAACGGCTCTTGCGCATCCTCTCGAGCTTGCGTCTGTGTCTGTGGAGCACTTCATTCTCTTCATGCGAAAATTGCGCGATGAGACTTACTGCATGTGCGGTGGGATCGCTGGGGTTGAACATCATCATTCTCTAGCTGTCGAGACGTCTGTCTTGTTCCGCGGTCGGAGTGGTAGGTGGGGCTTGATGAGTGCTACGTGTTTCGATCAAAAAGTTCACCGTGGTGAAATGAAGCGATCAGATGCTGTCATCGATGGTCGTGCTATTCCGCCATTTGGAAGGGTGCAGATGTACGAACAGATTCCTTCAGAGATGGTTCTCTCTGCGCTGAGGCCAGGCAGGTAGGCTGAACAAGCCAGCAACGACGAAAGCGATCTTTGAAAAAAGGTCGCTATTTTGTTGACGGGTTGCATTGGGGTTTGTAAGGTCTCGTTGCCAACTAACAGAGGGGTAGGCATGTATCATGATGTTTCTTCGGATACTGAGGTGCAGCAGATTGCGCTGGACTTGTTTCCGGCGAGAGAACAGCGGTCATTTTTTGGCCCTGTAGTTCAGTTGCGCGAGGAGGGAACGGGCTATCCAATTGGGGTTGGATTGGTGGTTCATCAGGTCGGTGGTGAAGATGGTCCGCCTCATTCAGACTCTACACACAACGACATGGCGTTGATTCACCCCACGTTGTTCAGTGGGTTTTCGGAGTCTGGTGACTTTGAACCCGATGGAGAGTGGTGGTGCCTCGATCGTGCCGACTCAGGTCAGGTGCGCCTTCGTAGGTGGAGTGCAGAAGAAGGTGCTGTGCTGACTGGTGGCTCAGAGCTTCTTGCAGATCCGATCACTCCTGCAAGTGTGAGCGTGCAGGACTTACTGATCTTCTGGCGAAAGTTGAGTCGTGGAAATCGCTGCTCTTGCGGTGGAAGATTGCATGATGGCGATGGTCATTTCTTGTCCATACGAAGCTCTGTCATGTATCAGACTGCTCAGGGTGGTCTGCAGCTTATGAGCGGTGTGTGTCACGATGATATGGTTCATCATGACGAACTGCATCTTGGAGATGTTGTCATCGACGGTCGCGCCATTCCTCCAGATGGGAGGTTGAAGATCTTCAGCAAACCTCCTGGGGAAACACTTGGTGCTGATCAAGTGCCAAGACAAGTTGGCTGAACAAGCCAATAACGACGAAAGCGATCTTCAAATGAAGATCGCTCTTTTGTTTGTTAGGTTTATGATTGGTTGAACTTTATTTTACCGGTGTCTCCATTTCTCTCGCTAGAAACTCGAGGATAAGATCTTGCGATCCTTCCGCGTAGATTTCTCTTCCTCCCGATGAAGCTATGAAAACTTGTTTTTCTGCATCGAAACGAATTTGAATCCCCTTTCCATTTTGAAGGCCAACATCGATCCAAGCGTCATCTCTTGAGGGGCCATCTGTCAAACTATTTTTTGAGCTGTCATTTGTGTGAGTGACAACAGGTTCTTTTTGAAGAAGATCTCTAAACTGTGTTAGTTCGTAGCCTAAAGATTGAGACTTTTCAACTTCTCTAACTAATAATCGTTGTGCCTCTTGGGTCCATCCGCTGTCAGTTAACCCAAACACACTCAACGCATTCTGGTCTCCAGTTTCAAACTCTCTTAGAGCTGTTCGCCATGGACCAATGCCATTTTCACCAATGGAAGTCGTCGCAATCTCAATAGCTTTTGCAACAAATTCTGGAGAAGTCTCTGTATAACCAGCTGTAGGTTCTGATTCGCGAGGATTGACTGTTGGTGCTCGTTCATTCATATGAGTGCAAGTATACATGGTTTTACAATTTGAGGCATTGGTTGAGAGAGCTTCGTTTTTTAGAGCATTTATTTGCTTAATAAAAAAAGAGCGCCCATCAAGATGAGTCGAGGGGCAACTCTGTTTCTTGGTGGGCGTTTCGTTAGTGCATGCGGCTGTATGCTTCTCGGTCTGCGGCGATCAGATCAGCGTACTGATCGAACAGGTGCCGGAATGCCGGTAGGTTCATGATGTCCTTCTCGAGGCGGTCGATGAATGTCTCTGCGAGGAAATAGCAGATCACTGTAAGTGACGTGATCACGATCCAGCTGACAAACAACACCGCGGTCACTTTCCAGGACTCTATTTGTCCTGATGCGATCATTAGTGCGTAAGGGGCTGTCAGAGGGATGTAGGCGAGCAGATTGAGTCTTCTTGCCAGCTTTGTCTTTTTGATCTCCTCTCTAATCATCTGTTGTCCTTCAATCACCAGCGCGTCGAGCACCGAAGGGTGGTCGTCGAGCTTGAGGAGTTTGAGGGCGTATTGCGAAAAGATCGACGTTGAACTTCTTTCACACATCGCGATCGATCGCTGAACTCTCCCGTTCGATAGCGCACGCACAACTTGAGTCACGAAGTTTCCAGCGGACGACTTGTTTGTCTTGATCAATCGTTCGATCAAGGCCAGACAGATCATTGTCGTGACAACTCCGATAATAATGGACTTAATGAGCACTTATTCTCCCTATAGTCTTGTCATGAAATGACAGTGGAGAATAGTGTTTTGTGGGGGCTTTGTCAAGATTGGTGTCGTTCTTGCGGGAATGCAATAAGTAATTTGTAATTAGAATAAGCGTCCGCATTGCGAACGCTTCGTAAGGTGGACTACCTCTTGTGAGCTGGTCCAATGCTGCGTCTGTTGCCTTGTTTGTGGGGGTGCCGGTTGGGGTAATCGTCTGGCCAACCAGAGTTTTCGTCTTTTTTCTTTTCCCTCTCTTTCTCGCCAGCTGCTGAGCCAGCACCTACTACACCAAGGGCAACAAGTGCGGCTACGATGATTCCCATGAGAGACTCCCTATTGATTATCTTAGCTTCATGCAAATATGAAGGAAAGATCCTCATATTTGTTCATAGCTTAAGTCTTTTCTTAGTTTTGTCAATCACCACCTACTCAATTATCGACCTCCCGATCTCAATCAGCTCACCCTCTGTTGCGTGCGTCCCGTCAGCTGAGATTGTGATCGTTGTGCCATCTAGCTCAAAAGAGAGCTGAGTTGAGATTTCACATTTGCCTGGAAACCGGTCGTCGACAGGCTCGATGCATCGTGGGGTGTGGTCGAGGGTGATGAGGGTGCCTGTGACTTCTGGTGTGAGTACGACTTCTGTTGGGTCAAAACCGCGGCTGGTTGAGAGGTGCTCTTCTAGTGTGATGGGTTTGTAGTCGATTTCAATAAAGCGCCAGTTGTCCTTGGTGTAGACGAGCGCGACTGTATTTTGTGGCAGCAGATCGTTTACCTCGGTGTAAATGCCAGCGACGTAAAGCTCTGCGCCAAAGGTTTCTTGTGGAGGAGTCATCAGTGTTTGTGTGTAGTTGGTAATCGCTTCGAGTGTTTCAACCTGAACCATTCCCTCAGCTTGTGTGAGGAGGGGGAGAGGCTTTGCTGGGCGCGCCCAATCGACAAAGTTGATGAGTCCTGC
>JABITQ010000003.1 GCA_018700535.1 Candidatus Uhrbacteria bacterium | reverse complement strand
CAGTGTCGAGCCCCAGAACCTTCTGTGCACTGAGACCTAGCAACGTGTCGATGTCGGCCAATGACTGCCTGACCACATTTTCTGGAGCACTACTCATGTTTCTTCTCCTCATGTAAAGAAGATAGGACATTGCCACGAAATCACCCTTCTGTCAATCCATCAACCAAAAAACCCACCCCTTTTCAGGAGTGGGTTTTTCTTGCTAAATCTTTTGTTTAGAGTACAGCTTCCTTTGCAGCCTTTGCTACGCGGAACTTTACTACTGTCTTTGCAGGAATTGAGATGCTCTCACCTGTCATTGGGTTACGACCCATACGTGCAGCACGTTCCTTACGAACGAGCTTACCAAGACCTGGTAGTGGGAACTCACCGTTCTCTTTTACCTCTTTGATTGCTAGAGCAACGAACTGGTCCCATTTCTCTGCAGCCTCTTTCTTAGATACTCCTAGGAACTCACCGAAGGTAGCCATGAACTGGCTCTTTGTTAGCTTTGCCATATATGTGGAAAACTTAAGTTTTACGGGGGCATGTTAGCATGAGGTCAATATTTTGTGAATAGTAGGAGTTCATTGATCCACAACCCCACAACACTAACAAAAAACCCGCGTTTAGCGGGCTTAACTATCTTCTACAGTTTTGTGTTGATCGAACCAAGTTCTTGCATCAACCAAATCTTGTTTTATAATCTCTGACATTTCTTTTTCACCCGGAAACGGAATTAGTTCTCGAATCTTTTTGAACACAACAACGCGCATCTGCTTTCCAACTAGCTCAATACACACTCCAAGTAGATGCACCTCCATCTTTAAGCGATAACCCGTACGACCATCGTTGATACAGATCAACGCTGAATACACAGCCCCATCAACCTCTGCCTCACCCACATAAATACCAAGCCCTGGAATAATAACCCCCTGCTCGATGGCGATATTTGCGGTTGGGCACCCAAGATTGCGTGCCATACCCTCGCCACGTTCGACGCGGCCGCTGAAGGTGATGTTTTGCATACCTACTTAATGTAGCTGAACTAGTAAAAAGAGCAAGTTACCGACGTCGCAATTTCCCAACAATCTTAATGGCCTTTTCGACAATCGGCTTCATATCTTCGTAGCTTGAGCGGGAAAGAACCTTACTCATTGGTACCCAAACAGCATCAAGCGCATGCTCTTCTGGATCAGGGAACAAACGTGCTCCTGCTGGTGTCTCAAACAAAAAGTAGTGAATGTCCTTATGGATGAGTCTTCCTTTTTTAATAAATCGATCTCGAAACCAAATATCGATTTTTCCAAGTTCTTCATAAAACTTAATCTCCTCAAGACCAAGCTCCTCAAGCGTCTCACGAGCGGCGGTCTCCTCAAGGTCTTCACCCTTTTCTACATGCCCCTTTGGAAACGTCCACTTATCGTAAGTGTCTTTCATCATGGCAAAAGAGATGCCATTGCGAGTTCGACGAAACACAACACCACCGGCAGAAACTTCTCGCACGGCACGTTCTTTCTTTTTATTTGAGCTATTCGACTGCCCCTTCCGTACCACTTTCTTCTTCTGGGGTTTCGGCGAGCTCTTCGGTTTCGCTGTCCTCTTCTGGGACATATGTTCCAAGAATTATTTCAATAGCTAGGTTTAGTTGCGGATCAATTCCGGCTTGGTACTCCTCGATGGTAAACGGCACGCTTACGTCAGGCTCAATTCCAGTCTCGTTAATAGTACGACCAAGAGGTGTGTACCATGCTGCGGTCGTAATCTTAAGCGCAGACCCATCAGGCATCTGTCTGTAATCCTGCACAGAACCCTTTCCAAACGTCGTGGTTCCAACTGTCGTTGCAAGACCGTAATCCTGGAGCGCACCTGCAACAATTTCAGATGCGGATGCAGAACCTCCATTAACAAGCACAACTGTCGGCACACCTGCCAAACGTGGCGCCATCAAGCCATCATAAGAGCTTGCATCCTCCTGCATTCGCTCAATAACAACCGTATCGTAACCAACCCATGCGCCTGCCACATCGATTGCAGAGGCAAGAAGCCCACCTGGATTTGAACGAAGGTTTAAGATGATTCCTTCTGCACCACTTGTGAGTGTCTCCTGCACAGCCTCGTAAAAGAGCTCTGCTGTGTCGTGATTGAATGTTGAAATGCTGATCAGCATGATGTTGTCATCAGTCAGCTCCCATTTCACACTATCAACAACAATCTTATCGCGAATAATAGACACATCCTGCAATGTATCAAGTCCGTTACGCGAAATACTCAAAACGACCTCAGTGCCTTTTTCTCCACGGATAATCGTAACAGCTTTTTCAACGGTCATTCCAGAAGTCTCCAAACCGTCGATCATGACAATCCAATCACCAGGCAATAACCCAGCTGCCTCAGCAGGCATCCCAGATAGCGGCGCAACAATCTGAAGCTTGTCTTCTTTGATTCCGATCTCAGCACCAATCCCCTCAAACGACCCAGCAAGCGATGCAGCAAATGCCTCAGCCTCCTCGGGTGGGAAATAGACAGAGTATGGATCGTTCAAACCTGACACCAATCCTTCCAATGCACCGTAGTATAAATCTTTATCAGAGACAGGCTGCTGATAAAACTCTTCCTTTGCGAATTCCCAAACTTCCCAAAAATCATCAAAGTCGACGTTGTCATCCAAACCTGCTGGACTTCCATTCGTTCCAGTGACACGCCCTTCACCATCAGGTACCGCATAGACAGCCTGACGATCTGCTCCAACAAAAAAACCGATGCTAAAAGCCATCGTGATTAAGAGGAGAGAAAAAAGAATGAGAATGGACTTGGGAAGTTTTTGGATAGTTTTTCGCATAAAGATAACTCTAAGGATACATGAGAATAACAATGAGGTGAAGTGGATCTTTCACACGGCAACACTTTTTCTTTTCGCAAATACCCTCTACAATAACTTCATCTATGAACAAAAATCTTCGACTCATTCTTTTCCTCACATTCCTCCTTACTTTCCTCATCTCAGCACCGCTTGTTGTGCTTTATACAGCTGGGTATCGCTTAGATTTGGGTGCTGGTCAAATTGTCCACACAGGTGTTCTTAATGTGACGAGCGTGCCTCGTGGAGCAACAGTGTTTATTGATGGCGTCGAGCAGTCAGAACAAACCCCCTCTGTGTTCGACACTGTCTACCCTGGAGAGCGTGTGATTCGCCTTGAAAAGGACGGATACATCTCATGGGAGAAACAACTTACCGTCACTAGTCGCGAAACCACTTTTATCGAAGGAGCTTTGTTATTTTTAGAAAGTGAGAAGCAAGTTGAAGACGATCGATCAACTCAGCACTCAAGTGTGTCACCTGATCACCACAGCCTTGCCTACCTTGTGCGTGAAGGTTCGTGGGTTGAATTGTGGGTAAGCGATGGACTTGCTGAGACAGAGCGTGTTATTGCACGTCTCCCAGACGAACCAGGAGCTGAGTACACCATTGAATGGTCTGCACTTGGTACGTATCTTATTTTGAATCAAGATGGATTTACACAAGAGTCGCTCACGCTTGTAGATTTAGATAAGGAGCAAACACTAGATATCCATCGCATCCTAAAACTCTCAAGCGAGTATTGGTGGGATGCTTGGGAGGACGATGTGCTATATGCGCGCCTTGATGGAGTGATCTATCAACTGAACATCCATAACACTGAGGATGCAGAACCCCTCGCATTTGATGCTCAAACAACCTCATATCAACATCAACTTCTTGCGCTGTCACAAAATACTGACCGTGCTGTCCTCTCAACCTATGAGAACGACACCGCATCGATCGTGACCTACCTCCCATATGGAACCTACCAATTTCATAACACCCCTGGTGACACAGCATTGCTTGAGGATGTAGATCGACAACGCATTATCTTGGTAGACCTTACAAATGCTGATCAACCCATCTTACTTAACGAACAAGCGACATCGTGGCACTGGAGTGCGGACCAAGACAGACTGGTGTTTACTGACGGTTTTGACCTAGAAGTCTACACACGCTCCACACATACAACCACCACTCTCACACGACTAAGCGAACGCATTCAAGATGTTTTCTGGTATCCGCTTGGGAACAGCGTTGTCTTTGTAACAGATGCGCAAGTGATCTCGATTGAGTTAGACTCACGAGACGGACACGAGACACTCGAATTAACTGGCGGAGTCGTTGGTCGAGCCTGGGTTGATCCGGATGGTGAATGGATTTATATGCTTGGAGCAGATGGAAATGAGATGGGGATTTTCTCCAAACGAATACAGCGATAAGAAAAATCAGGGCCAAGGCCCTGATTTTATAATTCTACAATTGAGTTGTCACCGATGATCAATCGATGCCCTGTCTTTGGATGCGATCGTCTGTAATCAATGAGCGACGCATTTGTTCCAATCAGACTGTTTGCAATACGACGCGTAGTGTCGATTGATGCGCCGTCGAAGATGATTGAATGCTCAACCTCTGTGTGGTTAATCGTGACGCCGTCACCAATGGCTGTGTATGGTCCAATGTAGCTCGATGTAATCGTACAGTTTTTTCCAATTACTACCGGCCCGCGAATCAAACAGTCTTTTGAAACAGTTGACCCTTCGCCGATTGAGACCAACCCTTGCAACTCAGTGTCCTCATGCACTTTACAATCGACACAAAATTCATCGCGCGCCATGTCATCCATGATAAGCGCATTCCCCTCGATAAGCGCGTCAGGTGTCCCGGTGTCCTTCCACCAACCTGTGATTTCCTCATGACCTGTTTTCCCATTACGGATGTACCAGGTAATCATGTCTGTAATCTCGTATTCACCACGAGGTGATGGCTCAATGTTTTTAAACGCGTCAAAAAACTGACTGTCGAAAATGTAAATTCCAGTAACCGCAAATGGTGATGGAGGATCCTTTGGTTTCTCTACTGTGCGCTTTAGTGTTCCATCAGGATGAAACTCTGCGACACCAAAACGATGCGGGTCCTTTACGCGTGAGAGTGCGATCATGCAATCGAGCCCTTCGTTCACAAAACGATCAACGAACTTATTGATCGACCCGAGGATAATGTTGTCGCCAAGAAAGAACAAGAACGGTTCTCCCTTCAAATGCTCTTCAGCATTTGCCACCACGTGAGCAAGCCCCTTCGCACCACCGCGCTGCTCAAGGTACGTAATCTGCGCACCAAACTCAGATCCGTCTCCAATCGCCTGGCTCATGTACTTTACTTCACCAGGATTCACATTGATGACAATCTCCTTAATGCCAGCATTTGTGATCTTTTTAATGACATACCAAAGCATTGGCTTGTTTCCTAACGGAATCAAGTGCTTATTACGTGTCCAAGTAATTGGGCGCAATCGCGTCGCGCGACCACCAGCGGCAATGAGTGCTTTCATACGCGAATACCCTACGTCGGGCAATATATTTCGTCAATCACCAAGAGATAAGACTGATTTCCAAATTCATTTCGAGAGACATCCCCCCATATTTTGTAGGGAACCCAAGACCCTACATGTAGGGTCTTGGGTTCCCTACATTTCTCGATTCGCAAAACGATCAATATCTCAAGCTATAAATACAATCTATACTAAGCTTAAACAAAAAATGCACATCCGATGTGCATTTTTTGTGCATTTTTCCAGATCTTATTTATTTGCCTCATCTTGCATCGCGGCTGCAAACTTTTCCATCGTATCTCGTAGCGCCTCCCCCACCGGCCGCATCACGATCCCGATTGCGATTAGGTTGCTAGAATCCAACAGATTATTTGAACGCCCCTTCACTGCAAGCCCCTGCCCAACGAGTTCATCGTTGTGGATCCACTCGCAAGAATGCTCTGAGTCTACCAACTCTTGGTACAACTCGATCAGCTCACGATGACGCATTGCTCCAGGGTTGGTTACATGGAACACGCCTGCAGCCTGTTTTTGCAATAGCTGATAAAACGCGTCGATCATGTCGTCCACAATCGTTACTGAGTTCTCTACGTCGATTACCTTTGGGTAATTCGCAACTTTGTTAATCAAGTTACCTGGTGCTGGCTTCCAATCGATTGGCATCCGAATACGTGCGACTCCGATGTTTGGGAGTGTTGAGAGCACAAGGTCTGCTGCCCACTTTGATCGCGAGTATGTCGCGGATGGGTTTCCAAAATCTTCTTCGCGCCATGCGCAATCCTCGTGCGCAGAGTCTCCGTAAAAAATACAACCTGACCCCATGTGCAACATGTACATACCAGTTTCAGCACATGCATCTGCAAGCACCAAAGGCATCACTGTGTTACCACGCATGGTCTCGATTTGATGATCCTCGCACCAATCAACATTCGGCACACCCTTTACACCTGCGGCGTTAAACACAACGTCTGGCTGAACACGATTAATCTCATTAAGTGCATCAGCTTTTGTTTCAACATACACGTCAGACAAAATCGCTTCGTCTCCCCACGCTTCTGCGCAGCGACGCCCCATGTACCCTTTTCCAAAAATCAAAATCTTCATAGTCCGTACTGTTTCTTGTAATAATCTTTATAGGCTCCACTACGACATCGATCAACCCACTCTTCGTTCGCCAAGTACCAATCGATCGTATTGCGCAGGCCAGTCTCAAATGTAAACTCAGGTTTCCACCCAAGCTGCTCATGTGCCTTGCGAGAGTCTGTCGCATATCGACGATCGTGTCCAGGCCGGTCTTTTACAAACTCGATCATATCTTCAGATGCACCGACAAGCTCGATCAACTTCTTTGTTAGGTCTAGATTACGCACCTCATTATCATCCCCAAACAAGTACGTCTCACCAAGCTCACCCTTTTGCAAACACGCGTCGATCCCACGCACATGGTCGCCAACATGAATCCAATCGCGGATCTGCTGACCATCGCCGTACACAGGAACCTTCTCGCCAGCGCGAAGCTTTGCGATAAACAGTGGGATCATCTTTTCTGGAAACTGGTAAGGGCCGTAGTTGTTTGAACAGTTTGAAATTGTGATTGGAAGCCCGTGTGTGTGAAAGTAGGAACGCACGAGATGATCTGATGCAGCTTTAGACGCAGAGTACGGATTGCGCGGTGCGTACGGTGTTGTCTCGTCAAAAGGCTTGTCATCTGGACCGAGCGAGCCAAACACTTCGTCTGTTGAGACATGATGAAAACGCTTCTTTCCGTGGGCGAGCGCTGCGTCGAGCAGCACTTGAGTCCCAATAACATTGGTCTCAACAAACGGACCTGAGTCCATGATAGATCGATCAACATGGCTCTCTGCAGCAATATGTACAATCGCATCGACGTCTTTTACGAGATCAAAGACGAGATCACGATCTGTAATCGACCCTTTAACAAACGTATACTGAGGGTTCTCTTCAACATCTTTCAAGTTCTCCAAATTCCCCGCATACGTCAGCACATCCAAATTCACCACCTCATCCTCAGGATGCGCATCCAAATAATACTTAATAAAGTTTGAGCCAATAAAGCCCGCTCCCCCTGTTACAAGAATTTTCATATTAAGATTCGCTATCTAAAAACATCTTAACCTTCTGCCATGTTGCGATCACATTGCTATCCCAAATTTCTCCAGAAACAACAGCTTCGTCAATCTGGGCTCTAGACATGATCACGACCTCGGTGTCTTCAAACTCATCATTATTTTTCTCTTCGAGTGATAAATCACGCGCCAAGAACACAGAGAACACTTCTTTTGAGATCGCGGGGGCAGACGCCATCCAGCCCAAAGAAATCATTTCACCTGCTTTATATCCAACCTCCTCAATGACTTCACGATGCGCTGCGTCTATTGCATCTTCACCTATCTCAACACGTGCTTGCACATGTGAAAGAGAAATCTGATCGAGAAGATAGCGATACTCGCGAAGCATGACAAACTGATCTTCAGAAAGCTGAGCAAATGCACAGGCTGCATTATTGTTGAGATGATAATAATAAGACCCTTTGTTTCCCTCAGCTGTCTCAAATTCATCTACCTTAAAAGAGGCGAACCTGTTCTCTTCAATCAATTTTGTGCTCAACGTCTTCCACTTCTTCATAACAAATCACTTACCTTCTTAGCCGTCTCCCCCAAAGCCTCGTGGTCTGTTTTCATCTGTGGCCAAAGCGCGAGTCCGTCGCCTTCGTGACGTGGGATGATGTGCACGTGTGTGTGATGTACTGTTTGTCCGGCGGCGGCTCCGATGTTTGTTACGACATTGAACCCCTCAGCCGCTACAACCTTTTTGATTGCAGGCGAAATCTTTTGCACGGTCTCCATCAACATTTGTGAAACCTCAGACCCAGACTCGAGTAAGTTTTCTGCGTGTGCTTTTGGAACAATGAGCGTGTGCCCATCTTTTACTGGATTGATATCTAGAAACGCAACGACATTGCTGTCCTCATAAATTTTATGAGATGGGATCTCACCAGAGATGATGCCGCAGAAAATGCAATTGGTCATATGTTTTT
>JABITQ010000027.1 GCA_018700535.1 Candidatus Uhrbacteria bacterium | reverse complement strand
TCCATGCGACAGCTGGTGGCTCCTTGCAGACAACGGACCAAGCAAACTTCTTCTACTGAACCTAGAAGATCCATACGCAGGCTTTTCATCGTTTGAACTTCCGACTGAGTTGAGAAGTCAGGCGGTTGCAGAGCAGGTGCGGTGTGAGTTGGCGCGGTAAGAAACAAGTAACATTCAACTCTATATAAAACGACCGGTCGAAAGACTGGTCGTTTTGCATTAACGAAAAGAGCCACCCACGAGATTGTGGGCGGCTCTGGAGCGCGTAGAGGGTGTGCGTCAGGTCAGGTCGAACTCGCGTTCGAACTTTTTCTGAACAGGCTCAATCATATCGATTCGTGTAGATGCCTGCTCTCTGAGAAGCTCCCAGAATTCAGAAGTGAATGCGACCTCACGTAAACACAGAACCAGTGCGATTCCATTGAACTGTTCTCTGACAGTGCATTTGTCGCTGGGAATGTCCTGGAGCAATTCATACCCATCCGGCAATCGGAAGATTACATTATGAATACGAGTAGACGAGGTGAACAAACCCTTGAGCAAATCAGCTAGCTCAAGCACAAATGGCAAGAGCTTCTGTTTACGCTCGAGCTCGGCCTCATGCTCGCTAACCAAGCTGTCAGGCCTGATGGCAATGTCGACCCCTTGAAAAGTCAGGTGCACCTCGGACTCACCAAGGCTCGCAAGAGCGATTGCTTGGTCAAGAAGGAGATGCAGCATCGCTGTGGCTTCGGCATTCATAACTTGCTCCGGTGTAAGCAGATGGTTTGAGAAGAATTTGGCCATCGAAATACCAAAAGAATGTAGTAGAAAAAAGGCCTTTTGTCAAGGTATTTAGGGTGTTATTAGAAGACTATGCTGGTATACTGTGCCCATATGGAATTTAACAGGACAGAGCAAAAAACGATTCATCCAAGAGTGGTTGTTGAATAATAATTCTTGTATATGAAACCGAAAATTGGAATGATCACACTTGGTGTAAAGGATATTAAAAAGGCTCGGGGCTTTTATAAGTCACTTGGGTTTCAGCTGCGCCCAGAAGATGAAGACAGTGAGAGTGACATGGTGATGTCCCCGCTGAAGGAACCTGGCTTGGATTGTTCCCGTGGGATGAGCTTGCTAAGGATGCTCAAGTAGAAACTGGTGGATCTGGGTTTAGAGGAGTGACATTAGCGCATCTTGAACCAACAAAAGAGGATGTTGACCGAGTGATCAACGAAGCAAGAGAGTTGGGTGCAGAAGTGGTGAAGGAAGCTCAAGATGTATCTTGGGGTGGCTACTCAGGCTACTTTAAAGATTTTGATGGACACTTGTGGGAAGTGGCGATGAATCCGTTTACGGACCTAACGTAAGGACAACTTTTCTCAAGTCGAACCAGTGAATGAGTGCCTTAGGGATACTCATTTTTCTTTTTCGCCATTTTCCATTACTCTCACCTCATGCCAATTCACAACATCTACAAACCTCTTGGATGGTCACCGCTTGATGCTGTCTCAGAATTCAGAAAACGGTTTCCTGAACACAAGGATGCTCCGATCACATACGCAGGACGCCTCGACCCGATGGCTGAAGGTGTGTTGATTTTGTTATCGGGAGAAGAGCGTTTTGAAAAACCTGCTTTTCAGAAATTGAACAAGACGTACAAGGCGACGTTTTTGTTTGGTGTTAGCTCAGATACTTATGACTCACTTGGCTTAGTGACACGAAGTAAGATTACGCAGGTTGTAAGCAGCGATCAGATTACAGATACGCTTCTTGGAACCCACAACCTTCCGTTCCCTCCGTATTCCTCTTATCGCATAAAGGGGAAACCATTGCACTACTGGGCGTTGCAAGGAAAGCTAGATGAAGTAGAGATTCCGGAGAAAGAGATGACTGTGCTAAACATCTCTCATGTTAAGATTTCTAAAAGATCTATTGATGAGATAAAACAAGATGTATTCAATCGCATCGATCAGGTAAAAGGTGATTTTAGGCAGGATCAAATAATTGAACAGTGGGGACAGCTAGAGGTGAACAAAACACTGTCTCTAGCGCACTGCACGCTCACTGTGACATCTGGAACATACATTCGCTCATTGGCTCATGAGATGGGTCATTCGCTTGGTGGTGGAGCATTATTACTGTCATTGATGCGAACATCTGTTGGGGAATATGAGGTGGAAGATTCGGTTCGTTTTTAACTAACAAACATAAGGTTTTTAATCCGTACATTGTGAGTTGACACAACCTTCAAGCATTGCTATTATTTTGCTCGTAAAACAAAACCGCCCCTTTTGAGGGGCCTGTAGCTCAGTTGGCTAGAGCACCTGCTTTGCAAGCAGGGGGTCGAGGGTTCGAGTCCCTCCAGGTCCACCAAAAGTGGTGGTTTTTTGTTATTATAGGTGTATATGAAATGGCTCTATCTCTTTGTGATCCCTTGGGTCCTTGTCCTATCCCCTATAGACGTGAGTGCTCACCACAATAATACGCTCAACATCACATCTACTGATGGGCTTATTAATATTCAATCCACTAGAGGTGATACAACTGGCGGATTAAGCATTGCGTTGACTGACCTTGGAGACGACGGAGTATCTGAGGTAATTGTTGGGAATGGTTTGGGGTATGAGCCTCGCGTTACAGTTTTGCGTAGAGACGGATCGGAGATTGGATCGTTCCTTGCGTATGCACCGACACTTGGTGTTGGGATCAATGTCATTACCTGTGACCTAACTGGCGATGGATACGACGAAATTATTGTGAGTCCGCAACGTGGTGGTGGTCCGCACATTCGCATATTCAATCGTTACGGAACACAGATCGATGACGGAGGATTTTTTGCCTACCACGAATCGTTTCGCGACGGAGTAAATCTTGCGTGCGGAGATTTGATAAATGATGCGCGCGAAGAACTTGTTACACTCCCCGCTGCAGGTGGTGGACCGCATGTGCGCGTGTGGTCTTGGGGACACAAAGCAGAACTTGTTGAAAACTTTTTTGCGTTCCATGCATCAAACCGATCAGGACTTGTTGGAACAATTTTTGAAAAAAAACTTTTTCTTGCAGAACAACACAC
>JABITQ010000037.1 GCA_018700535.1 Candidatus Uhrbacteria bacterium | reverse complement strand
TCCAACGTACCACGCAACCTTTACCCAAATCGGCTCAAAGAAATTCAAAACAATAATGATCCGATAAGCAAACGTTGCGATAAGACCAAGCCAAAAGTAAACAAGACGTAAGCGCTTTGAGTCCGCATGAAAATCCATCATAGTGTTGATAGTATATCACTGTTGCTTAGCTTATCTTGGTCTGTTGCATAGAAAGATACTGAACTCCATCTATGATAAACTTGCATCCTATGAAACACTTCTTACTTCTTCTTGATGGAATGATGGGTTCCGGGAAAACAACAGCATCTAGCTTGTTGTCAGATCACCTTCCCCGCACAGCAATCATCGGTATGGATAAAGTAAAACGTTTTGTCTCAGACTTTGAAAGAGGCACACAGGACAACAAGATTGCGAGAGAAATTGTACTAGCGATGTCTGAGAAGTATCTTGAGCTTGGGCTCTCAGTTGTTGTCGACCATCCGTTTAGCTCAGATGATCAGGTTGCATCCTATGAAGCGCTATCTACCAAGTATTCGATTCCTATTTTCAAATTCCAACTATTCACCACACCTAAGATCGCATTTGGGCGAGTCAACCAGAGACAAGAGGATCGTGAGCACAAAGTTTCCGAGGAGCGCATCAAACGAAACATTACTTTGTTTGAAGATAAAAGTAATCTCGGATTCAAAACGATTGATACAACCAACCTTCAACCAAACGAGGTTGCAGATATAATTCTAGAGACTATTAACATCTAACCTATGCGAGATAAGATCATCCCGATTGCTGAAGCTGCTGGAAAGATTCTGCTGAAGTATTTTAGATCTGATCTAGAAGTCATCTATAAAAACGATGACACGTTTGATCCTGTCACTGCTGCAGACAAAGAGTCTGATGAATATATTCGCAGTCAGTTGACCGCACTTTTTCCCGAGGACTTAATCCTCTCCGAGGAGAACGACGATGTTCCAACGGACTACTCAAAGCGTATCTGGATGGTCGACCCGTTGGACGGTACAAACGCCTTTGTAAGCGGCACAAACACCTTTTCAATCCTGATTGGACTCTGGGAGGCGGACACTATTTTGTTTGGACTTGCCTATGCTCCAGCTGCAAACAAAATGTACGTTGCAGAAAAAGGCAAAGGTGCATTCGAGCGCCAGCCAGATGGATCCTTTAAACGCATGCACGTCAGCGACATCGAAAGCTTAAGCGAAGCACGACTCATTACAAAAAACCCAATCAAGGACAAGCGCCCTCTTAATGAGCAAACCGCAAAACTTAAAGTGACGAGTATCATCGAGAGCAGCAGAACAAAACTTGCGCGCATCGCCGCAGGTGAAGCTGAAGTGCATCTAAACACAAACTTCAGAGCATCTAAGTGGGATACGTTGGCCGTGCAGCTTATGCTTGAGGAAGCTGGAGGAGTGGTGGTTGACCTAAACGGAAATCCACTTGATTACAAGCAACTAGACTTAAGATGGGAGAATTCATTTGTTGCAACAAATAATAAAGCCATGCTTGAACAAGTCCTTGCTGCGATACGTTAGTCATCTAATTCTACAAAATAAAAACAGCACCTCGTTACATGACATAACAAGGTGCGCGAGTGCGTACTTCTAGTACCGACGCCAGCGTTCTCCAAATGGAACTTGGTCCATGCAGGCTCCGTCAAGTCTTTCGTGCTCTGCACAAACATCGATTTCGCAAACCTCACCCCATGCGTTTATCATGATTCTTCTGGTGGAGTTTGGAGGATCAATGCCGTCATGTGCTGCATGCATACATGGTCGTTCGGAGTTCCATGGGATTCTGAACGAATTGATAGCGCGAAACTTCCGTCCAAACAAATACGCGGCACGCAACTCTTGAGTCCAACCACCTTCCAGGACTTCAATCTCATCACGCGCGAACCAACCAAGCCGATCAACAATGCGCGTATGGGTGCCAAATCGCCCAACCCCTACTCTTACGCAGATGCAACGCTCACCACGCTCTGCATCAATCTCCACAACTTCACCGTGCTTATTGCGAAGACTGTATTCCCCACACTCATGAACGTCTGGGGTAAGTCTCACAACCATCTCTACAGCAATATCTTCGTTGCTCATTTCAAACCTCCTTACTGGAGGCTATTTCATTTGTGGACGCCGGTCAAATGTGCACGGAGTCACGCAGCTAAGTCCCCAAATTTTACAAAAACAAAAGCGCACCCAACAGACAGCAGCCAGATGGCTTTGCTGTCTTCGAATGCGCGAGGTTGAGACCGTCAGATAATAACGGTATAGATTCCGTTCGAACAAACCTCATTTCTTTTCCGATCTTCTGCGCTGTCGGAAAGCTTAGCAGCGAAAACATCCACGATATTCACACGCTGTCGAGGATACAGAAAGAGCTTCGTCAATACATAATCGCGCATATTGACACCCCTCAGATCCTTAGGAATCTCGGTTTTGACACCCCCCTCATTTTTGGGGATCTCGGCAATGAATAGACCAGTAACGCCATCGAAAACTCCACAAGGGATTGTCATACGAACGGTAATGATCTGACCTGTCTTATGGCGCTCGAACTCCCGGAATGAGATAATGAGCCCAGAACCCAAACTCCGAAGTGTTGCCACATCGCGATCATGCCGATCTTTTAGAGTCTGGCTTGCCATGAATCCTCCTTGTTGATCACCAAGAGACACTCTCCCACTCTCTCCCACCACCATAGCAAGAGAGAACAGTGAGGACATAAGTCAAAGATTCTCAACGGCGGATACTAGTATTATCTTAGACTTTTGTCAATAGTTTAGACTCATGTTGTTAAAAACTAAGCCTGGAACATTAGGTCATTGACTCAGCAAAAAGAAAAACCGGACGAGTCCGGTTATACAAGTAAGAGATGTGCGCAGAGCGGTGCACACAGCACGCCGTCGGTCAGGAAGCGTCCCAACGTGCGATGATCGTCTTGTTCTGTTTGTGTGAACAAAACGCAGATAACCAACTGAACGAACATTGCCGCTGAAAACGCCATGATTTCTGCACCAATCAAGGATTGCATCAACAGCCCCTTCGCGATGACAGCACAGAACAATGAGATGATTACCAAATGTGGCATTGTGAAGACAAAATCTTCACTACCAAGTTTTGGATCAGCACATCCTTCTTCATCAATGACATCAAAGAACATGACGGCAATGAGCACAAGCTGAAAGATGAACATCGTGATCAGGAAGTAGCTGACGGACGGAACAGATCCGTACCAGCAGATCGGGAGTCCAGCTGCCGCAATCATGATCGCACTGGCAACCAAAACGGCTTTTAGTCGTCCAACCAACTCACGAACGGTTTTTGTCTGACCTTTGCCAAGAGGCATTGAATAGACACAACCAACAAGGAAGTAGATTAGGAAACACACTTGAGCTGCTACTGGAGCAATGTGCACCAGTCTGATCGTCATACCACTCGCGATCAAGATCGTAATCAAGCGGAATATCTTGTGGAGACCTGATACATACGCTCCGTCTCTAATGTGGTCGAGATTGTACACAACCAGGGTAGAGAAAAAAACAAGCATTGCCGCATCTGTCTGAATCGGGAAATCACTCACCCGGTTCATAAAGAGCGCAAGTGCTGCTAAACACAGAGAAATCCAAAGATCCAAGCCCACAAAAAGGCCGAATCCAAGACGCTTAATCGCGATCATGGGGGTATCCTATGTAATGTGCGATCAAACCTTAGAGATTATGTCGAATTTTTACAAGGAATCTTCTAAAACACTTCATCCGCACTGCTCCCATCCAACATCTTAATAAAGATAATCTCTTCACTCCCACTCGGTGCATCATCAAGCTTTTGTGTTCGCTGCTGCAAAAGCTGCAACGCACTGTTTGATTGTGACGGGATAGGCTGATAACCAAAGTGTTCATCGCGATCTGCCTTTGGGCCCAATGCATCCAAATCACTCTCACTTACTAATGACCCAGGTTTTGTTAACTCCTCTGCAAGCCACTCTCTATCAATAATCATGCTTGCAACAGACCCAAGATAGGTCGAGATCTCAATCCACTCAGGCTCAACATCACCCATAGCCTTTGTCATTTCTTCCATGGCCTTTTCTGTCAGCTCAAGGTTTGCTTTACCAAAACCACTCCCTCTCATCGATTCATCATCAACCAAACGAGTAATGATTGCCCAATACACATGACGCCCTCGATCTTTCGGAGATCGCTTACCTTCAGGAACTCTATGATTAAGCACGGACCGAAAAAGACTCACTCTTTCTTCCTCTTCACCCGCTCTGTGAAATTCAATCTGCAAACTTGCAAACGGACCTCCACGTGAATACTTAAAATTCTTAGCCTTATTCCTCTCTGCTTTTATTGTGGCTACAAAATCCTCACCCTTAAACGTAACTGGAACACGCACCTCTTGCTCCCTCCGCCAAACCTCAGGTTCTGCCTCCATATCAAGATCGGGCATATCAGGAACAGAAAATTCTGGGATCACATATCCTGGACCAGACTTCGTTTCTCTATTACGGGGAGCCTCACTAAATTCACGATTCATACAACTCAATCATTTCAATTTTTCCTGATCAAACTTCCGTCAGTGTACCAGACCGCTCACACAGCTTAAAGACCTTGAAAGAGATATGAAATCTAAAACTCTGATAAACTACATCCATGAAAAATACTCACCCCATCCTCTACTCTTTCGTCAGATGCCCCTATGCCATGAGGGCCCGTCTTGCGATTGCAGCGAGTGGTCAAACCGTCGAGCTTCGTGAGGTGGTTTTAAAAGACAAACCCGAGTCCATGATGAGCTACTCACCAAAAGGAACCGTCCCCGTTCTAGTTCTTTCCGACGGAACCGTCATCGACGAAAGTCTTGATGTGATGAAATGGGCCCTGCAACAAAACGATCCTGATGGATGGCTTGAACAGATGGGGACTGACCTTGTAGAGGAGAACGACTCGACATTCAAAATGCATCTTGATAAATACAAATACTTCACCCGTCACCCGGAACACACAAAGGAAGTGTATCGCGAGCATTGTGAGGTCTTCCTGAAAAAGCTTGAAGTATTGCTATCCAAGAACGAATTTTTAACAGGCGACCAAATGAAGTTCGCAGACGCCGCCATTCTTCCCTTTGTACGGCAATTTGCGAAAGCAGACATCGAATGGTTCCAGTCCTCAAAATACAAAAACACCCAACGTTGGCTTGAACACTTTTTGCAGTCACCTCTTCTTGAGCAAGTTATGACCAAGTATGAGCAATGGAGCGTAGATGACACCCCCGTTCTGTTTCCATAAGCATTCATAGTTTTATCAAACTCACCCGCCATAAACCGGACATGTATGAAAAACTGCAAACCAGGAATCGCACTATTAGTCATCGCAATCGCTGTTGGATTAGCAACATTCTTATTGATTCAAGACAGCTCAATAGATGTCGTTAACTTAGCCGAAGATAGTGAAACAATCTTTTCTGTCTCAAACGAGGTAGCACCAGTAGTTGAATCTTGGTCAACACACACAAGTCGCGCATTCGGATATGTCCTTACCTACCCCAGCTCTTGGGGGCTCAACAATCGCCCAGGTGTTAAGATTGAGGATGTTGGAGACCCAGCAGAAGTAAGCATTGGAGACATTTCCATTAATGTCGTTAAATCTGACCATGAATCAGCTTTAGATAATTGCGACGAAATCTCTTGCGACTATTTCCAATATGGGTACGGTGATCTAATCGACTCTGGGGCAACAATCATGCTCGATGAGCCAGCCATTTGGGAGATGCGCACCAGTGGTGGCCACACGTACTACAATGTTGTCTTCAAAAAGTTCGGTAATATCTACAGCTTTGGATTCTTAAACGCATCAAGTGCAAACCTTGACTTCGATCAAATGTGGAGTACGTATTCCGCAATCCTCGCATTGTTTCGAACCCACTTGTAACATCAGATTGTAAACAAAATACACCTGTGCAAACAGGTGTATTTTGTTTCCATAAAACTGCCCCGAAGCTGGTATACTGTCGTAAGTATGAAAAAGCCTTCCCTATCCACATGGTTTGAACGGGTGCTCTTTGCGTCTTTGCTATTGTTTGTCGTATTCATCCCGAGTGTATACAGCCCATTTCAAACACCAAAGACCCTTGGGTTTTATCTCTACATAGAGCTCCTCCTCCCATTCTTCTTGATCCTAGGATATCGATCTCAATTCTTCACTCACATTCTCAAGGACCGGTTTACACAATTCTTCCTCCTCTTCCTCACCATCCTCACTGCATCAAGTCTTCTAGGAGCAAACCCCTGGAACAGTTTCTTTGGAAACAGATTGCGCATGGATGGTGTTGTTTTTTGGTACCACCTATTCGCCTACATTCTGTACCTCCGCCTCGCATTCGACCAAAACCCACGCTTCGCCCGGAAGTTCCTGTACGGATACTTCATCACCATGAGCCTCTTGGGTGTAATCGCCGTCCTACAAACAATTGGCTGGATCCCTGCAATTGATAAGGCGTTTACCTCACGCTCAACCGCCACGTTTGGTAATCCTTCAGTTCTTGCGAGCGTCCTCATTGCCCCACTCTTCCTCGCGCTCTCATTTTTCAAAAAACAAATCCTTCACAAACAAAACCTTCTTACAGGTTCGTTCATTCTTATCTTAATCATCAGCATCATAAGCACAGGAACTCGTGGCGCTCTTATAGGAATCTTCTTGGGCGCACTTACCTACGGACTCCTGATGGTATTAAGACGATACAAAATTCACGCAAAAAAAATCATTGGCGGAATCGTTCTCATTACTCTACTTAGTGGAGCCGGACTATTCCTCGCAAATCCATCACTCTCAATCGGTGACACAAGTTTGAAAAGCAGATTGATCTATTGGGAAATCGCAATTGAAGGTTGGGTAGATGCACCTATCCTCGGAGTCGGTCATCAAAATTTCGACTCAGTCGCAGAGAGACTCTACGACCCCGAGCTTTACACCATCTCAAGCACCTGGCCAGACAAGCCACACAACATCTTCCTCGAACTCCTTGTCACCACAGGCTTACTCGGTCTCATCAGCTATCTTCTTCTACTCGGTACCTGGATCTCATCAAGCAAG
>JABITQ010000004.1 GCA_018700535.1 Candidatus Uhrbacteria bacterium | reverse complement strand
GGGCACCTCCGCCTTCATGAGGCAACACAAACTCATGTTCTGATTGTAACGCCTTAATTGGAGAATAGAGCTCCTCCTTAAAATCAAAAGAAGTTGAATGCCCAACGTAGATTTTCATATGAGGAGACTATATCAGAAATAAAAGAAAACACTTTATAAACAGGCCAAATCCTACCCATTTGGGTTGACAAAAGGGTGTTTTTGTGTTACTTTGTTGAGTCGACAAAACCAACCTAACCCGTCGACTGGAGTTCCCATGCCCTCTTTCATGATGATCCTTGCCCTGTTCGGTTCCGTCTCGTTCGCTGACGATATCAGGTCGATGCGGGCGGAGTACAGAGTGACGCTCGTAGAAGAGCTCGCCGCCAGCAAGGATGCTGAGTCGGTTGCCGTGGGCAACTGTGGCATTGCCAAGAAGGGATATCTCTCTGCTGTAGATGAGGTGATTCGGGTCGATGCCGAGTTGGAGACAAAGAGCGACGGTGTCCTGGGTGATGTGCGAGTCAAGTACGTCGCCGACCTGGAAGAGCTGAAGAAGCAGGAGGTGGTCAAGTTGGCCGACTACAAGCTCAAAGCTCAGGAGATCGGTGGGCGGTTGGTAGCTGCTCGCAAGATGATCGCGGCCATTGAGGCTGAGATCGCAGGCATCGACCAGAGGATTCGTCTTGAGACGAACTCGGTCGGTCCGATGGTCAGCGCCAGCACCTCAGACAGATTCACTGGTACCTCCGGGTACCTCAGGGGGTCGAGTGAAATTCTCGGTTCCAGACCTGCTCCACAAAAGATCTTGCCGGACGAGTTCGCACTCTGCTTTCCCGACGAGGTGGCTCCCGGCTCCTGACTGGAGACGGAGCACCTCTCTAACCGCTCACCGAGGAGATTCGACATTGGTCGTTCATCCTTGGTGGGCGGTCTTTGTTTTGGTGATATGTGGGTTTAGACAGATGGCACTACTTATGATAGCTTCTTCAGTTGGATTCACACTGAATTCACGTTCGTTACAAGTGAGACTGTTTTGGAGGAACCAATGACTGTTCTAAGTAGAAGAGATGTGCGAAAGCCTCTTGTCGAAGCGCTCTCTCGGCTGGGTTGGTCATCCGTACAGATTGGCAATGGGATTGGCTGGTCAGGTCAAACGATCAAGATCGATTTGCGGTCCTGGGGTGGGGCAGACGTTTTGTTCCCTGAGAGGCCACGCACATTGCGTGCCGTCTACACTGCGACTCTCCGTTACTACGCCCTGCACTACGATTTCGACAATGCTCAATCGGGGCTTGAAGATCCGGTTGGTTCGGCGGTAGAGGCTCATCTTGAGATGGGTCAGCTGCGTGCGGTGTGTCAGGGTATGTCTCGAGCTTACAAAGAGCTCTGTACCCCGATCTGCTCACCTGAGCTTCAGGGTTACGTAGATCTTGCCAAAGACCTCATCGACTTTGCAGACCAACCAGACATCGATATGTTCGAAGACTGGTTGCGCGCTGTGCGTGATCATGAGGTTGAGACGCCAGGTTCTACGAGCGAAGCCATCAATAGCTTCACCGAGTTTTTTGGAGCACAGTGCAATCGTGGCGCGCTCATGATCCATGCGCCTGAGGCTTTGCGTGATCTGATTGAAGGTTGGCTCATCGGTCTCGCGATCAAAGACGTTTTGTACGATGGACGAAGTGCTGTCGTCATTACGGGTCTTTACGGCCTTCGGGGTCAACCCAAACAGAGTCTTGCAGAGATAGGTCAGGTGATCAAAGTTACACGAGAGTTTGTCCGGCAGATCAATCTGAGAGTAATTCGCTTTTGGAGGCGTCCTAGCTATGCTTGTCAGATCCGTCGTCATGTTCGCACGGTAGACATGCTTGAGGACCAGCTTGCATCAGCTGAACAAGCACTTGTTGCGCGGGATACAAGCATTGAGGAGCTTGAGTGTAGGATTGAGAATGTGTGTGACGCGAGTCGTGGCGACATTGATCTTCTGAAGCTCAATGAACTTCTCGAAGCAGAATCACGCCGAAGACCACAAAAGAATCTGAGCAAGCGTATTGATCAACTCGAGCTTACAGCGCGCTCAGAGAATTGCCTCAGCAGAGATGGCATCGAGTACGTTTGGCAGCTTGTGGAGAAGACAGAGGCCGAACTGATGAAAATCAATAACTTTGGTCGCAAGAGCCTTAACGAGATCAAGGAGGTTCTTGCACAGTTGGGTCTTCATCTTGGAATGAGACTCAACGAATTGCTAGGTAAAGACGCTTCACGCTAGAGTACTCGCCGCCAATCGATTCATTTCGATGGGCGGCTTTTTGTTTTATACATCTACAAATCGAATCGTATTCCCGGTCCACTCTAAAAATTTTCTAAAATCGCTCGACGATAGTTCAAGCGTGGCTGTGTTTACATTTGGATGAAAGCTAAGTCGTTCATTCTCCATCAAGTCAGTGTCGATCAAAACAATCACCTCATGCGCCTTATCGTTCACAAGTCCAAACGGCGATACTGCGCCCGGTGTCAGGGTAAGGTGTTTCATCAATCGCTTTTCAGAAGCAAAACTAAGCCCAGCCTCATCAACCAACGTAGCGAGCGATTTCAAATCCGTACGTTTTTCAGCACCGATCACAAGCAAG
>JABITQ010000005.1 GCA_018700535.1 Candidatus Uhrbacteria bacterium | reverse complement strand
TTCTGTGCCAAACTAACTCCCAATTAATGTGTTGCTCTTAACTCCATACAAACAGACGACAGTTCATCTATTTATATGGAGTCCCGAGATGACACACACAACTCAGATGAGTCATGCATGCCAACTCAGGCCGTCACGTCCGCATACGTACGTGCGGAGATTTACTTTTCAGCTCACCCGCCCTAAAAGGAAGGGTGGTGCTGAGTTCTCTCGCATTCTTTGTTGTAGACCTCAAGATCACCAGTCAGACCAGTAGACCCCAGGTGAATTTGCAACATCCTCAACAGGACCATCATCGGGATCCGAATCACCCACGCTTTCAGACCAGTCCTTTTCACGAGTCCAACTGGGATCGCACTCTGGATGTTGATCATCTGGATGATAGTCATCGAATTCCTCGAAACCACCATACTCATCGCGTGCATAGAATTCACTAGACTCGTAAAGCTCAATCTGTGCCCTCGTCATCTCCATGCTGCCTCCTGAGAATATCTTCAAACCGCAGCACCACGCCGCAGTTTTGTAACTTGAACTCTTAACTCCACAACAAAATTCGATTGTTCAAATCTTACTGCAGAGCCTCCAAGGGATTCCTGACGCGAGATGCTCTTTGCTTTCACAACCACTCAATAGCGGTTGTGAAAAAGAAAAAGCCGCAATTGGAGACATAAAATTTTGGTGTGAAATTTCTCTGCAATAACGGACTTTCCTTACGATTATGACTCTCTCCAGACTCATTAATCGCTCTTTAGTTGTGATTGTACGACTGAGGAAGATACCAAAAAATGGGGGTTTTGTCAATGGTTGTGGACAGATAACGCTTTAAACAAAGCCCATTTTTGCTTTGTATTCTGGGTCTGAACACAAATTGTTAGCCAAAGATATCACATCTAATCAAATCACCCACATTTACTTGTTCTTTGTGGCTTATAGCACCCATGCTAAAATACTGCGTACTATGGCAAGAAAAAAGAAACGTTCTCGACGATCCAAAAAGGAAGTCGACGAAATCCTCGGTTTTGAAATGAACCCAGAAACAAAGCGCAGCATTTTGGTCATTCTATTGTTTGCCACCGCTGCTCTTATCTTCCTATCTTTCTTCGGCATTGCCGGTAGCTTAGGACTTGGGGTTAACGCGCTGCTCTCAAACTTTTTTGGGCTTGATCGCTTTTTGGTCCCATTACTTATCATCATCATCGGTGCATCAATCGCCTACCCTGAGCGTGGCACCTTCAGTGCATGGAACTACCTTGGACTGTTTTTCTTTTTCTTGTCGTTCAATGCACTCCTAAACATGTTCTTGGTTAATCACGCCGACCCGATCACAAGCGACCTGTCGCTCGCCGGAGGTTACCTCGGACAATTCCTTGCAACCTTACTCCCAGCCTTCATTGGTTACTGGGGATCAGTTGTAGGTGTTGCTGCACTCTTACTTGTTTCAATCATGCTGGCCCTCAACACCTCATTACGAAATGTTGTTGGTGCACACTCACACATCACAGGATGGATCGGTGAAAAAATGCATGGCGATCGACAAGAAGAAGAGTGGGAGGATGACGAAGAGGAGGAAGAGGTAGACGAAGCAGAAGATGAAGAAGAAGAGATTGAAGAGGAGGAAGACTTTGAAGAAATGGATGAGGAAGATACAAAGAAAGCATTCCGCGCTTCTCCTGTTGAAAATGAACGAGTGCCTGAGGCGGCAATTACAACAAAGACACGTCGAAAGGTATCGATCCCCTTAAAGCTTCTTGCTCGCTCTACAAACAAAGCGAAGCCTGGAGACATTGAACGCAACAAAGAAATTATTGAACAAACGTTCACTGAGTTTGGAATGAATGTTGAGATGGGGAAAACAGCTGTGGGACCAACAGTTACGCAGTACACCCTTCGCCCATCACAAGGAGTAAAACTTTCACGCATCATCAGTCTACAAAACGACCTCGCACTCGCACTCGCTGCGCACCCGATTCGTATGGAGGCCCCGATCCCTGGAAAGTCTTTGGTCGGTATTGAGGTACCAAACACAAAGGTGGCTACCGTGACCTTACGCGACGTAATGGAGACAAAGAACTACAGAAACCGTGAATCAGGTCTCTCAGTTCCTCTTGGAAAAGATGTTTCTGGAACGTCTCACATCATGGCACTCAACAAAATGCCACACATGCTTGTTGCTGGTGCTACTGGGTCTGGTAAATCTGTTTGCTTAAACACCATGATCATTTCATGGCTATACCAAAATAGCCCAGACGAGCTACGACTTATTCTTGTTGATCCAAAACGTGTCGAGCTTACATCTTACGCCGGTATCCCTCACCTACTTGTTCCACCAATCATTAGTGTAGACGACACCGTCAACGCACTTAAGTGGACAGTACGCGAGATGGAACGAAGGCTAGATATCCTTTCAAAATTCGGAGCACGTGATATTGATGGCTACAACAAACGCGCTGAGGAGCGCATGCCACGCATTGTCGTGGTGATCGATGAGCTTGCAGACCTGATGACAACAAGTGGACGAGAGGTCGAGGGAGCGATCGTGCGTATTGCACAGATGGCTCGTGCGGTGGGAATACACCTTGTACTTGCTACACAGCGCCCTAGCGTTGATGTCATTACAGGAATCATCAAGGCAAACGTTCCTGGGCGCATCGCTTGTGCTGTGGCGTCGCAAACAGACTCACGAACCATCCTTGATACTGGTGGAGCAGAGAAACTCCTTGGGCGCGGAGACATGCTGTTTAGCTCAGCTGAGATGTCCAAGCCAAAGCGAATTCAAGGTGCTTACATTTCTACAGACGAGATCGAGGCAGTGGTAAAGCATTTGCGTCGCAACGGAGATCCTGACTACAACATGGCCGTAACAGAAATCACAAAGGCTGGAACTGTATTTGATGACGACAATCACGATGATCTTTTTGAAGACGCTGTGCAGACAGTTCTCCAAAATGGAAAAGCTTCTACATCATTCTTACAGCGACGTCTGCGTGTAGGTTATGCACGTGCGGCACGCATCATGGATGAGATGGAGCAAGCAGGAGTGATCGGCGAAGGACGAGGTGCAAAAGCAAGAGAGATCTTAGTCGACTCATGGCCGCCTGGCAGAGATGTAACCGAGGGCATGCCGACAGCTCAAGATGATTATGATGAAGGGTATGGAAATACTGAACGTTTTGAAGACGAAGAACCTGACGAGACTGAGGAAGAAGAGGAAGTGGTAGATGAGGAGGAAGAAGCAATGGAGGAAGAATGGGAGGATGACGAAAGTGAGGAAGAAGGTGAGGAGGATGAACAAAGTGAAGAAGAAGAAGAAGAAGAAGAAGAAGAGAGTGAGGAGGAGGGAGACTGGGAGGATAAAGTTGATGACGGCTGGATCGAGGAGGAAGATGGTGAAGAGAAATAAACTTTTGTTATGGCTTTCGTTATTCGTAAATTTGATAACGCCCAAACGCTTGGGCAAAAACTCAGGGCCATGCGCCGAGAGGCAAATTTTACAATGAACGAGATGGAGCAAAAAACTAAGATCCGCAAAGTCTTCTTGAAAGCTTTTGAAAGCGGTGCCTACAACAAGTTGCCGGCACCGATCTATGCTCGGAACTATCTCAAAACGTATGTGCGCGCACTTGGAGGGAATGCTCAATATTTCTTAGATCAATTTGAAGACGAGCGCGGAACCTGCGATTTTATTGGCTCAACAAGAATGCCCAGGCAACGCACCCGCGCTCTTCAGTTCTTAGTAGCAAGTAAGTTCATCAAAGTTGGTGCACTGCTGCTCGTAGGCCTCTCTGTTGTTACCTACGTTGGTGTGCAAATCCGCACAATCGCCTCCCCTCCTGACTTACTCGTTTATGCACCAGTCGATGGTGAGCTGACAACAGATGCACTCATCGCCGTCTCAGGACATGCAGAGGAAGGCGCAAGCGTAAGCGTGAATGGTGAGAACGTTCTCCTTTCGCAAGATGGATACTTTGAAACGAACATCGCTCTGGAGCGTGGAGTAAACATCATTGCAATTGAAAGTTCAAAACGGTATTCGCGACCAGCATTAGAACATCGAAGGGTTGTTTTGAACCAAGATCGTAGTATCAGTAGTATTTATTAAACAGTCGCAGAAGCGACTGTTTTTTGATTGCTTATCCACAATTTGTCAGACAATTGTTTGACAATAATCTGACAAACCATTACCTTAGACATGTTGGCAACTAACCAAAAACTTATGCCTGACATTGAACCAATCTCTGTTCGTGACTTCTTGCGAAACTTTGCCGCAATCGTCAAAAAGACAGGGACAAAAAAATATCTCATCATGAAGCATGGAAAACCCATTGGTCTATTTTCTCCATGGAAAGCCGTTAAAAAAGACGTGCTTGCGGACAAAGAAAACTGGGGTTCGTTTCTTGATAAATACTAACTTGATTCTTTACGGGGCTCTGTTAAGCTGAGTCTGATCCCGATGATTAACCTTCGAACTATATGGCAAAACAGATCAAAAAAGACCTAGAAACAGACGCACGCTCAAAGGCAGCGCTCGACGCAATTTCGCAAATTAAACAACGTTTTGGAGAAGGATCAATCATGCGCCTTGGTGAAGCCAAGACCATGAAAGTTGACTCTATTTCAACTGGTTGTCTCTCACTAGATTTGGCACTTGGTATCGGTGGTGTCCCCCGTGGTCGGATTATCGAAATCTACGGACCTGAATCTTCAGGAAAGACCACTCTTGCTCAGCATATTGTTGCAGAGGTCCAAAAAATTGGCGGTATCGCAGCTTATGTCGACGCGGAGCACGCACTTGATCCTGAGTACGCTCAAAAGATTGGTGTAAAAATCGACGAGCTTTTTATCTCTCAACCAGATACAGGTGAGCAGGCCTTGGAGATCGTGGAGACGCTTGTGCGCTCTGCAGCCGTCGATGTCATCGTGATTGACTCAGTAGCAGCACTCACACCAAAAGCAGAGATTGAGGGCGATATGGGAGCATCACACATGGGGCTTCAGGCGCGCTTGATGAGCCAAGCCTTACGCAAGCTCGCAGCGATCGTAAACAAGTCCAACACAACCGTCATCTTCATCAACCAGATCCGAATGAAGATCGGTGTCGTGTTTGGAAACCCTGAGACAACAACAGGCGGAAAGGCTTTGAAGTTTTACTCTTCAGTCCGAATCGAAATCCGACGTCGCGCTCAAATTAAACAGGCGGAGAAAATTGTTGGTAGCAGGACCAAAGTAAAGATTGTCAAAAACAAAGTCGCTCCCCCGTTCCGAATTTGTGAATTCGACATCATGTACAACGAGGGCATTTCAATCGCTGGTGACCTGCTTGAGCTAGGTGTCCCGCATGAGGTTATTAAAAAGAGCGGAAACAACTATTACTACGGCGAAGAAAAATTAGGGCTTGGACGCGAGACAGCAAAAACGTTCTTGAAGGCCAATCCAAAGATGATGAAAGAAATCCGAGAGAAGATTCAGAAAGCTATCGAAACAGCTACAGAAGAATAGAGTTTAAAAATAGGGCCATGGCCCTATTTTTATTTGCTGAATTTGATCAGAATCGCTATTCTTATATTGGCTAAAAACTGGAGGACAAGTGGCTAAATTTCGAGCAGGAATTGCACTTGAGAATGCTGTGTCAGCGGAACTTCTGCGACGCGGCCTCCCAAACAGACTTACGAGAGGAGAAGCTGAGCATCTCGCGGAACACATCGATCTCGTTGTCGATCCCGCCCCATTCACAGGAGACCCCACCTTCGAAATTCAACTCACACTCCGAAGTGGGAAATCTGTGCACGGCAAGATTACAAGATTCGTGCTTGCCGCTCTGTTGACTGAAGATCGAGGTATACGAGTCTATATTGAAATTTGCGCAACACGTCGCCAGTCGATCGATTACATCGCCACACGTGTCGCAGGAGTGATCTGCAACATCGCTCGAAACCGACGTAGATTTGAAGAACCACAACTGCTGGGCGTGCAGATGAAAGTCACAGGCCCGAGACAATCGCCATTCAGATTCTTCTCACTTCTCACAAGGGCTGGGAAGGGCGTACTTCGAAAGGCAGCAACAATCTATGTGGAACGCACACGTGCACTACGCGAAGCTGAACAAGCTTCAGAGATTTTGCAAAAGCAACTAGCGCGTGAATATTTTGATCGCCTTATTGCAAGCCGCAGAGAAAAGCCATTGCAGCACGGTAGGCGAACTGGCAGACACCACCAAGCACTTGCGACTTCTCGCGCGTTCAGAAACTCTGGACGCCGGGAGGTGAAAAACCTATCAGTATACGTCCCAAGACGACACGCCTAGCGCAAACGAAAAGCCCCGCAGACCACTCTTGGTCTGCGGGGCGTTCTTTTATTTACTCACTCTCTCTGAGTACTCACCTGAATCTGTATTCACCATAATCTCGTCACCTTGATGAATGAACGCAGGCACTCGCACGATCAGCCCATTGTCCATTTCCGCATCTTTCAAAACGTTTCCAGATGCCGTATCACCTTTTTCTGCTGACTCAGTGTACCCAACTGTGTATTGAATTTTTTGAGGCAAACTTGCTGCAATCGGATTCCCTTCATGCATTGAAATTGTGACTTCTAATCCTTCTTTAAGAAACTTCTTAATGTCTTCGATTTCTGAAGTTGCCACTGCGACTTGTTCATACGTCACAGTATCCATGAATGTATAAAAGCTCGCATCATTAAAAAGGAACTGCATCTTTTTATTTGAAACATCTTCAAACGTAAGTTGCTCAGACGCCTTAAGATTTTCTTCGTTTACCTTTCCAGTTTTCAAATTCTTCATCTTTGTTCTGACGAATGATCCACCTTTCCCTGGGCTCACACGCTGAAAATCAACAACTGACCATAATGATCCATTCCTATTGATGATCATTCCTTTCTTAATATCATTTGGACTTGCCATAGCTACGCGCGTTTAAATAACTTAGAGGCTGGAAAGAGGAGAACGTCGTCAATCGACTTACTTCCTGTCACCACCATGTGCAATCGATCGATGCCGAGTGCGTTTCCAAACGTTGGATTCTGAATCGATCCTAGCAGTCCAAGAAGCTCTTCGTCAATCGGGAAAATCTTTTCACCTAAGACTTTTCGTTCTGCTACCTCCTCAACAAACCGTTCTCGTTGCTCTGCAGCATTGGTCAATTCAGTAAAACCATTGCAAAGCTCCAACCCATCAAGGTACAGCTCAAACCGTTGCCCATATTTTCCATCACTTGTTAACTGAGCAAGCGCAGCCTGATGCTTTGGGTAATCATAGATAAATATATTCCTGCCCTTCAATGTTGGTTCAACTAGAGAAAGAAACAACCTGTAAAACAAATCGCTTTTTGTGTCAGACGCATGGGTCGAAATCTTGTGTGTGGCACATGCATCCTCAAGCCCCTCAATACTCTCATGATCCAAATCATACCCAACTAAACCAATGAACAGATCACGAACTCTCACTCGCTCAAATTTCTTGTCGAATCTTTCAGAGTCAAACTCCTGCGCAACACTTCGAACCAATAACTCAGTCTCATCCATGCACTCAATGTAACTTTTCCCTTGCTGGTACCATTCAAGCATTGTGAACTCTGGGTTGTGACATCCACCAAACGATTCTTTGTTACGAAACACTTTTGTTAACGTAAAGATTTTATTCATCCCTTGCCCAAGAAGCTTCTTCATTGAATATTCTGGAGATGTAATGAGCCCTACGTCATACTTGGTTCCATCCGGCTCATGCACTGCTGACTCAAAAGGAGACAGGTTCGGCTCCATACCCGGCGAAGCTACGACAATCGGCGTTTCCACCTCAAGGTAATTTCGTGCTCGAAAAAACGATCTTATTGAATCGTTGATTCGTTGCCGTTCTGTTGCAATGCGTGTGACATTATTCATAAACCAAAGACGAGCACCCTGAGGCACTCGTCTGTAACTCTTACCTCTGGATAAACGGCACGAGTGCCATAATCCGTGACTGCTTGATTGCGTTTGATAGCTTGCGTTGGTGTGTCTGACAGACACCAGAACGCTTGCGTGGCACAATCTTCGCAAAGGAAGAGAGGTAACGACGTAGAGTATTTACATCCTTGTAGTCAATCTGTGTAAGATTGCTGTAGCAGAAGTAACACTGTCGCTTTTTTTGTAATGGATTGTTATTTTTTCTTCGCATAGAGTTTAAAACGGAATATCTTCAACCTTGATCTCATCATCTGCAAATGCAGCAGGATCATCTTTGACTGGAGGCTTTGGTGGAGTAAATGGATTTGATCCACCACCACTCATTGGAGCAGCGCCGCCAGATCCACCCTTCTTGTCTAAGATAATCATGTTATCCGCAACAATCTCGGTGCGATAGCGCTTTACGCCATCTTGTCCATCCCAGCTTCGAGTCTGGATGTGTCCTTCGATATATACTTTACGTCCCTTACTAAGGAACTGACTGCAGATTTCTGCAAGCTTACGCCAAGCCACAATGTTGTGAAACTCAGACGCCTCTTGCTTCTGTCCGTCTGGACCTGTCCAGAAACGGTTTGTTGCAACAGAGAAGTTGCATACAGTCTGACCGGAAGGAATGGTGCGGGTCTCTGGGTCCTGCGTTACATTCCCGATGATGGTTGCTCGGTTGAGAGAATACATAAATTGTAATGTTAAACGTTCTCAGCAAGGTCTCCCTCTAGAATCTTATCAAGCTTCTGATCTAGCTCTTCCATGCTCATCTTCTTTTCTTCTGCTGAAGAAGCTGATGGAGCTGGTGGAGCGACAGCTGGTGTGGGAGCTGGTGTCGCAGCTGGCTTAGGTGCACGCTCTGGTCGTGCTCCAGGCTTTTTCTTTGGCCCACGTTCTGCACGCGCTTCTTCTGAAAGAGGAGCAACGTAGCTTGTAAGCTCGAAGTCGGATGCCTTTGACCCTTCTGGTCGGTCGATGATCATGTGACGTAGCACATCATCACTGAGGCGGAGCTGACGATCAAGCTCGGCAACCATGGCACCTTCAGCCTCGAGGTAAGCGAGGATGTAGCTTCCGTGGTTTACCTTCTTAATTGTGTACGCAAGACGGATCTTTCCAAGATTGTGATCCTCGAGCAATGTTCCTCCAACTTTTTCAACAAGGGCTTTAACCTTGCCTTGGATCTCACCAACTTCTGTGTCGGTAAACTGAGCCCCAACGATATAGAGTAGTTCGTACTGCTTCATAAAAGTTGATCTGGCCACGAAAAACGACTAGCGCGTACGTGGCAGCCCTGTTTCTGGGCTTCGGACAGATTAATAATAAACGCCAGTATCCTAGCTGGATTTATCTAAATGGTCAAGATTTTTCCAATGAGTGTGGTATCCTCTCTTTATTCAAAAAACTATGACATATTTCATTCTCGGATCTCACCCAAATCTATCAAAAGCTGAGCTTTCAGCCGTTTTTGGCGACCTTAAGATTGTCTCCGAATCAAAAACCGTTCTACTCACTGATATTGAGGAAAAGAACCTCGGAGCCATGCAGTCTCGTCTTGCAGGCATCGTAAAGGCTGGACATATCATTGGTGAGCTCAAGACCTGGGACGAGGAAGCTGCTGCTGAGCTGATTTCTGCCTATGCTTCAGGAGCCATGGGGAAAAATAAAATCAGTTTTGGGATCAGTGTTTACGAGATGGGAAATGTTCAGATGAGTCGACGTATTGAAAATGATATCGACTCGTTGGGTCGCAAAGTAAAGAAATTACTCAAAGAGCTTGGACGCCCTGTGCGTTTTGTCTCAAGCAAAGAACCACGACTCTCATCCGTTATCGTAGAGACAAATAATCTCCTCGACTCTGGTGGGGAATTTGTTTTCCTGGTTGATAAAGACAAAATCTTGATTGGAAAGACTGAGGCTGTGCAAGATTTCAAAGCTTGGTCTGACCGTGACTATGGTCGACCTAAACGCGATAAACGCTCAGGAATGCTTCCACCAAAACTCGCACGCATGATGATCAACCTCACAGGAAAAAACCCTGCTGAGTCTTCAATTCTTGATCCATTCTGTGGATCCGGAACCGTATTGATGGAAGCGTCCATGATGGGATGGAAGCGCTTAGCTGCTTCTGACATTTCTGAAAAAGCTGTTGCTGATACAAAAAAGAATCTTAACTGGCTGCACAAGCATTTTGAAATGGAGCCACCAGAAACCTCTATCCTTCTTTCTCCCGCAGCTGACCTCGCATCAAACGAGGAAGCACCTGCGCCTGTCGATGCGATCGTGGCAGAAGTATTTTTGGGACGACCACGTCAGTCCACCATCGATGGGTACGAACTTGAAAAAACTGAAAAGTTTATGATGCCGACGTTTGAGGAATCTCTTGAAGGACTAAAGCCTTTACTAAACCCTGGAGCAAAACTTGTCATCGCCTTCCCTGCCTACAAAAAAAGAGACCTGACATGGCACAGTCTCCCTATTCGTGAAATGCTCGTTCGTCTCGGATTCACCATCCACGATGAGCACCTCTACTATCGCTCAAACCAACTTGTGGCTCGAAACATTTTTGTCCTTAGTTACTAACGCGGAAATGACACACGTCCCCATCCTTCATCACGTAGTCTTTTCCTTCTACTCGCTGCTTCCCGTTGTCGCGCGATCCTGACTCTCCGTTAAACTCTACAAAGTCATCGTAAGCAATGACTTCAGCGCGGATGAATCCTTTTTCAAAATCTGTATGAATCTTCCCAGCAGCCTGGGGAGCTTTGGTATCACGCGCAATTGTCCATGCGCGTGTTTCTTTTTCACCGGTTGTAAAATATGTAATCAAATTGAGAAGCTCATAGCACTTTCCAATAAGTCGATCGAGTCCAGACTGACTGATCCCAAGCTCTTCAAGAAACATCACTTGCTCCTCAGGGTCCATCTCCATTATTTCTGACTCAACCTTTACACTAATCGGAATCGCCAATCGCTCCGGCCCAAGAGGACTCACCCATGATGCATCTGTTGCTGTGTCTTCGTCAGTGTTTACAATATAGAGAATCGGCTTGCGACTTAGCAGATAGAGATCTCCAATCTGTGCCTCCTCGTCTTCAGACAACTCAACTCCATTTGCCATCTTTCCTTCACTCACTGCTGCGAGTAGTTTCTCAAGGGCGCTCTGCTCGTTTTCTAAATCCTTGTCCTTTCCAGTTTTCAATTTATTTCTAACACCAGCCAATCGTTTCTCTACCGCACTCATATCTGAAAGTGCCAACTCGATTTCAATTGTCTCAACGTCGCGCGCTGGATCAACGTTTCCATCAACATGATGCACACCCTCAACCTCAAACGCACGTACCACATGCAAGATCATATCGACCTCACGAATGTTCGCCAAGAACTTGTTTCCAAGACCCTCACCTTTGTGCGCTCCTTTTACTAGACCAGCAATGTCTACAAACTCGATCGCTGTTGGGATGATCTTTTGAGTCTTTGAAATATCCGCCAAGGCCTTGAGGCGCTCGTCTGGAACCTCAACAACACCAATATTGGGTTCGATTGTACAGAACGGAAAGTTCTCGCAATCAACCTGCTTTTTGGTGAGTGTTTTAAACAATGTGGACTTACCAACGTTTGGCAGACCAACGATTCCTACTTGAAGCATAAGCAAATATTAATTCGACAACAGAATAGCCTGCGAGGCTCTTTTTGTCGATAGACAAGGGTGCCAAACTAAAATCCCCGACAGCGTACCTGTTGGGGATTCGTT
>JABITQ010000007.1 GCA_018700535.1 Candidatus Uhrbacteria bacterium | reverse complement strand
GGGTCTTTTGCTGTGTCAGCATGTGCAAAGAGTACAACTGACTTGCGTCTAACAGTTACAGGTGGTGTAGCAAACGACACTAACGTAACATTGACTCTTTCTTACGACGCGAGTGCTAGCACCGCAGACTCACTTGATGATGATGATTCCAATGCAGTTATCGACATGACCAGTTTGTCACTCGCAGACTCTGCGTCACCTGTGCTCGTTTCACAAAGTTACAAAGACATCAACTCTGACGGTACGGTTGATCGTGCAGATTTAACATTCTCAGAAAATATTGCAATTGATGAGTGTGATGTTGGTGACTATACATTTGCAGGAACAGACTCCGGTACAATCGCTGTTCAGTCTGCTGGGTGTGCAACAAGTGGAGATGATCTACGGCTCACTCTTGAAAACGCAACGAGCCTTGATACAAGCCTTACGTTTACGATTGCGTACACAGCAAGTGCTGGTACTGCAAACTCACTCGATGATTCGTCTGGAAACGCTGTTGCAGACATTTCAGCATCTTCATTGGCAGATGCCGCCGCACCAGTGCTGCGAACAGATGGTGGTAACCAGCCTGCGTATCAGGACATCAACTCTGACGGAACGATCGACAGAGCAATTCTGGTTTTCACAGAAACAGTGACCGTTACTTACTCAGATGGAGATTGGACTGCAACAGCAAATGACCTAACAAGCTTTGACACGACTGGGTACACGTCTGGAAATGGATCTGAAACGATTTATCTTACTGCAACTGCACAAGCAGGATTGACTGGTGTTGGTGTCGGAACAGAACCTTCAATCGCGTTTACAGCTAGCACAGGATCAATCGTAGACCCATCTGCAAACGCAATCTCATCATTTAGCGCATCAATCCTTGCAGACCAAGCTGATGCTGTGGTTCTCTCGCAAGATTACAACGACATTAACGGTGATGGTGTTGTAGATCGTTTCGATGTGATGTTCTCTGAGGTTATTACTCTCAACGAGTGTGAGGCAGGTGACTATACTTTGGGTGGAGCTGACGTTGGTTCTTTTGCTGTCGGATCTTGTGCAACAAGTGGAGCAGAGCTTCGACTAACAGTTACTGGCGGTCCGTCATCTGACACAAGCCTTACACTTACACTTGCTTATACTGCCGCAAATGGAACGGCAGACTCAATTGAAGACTCTGCCTCTCGAGCCGTTTCTGATATTAGTGCTTTAACACTCGCTGATGGTGCTGCACCTGTACCTACTACTTACAGTTACTTGGATGTGGATGCTGACGGTGTTGTGGATCGATTAGACGTAACGTTCACAGAAAACATTGCCTACGATGAATGTGAGGCAGGGGACTATACAATTGGTGGAGCAGATGCAGGATCTTTGGCGGTTTCAGCATGTGCAACAAGCGGAGACGACTTGCGTCTCACGATGACTGGAGGAGCATCTGACGACACAAGCCTTACGTTGGTCTTTAGTTATTCACAAAGTGCAGGGACAGCAAGTTCACTTGATGATTCATCAGGAAACTATGCGGTAAGTATCACAACTGAATCTGTTTCTGATGGCGCTGCACCAGTGGCAATCTCTGCTGAGTATCTAGATACTGATGCTGACGGAACCGTAAACCGCGTTGACGTTACTTTTTCCGAGGCTGTCACACTTGGTTCATATGTTGCAGGAGACTGGAGTTTCCCAGAAGGTAGCGAACTTACACTTGTAGATACTGGAGCAAGTGCATCTAGTTCTGAAATCCAACTTACTGTTTCAGCTGATTCAAACGAGACGAGTCACACAACAACACCAACTGTCTCTTACACCAACGCTGGTAATCGTCTCTCTGACGGAACAAACAACACAGCGACATTTGCGTCCGCAGTAAATGTTTCTGATGCAGCTGCACCTGTCGCAATCTCTGCTGAATACCTGGATACTGATGTTGATGGAGATGTAGATCGCGTGGATGTCACCTTCACTGAAGCTGTCACTCTTTCAAGCTATAACGCGTCTGATTGGTCCTTCCCAGTTGCTGGTGATGTGACACTTGCGGATACAAATGCAAGTGCGTCTAGCTCAGAAATTCAAATCACTGTTTCATCAGATAGTTATGAGACAGGACACTCAACCGCTCCAACAGTTACATATACAAATAACAGCAACCGTCTCTCTGACGGAACAAACAACACAGCAACATTCGGATCTGCAATCACTGTTTCCGACGCTGCTGCACCAGTCTTGCGCACAGATGGATCTAACGCCGCGCGTTATCAAGACACTGATGCAAATGGAGTTATCGATGCCGTCCAACTTATCTTTACAGAAAACACAACACTCACATACGACGACGCAGATTGGACAGCTACTGCAAACAGTCTTTCAAGCTTTGATGTTTCGGCGATCACTTCTGGTTCTGGATCAACAACGATCGTTCTTACAGGAGCAGCCGCTGCAAACACAACCGGAGTTAGTGGAGCAACAGAGCCAACATTGGCGTTCTCTGACGCAACAAATCTTACAGACGGAACAAATGCACTTACTAGCATTTCATCCTTCTCTCTTGTAGATGCCGCCTCTCCAATTCGAGTTTCACAATCTTACAAAGACATTGATGTAGACGGAACAGTAGACCGACTCGACGTAACATTCTCTGAAAACATCGCTTACGACGAATGCGACACGGCAGACTACACAATCTCTGGTGCAGATGTTGGAAGCATGGCCGTAAGTGCATGTGCAGCTTCTACGACAGATCTAAGGCTCACTGTTACTGGAGCGACAGCAGATGATACAAGTATGACTCTCACACTCGCTTACACAGCAGCAAACGGAACAGCAGACTCACTAGACGACGGAACCCCAGCAAACGCTGTTGGAGATTTAACCGCGAGCAGTATCTCTGACGCAGCGGCACCAGTGGCAATCTCTGCTGAATATCTAGATACAAACACAAACGGAACTGTAGACAGAGTAGACGTCACCTTTACCGAAGCTGTCACTCTCGATAGCTACGTTGCGGGCGACTGGAGCTTCCCAGAAAGCAGCGAGCTAACACTCGCTGACACAGGTGCGAGTGCATCTGGATCTGAGATCCAAATTGCTGTATCAGCAGACTCAAACGAGACTGGTCACACAACTGCACCAACCGTCTCTTACACAAACGCTGGCAACCGACTAAACGACGGAACAAACAACACAGCGACATTTGCGTCAGCAATCACCCTTACTGATGGTGCTGGAGCAATGATCATTTCGACCACACCTACAGCCAATGAGGAGGATGTCGCCAGTGATACAAGTATTGTCCTAACTTTTACAGAGGCTATTAACACAGCTACTGATTCAATTGGTGTTACTGGGCATAGTGGAACATTCACAACAGTGTGGTCATCGGGTGATACAGTCGCTACACTAACTTCAAACAAAATCTACGGGAGCGCTGAGGAGATCACCGTAACTATCACAACGGCTTCTGACGGGTCTTCAAACACATTCGCTGGAATGATCTCAGGTACGAACCCATTCAGCTTTACATCAATTACCCTCGGGTCGTCAGACGCATCATTGTCCTCTGCTGTACCTACTGGTCAGTACTACACGCTCACGATCACACAGTCAGGATCATCTGCATCTATTAGCTCTATCTCACTCGGTGACTCAATCGACATCAGTTGGACAGACAATGGTTATGTTGATAGCTCAGACGTGTACTATAGACTCTCATCTACAAGCGCTTACACATTCATCGCCAACACAACAAGCGACGAACTTACATGGAGTGTTCCTACAGATGAGGGCGGAAACTCGCTTAAGTTGAAGGTAGTAAATGGTGATAACAATAGTTATTCCAAGACAGCGTCGATCAGCATCGCAAGCACAGATGACAGTTCATCGAGTGATGGCGACGAGGGTTCAGAATCTTCCTCAACTTCAACAGTCTTCGAATCATTAGTAAAAACAACTGAAGGCTCAGAAGTCTACGCACTGTTCCCAGATGGAACACGTCGCGTCTTCATCAACTCAACAAGTTACTTCACTTGGGAAGACACCTTTAGCGCGGTTGATACCGTTGAGCCAGAAGTGATGGGTGACTACCGCCTTACAGGATTAATGCTTCCACGTGCAGGTACTGTGCTTGTGAAGATTCAATCAATCCCAGCTGTGTACTATCTAGAAGAGAACCCAGACAATTTGTACGCACCGATCCTTCGCTGGATTCCGGATGAGGAAACAGCGATAGAACTATTTGGAACTGACTGGTCAAAGCTTGTTGTCGACGTCGCACCAACCTTCTTTACCAAGTTCACATCACCAACAAGTCCAATTACCGTAGAGGACGATGATTGGATCGACACAGACGCCATCCGAACACGAGAAAGTCTCGCGTTGTAAATATCAATGTAAAGCACCCTGAGCTTGTCGAAGGGTGTTTTTGTTTTGGAAAGCAAAAACCCCTGGTGTAAAACCAAGGGCCGTATCAAAGAGTACGTATCAGATCTAGGAACCGATTACGCCTCCGTGTCTCCACGAAACTATGCTGGTATTTATCGTTTTCGTATCTTGTGTGCCAGCACTTCATGTTTTAGTGGGACCACAGTCATGTGAATCTTTTGTCGGACGACCTGCCTAGAAAGCCGTGTCGGTGGTGTTCTTCGGATAGAAGTCTGCCACTAGTACAAAACCTCACATACATAGAGTCTATGGAAATATTGAAAAACATTCAAGGTGTGACTCATGTGCACCTTGATTATTGACACGCTCCAGTGTTCACAGTAACTTTTAGTTAGACTTATCACTGTCAATTTAGGAGGGGTATGTCTAAGAAACACGATAAGAGTGAGGAAGATCAAAGTTGGTTTCTTGCTTTCGAGGCTTGGGTTTTTGCCTTCAGTGCATGGGAGGTGCTACTGAGTGTGATTGGATTGGTGATTTGCATCGCTCTGGTTGCCGTATTTCTTCGTTGAGTGAGACAAGGTGTGGCTCGATTAAAAATTCCAACTTCTCGGCACGACGGACCGTTTACCTGCTTGGTGGACGGTCTTTATTGTTACCGAGATGCATTGACAATTCGCAATATTTCTGTTCAAATGCGGACGGCTCTTTCAAACAATGGAGACATAATGGTGAATGCCATACATAAGCCGTTTTATCGCTCGGGCCAAATTACAGAGATGACCTCTGTGGTTGTGAAGAGGGATTTTGCTGCAGCGATGTACTTTGCTCTAGCAATTGTTGTCGTGCTAGCGGGGATTGTGAGGTATGTCACATGGGGGGTTGAGGATGCTGCATGGGGGGAAGCCCAATGGATGGTTGTTCCTGTGGCTGTACTGGTGTTGGCTGCCTTGTTTCAAGGGTGGGTTCAGAGAAAGAAAATTACCGACAGTGGCTTCAGGTACGTCATCAAACTTGATTCGTCTTCTGCAGGGCAGATGCTCTTGTTGGAGGGGAGTGAACTTTGGGGGAGACTTGAGTGTCTGAGGCAAAAGGCGATGGAGCAAGATGCAAAAGATGAGGTAACTCGTCAATTGCTTCATCGAGCTTTTTGTCTGATTAATAATGAAGTCGGCGGGTCATTGGAATTAGGGGAGATAGTTCTGCATGACACGCACACTTCGATTATTGCTGAAAGAGAAGTAATCTTCGAGGAGATCGATGATCTTCATCAGAGGCAATGTTCTGCAATTGATCTCCTTTGTGGTGACCACAAGGAAAGGAATCCTTTGCGCAAGCTTCTGCAGGAAGCCCAGGATGACGAATTAGAACGCAGGAGTCGACATGCTTAATCGCGCAGAGCCAGGTCACTTTGGCTACCTTACGCAAAAACGTGCTCTTGAAATCGCTGCCAAGCAAACGAACATTGCAGACTTGCTCTGTGGAATCGTTTTGGTGGGAGTCTCAATCAAGGTTTGGTTCACAGAGGTGGAGGATCTGTTTCAAGGAGCAACCTTTTTGGTCCTTGCTGCGGTTACGGTCGCCTTCTGTGTTTTGAAAATTCGCAATTGGTTCAGGACCGATCGAACATTCCTTCGTTGGGCAAAGACAGAGAAGGGAATTGAGCTCTTGATTCAGGGTGATGACCTTGAGAAACGCCGTCATTCACTTATGAGTGAGTTGGCTGCACTGAATCAGATTGGCGAGCGACACGGAACGAATCTTCAGGAGTGTGTGCTTTACGGTGATGTTTTGCAAAGCTTGGCCGACCTCTTTGATGAAGAGCAAGCACTCTTTGACAGGCAGCGTGCATTGTTCGCTCCACTGCACAAATGGAACAATCGTTGGTCGACTAATACGTGGTTGGCCTACGAGGAAGTTCTCGCAGTCTAGTTACGCGACGATCTCTTACGAGGTCGTCTTTTGTTTTGAGTGTCATTTGTTGACATATCACAACAATCTTGATCAAATGCTCATAGTTCTTTCAAACAGTGGAGACATCATGACAAAATCTTCGTATGCGCCTTTCTACCGCAGTGGTGAGATGGAGTATATCGAGTCCAAGATCTTAAGGAATCGAATCATCTCAGTGCTCTGCTTTGTTGTCGGAGGAGTTGTTATGGCGGTGGCTGTATGGGGATTGATGGCTTTGCCTCATCTCGATCAGTTTTTGAAGATCATCTTCGAAGCGGTCTTTATGACTATTGCGGGGATCTTTGCTGTTGTAGGAATTTGGGTTCGCAAAGACGTGAGTCACTTTAGTCTCGTCTACGCTCACAAGCTTAGTTTGAGCCCCGGTGGACGAGGTCTCTTGCGCGACGGTGAAGCGCTCTGGCTTCGCTTGGAGAGAATTCGACGGCTGGAGGAGAGTGAAAAAGATCTGTATTGGATTGTAGGTGATGAAATCGCTGAGGAATTAAAACTTGATTCATCGGGTTTGTATGCAGCCAACATTTATCACTTGGTGACGATCGCAAAAGATCATCATTATCAGAAGGCGATAGAGCTTCACAACAAACAACTCACTGCTCTCGATGTTCTTTATGGCAAACGGTGGCAGTTCAACCCCTGGCGCCAGGACGACAATTCACCAGATGCGAATCTGTGCTTTGATCCAAAGGTGGCTTGAAGGTGGTGAGGACACTCTTGTTACCCAACGTACGCGACGATCTCTTATGAGGTCGTCTTTTGTTTTGAAAATGATAGCGATTGTTTTGTAAAAAAGAACAGACCCCCTCCTCGACGAATCGAGAAGGGGGGTCATTTCGTAGCGTAGTTTGTCTCCAAGTGGGGTTTCGTACCCCGTGACTGTTTCTCTTTGTAATCGTTCTCTGTTTGGACGCGCTATGCCTCAGATCCGTCGCAGACCGGCGAAGGGTATCTTTCGAGCGCCAAGGCATGCTGCCGTGCGTGACTCGTGCGAGTACGATAACGGTCCTGTGAGGGAACGCTCCGTCTCGTCAGCGAGATCCAATGGGGGCAGAGTCCAGGAAGTCCGTCGAATCAGCGCAGTCGCTGACCCAATCCAACCGATTTGGACGGGGCAATGAAAGAGCTGACAAAGTATCCGATCTCACCAAGGTTTGAACTGCACCTTGATTTTTACTTGCACAACCGGTGTCTTTTATGCCCACGATGGGCTCCAAGTGTCCGGTCCTTGCCACCTCTTCGTCGTGCGGTGGTCAAGAGCAGGAGAATACGTTATTTTGGGCTTTTTGTCAGCCCCCTCGTGCTATGGGTCGAATCGAAATCGCTTTCATAAATGGGTGTATATGCTTGACAATAACCATATTTACAGCTATGTTGCATCGTCTCTCTGAGACCAGCATTAGCCAATTGCGGCCGCTGCAACAACACTAACCCCGTAGGGGCCCAACGTGAAAAAACGTACATTCAAACGTCTGGATGCAATGTGTGCAAATATCAATAATTTTGCCTCTGCATATCTGTTCCATCATATGGGCACAAAGCTCAGGTCTGGATCTAGGCTTCCAAATGAGTATCTTCAGGTGATCCCCGAAGGATGGGTGATCGTTCTTGGATACGTCACAATGAGCGACACTCGTGGAACAGCAGAAGATTCCATTCGTCCTTACGAGGACGACGGTAGCTTGTTTGGTGACATGCGAATCATCACGCATGATGGCGACATCATCAAGATGGTGTCGCATTACCCTGCGACTGAAGAAGAACGTGATGATGTCGCTCTCGTAGAGAGTTCTCTCGGGATTCACAAAAAGGACCTGCGCCTTGTGCATGGATCTTGGGATGAGTCGAAGAGGGGCACTCTCGGAGGAGATCGTCACTACGCGTATCGATTCGTACTCGCTCGCCAAGCGGTTGCTGAGGCGGCTGTGAGAGAAAAGGCACACCTCGTGATCGATTGTTCGGTGGATGGTCACTGGGGCCCACACTGGGCAGATCGGTGGGTGTATCCCTTTTGCGATCAAGATTGCTCCACTGGTAGCGACGGGAAGATCAAGAGAGAGGCACGGATTCGAAAAGCGCGTTGGTCGTTTGATATGACTGGTCAGCAGCTGATTGTGGACGGTATCTTCAATGGGCAGGTTCGCTACAGTACGCTCAATCATGAGATCCAGATCACGGATAGCCGGTCAGATGGGCAGAATTCAATTTCGGTGATGCTACTTGTAAGGTGGCTTCGAGCTCTTTCGCGCAGAGCTTGGGGTGCTGAAGAGTGCGAGCTTCTTGATAGCCTGGTCTTGATGGTGGATGGAGGGGAATTCAATTCCCATATCTTCTGTCGCGGGGTTTATCGTTTGGCTCGGACTACGGTCGGCATTCCTTTTGAGGAAATCTTGGGTGATGCAGTTATCGAACATCGCATTCGTCTGAGGGAGTGTCGGGTACCTTATGAATCGGATTCATCGAGTCTTGAGGAGATCCGATACATGGTTGCGAGAAGTTGTTCCGCAGCTCATCCGTGATGCTTTCACGGAACTAAAAAAATCACGCCGCCCCTGAGGTGCTGAGTCGTTCATCGACTCACCTCGGTGGGCGGCCTTTTTGTATTGACAATTCTCCACGTCTGCACTATTATCCCTTGTTGTCCGAATGGTTTGGGCGGCACTGGAATGCACCTATGTAGCACGTATGAATGTGCTGCGATGAAGGAGAAAGCATGAATTCGATACTTGAAGAGGTTCTGCGAGGAGCGGCATGGCGCACTCCCCACAAAAGGCGGAATGTGTCAGGAGCAAGCGGCAATGACGGCGCGGAGCGGTTGAGTAAATTGCTGCGCGAATTTTCAGAGCCTGAGACTTCTGTGTCGGCTGCTCGGGGGATCATTCAGAGTATTCCCATGATGGTAGGTCACGAGGCGCGACAAAACAGGCAGAGAGGCGCAGACCTGCGGCAAGTCATTGTCACCTTTCTCACGGAAGTCGGCATGTCCGATCCAGGGCTTGTGTGTGATGACGTCAGTGTGCGCAACATGGCTCGAAGAACGCTTGCACATCACATCTGTCCAATGATTGGATCCGTGCCTCAGGGTGGTGGATCCATGCGGACAGAAAACAAGGAGACGCTGTTCGCACTCGTCGACTTCTACAGTCGTTCATCAGATGTTCATCCCAGTGTCCATCATATCAAAGGGATGGACGGGAAACATTTGCGAAACGTCCAGCAATGTCTCGGGAGAGCGTACAAGCTCCTTCGAATAGATCACCTCACTTGGAGGCCGACAGGACAAGGTCTTCGTGTCGTTGACGAGACCCATGTGAGGTTGCAGAATCTCTCCGGACTCTTTGTGAAGCAAAAGTGGTGGGCGATCATCTCGGAGGCGGGTGCAATGAACGCCATCCGGCCGCTGTACGAACTTATCGTGTTGGCGCGTGCTCAAAGTGGGGAGGAGCGCATGAGCCTCTCCTTCGAATGGGGACACGCTGAGCGTTTCGTGGCAGGTCAAGATCCATGCCCCTCTGTTTCAAACGGGGATATGGAACAAGACATCCGCTTCATGCTCGCAGCGTGTGGTGGTGAGCGCAACTCAGGAAGGTTCGGTGGTGAGCGTAGTGCCTTGCTCAATCTGACGGCACAATTCCAGCGGCACATGACAATGCGTATAAGGTAGCTCGCCGCATCCCAAAAGAACCGCACCTCGTGCGTTTCACTCTCGGGGTGCGGTTTTTTGTTTCTTAGAAAATTCTACACAAAGCAAAACACTCGCTTTTCAGCGAGTGTTTTGCTTTGGTTCCCGGACAGGGATTCGAACCATGATTGCCTGGACCAAAACCAGGTGTCCTGCCATTAGACGATCCGGGAATCTGACGCTAAAGCGCAGATCTGAGGATGATAGATGTTCACCATGCTCC
>JABITQ010000080.1 GCA_018700535.1 Candidatus Uhrbacteria bacterium | reverse complement strand
CTCGATCGTTTCATAGCTCGGTTCGTAGCCTTCGGTGATTGCGATTGGAACTGGGAGCAGCATGTAATCTCCAGTTGCTTTGATGTGTGTCTGAACCGAGCCGTCGACTGGAACAACGTGAACGGTTTCTAAAAAGTCATAGTTGATAAATGTTGCAGTGCCACTGAAGACAGTATTCTCACTCGTGTTTGTTGTAATCCAAATTGGCGTGCGATCTGCTGTTGCTTGCAGGCGACCTCTTAGGAGTCTAATTGTCGGGCCATCCTCTGCAAGGCCCTCTAACTTAATCGATGTATTGGAATCGAGGAAAACCTGAACATCTCCAAAAGTAATCGAGAGCCATTCTTGACTTGTTGCCACAATCTCACCACGCGAAGGTTCATAACCAGCAGTGTAAGTGCTCTGCCCCTCAATATCTCGAACGAGGACGTCTAGCGTCGGTGGGGTATCAAAACGGAACAGGACGAGGAGTCCATAAATCGATATGAGCAATAGGGCTGTAAGGACTTTATTAAGCATGGTAGAATTCTATCAGAACTTATAATTAAGACCAATTATGCTGAACTTTTTTTACGGAGAAGAATGCCCGCACTGTCACGACATGCTCCCAATTGTGGATAAGCTAATTGCAGAAGGGATTAAGATCGAAAAGCTAGAAACTTGGCATAACGAGGAAAACGCAAAAAAACAGGAAGGGTTAGATAGTGGAAAGTGCGGAGGAGTTCCTTTCTTTATCAATGAAGAATCAGAACAGTGGATTTGTGGTGGAACTACAGAAGAGAATATCCGTAAGTGGGCTGCAGGAGAAAAACTTTCGTAATCTATGAAAACAAACATTGGCACATTTGCACCCTTGCTCCTCGCGAGCCTTTTGCTTGTTGGGGTAGGTTGTGAGGTGCCAGTGTTGTCAGAGATGAATCCGGAGAAAGCGGCGATGTCGCTTTCTTTTGATTTGGGAGACACGTTTGTATTGCGCCCAACGGTGTTAGGGCTTGGAGGTGAACTTGTAAACTTACTCGGTGGGGACGCAACAGAACGCGTAGTGCAAATTGATGCGTGGACTCCAGATGAGTCTGTGAAGTTATCTTGGACGATGACAACCAAGTTGGAGACAGAAGCGTCTGTGTTGTTACGTAACACGTATGAAGTGGAATATGCCGAGACTCCAATTGGTGAAGTAATTCCAGAACGTCCAAAAACAGAATTTGAAGAAACAGTCGTTGCTGGGTCGCTCCGATCAGAATCAATGGCAGATGCACATAGCTTCACGCTCCCTGATTATTGGCCTGAGGGCGAGGGGGGAGTTGATAAGAATTCCTCAATCGTTTGGTTGTCTACCAAGCAATATGAAGAGCTATCAGGAACACGACAGACGGAAATGAGTTTAGGGCTCTTTGATGAGTCTCTCATGCGCGCAGAGGAGCTTAGTGAGCAGGTGCAAGCGTTCATCGATAAGGTGAACGGTTTTGTCCCAGGCTTGCTTGGAGAGGTAGAGGAGGTTGAAGATACAAAGGAGCCCGAGGAAGATTCTGTGACAACCATTACCGCACGGGGGGATTGGGGAGAGTATGAGCTGCTGGTGAATGATGTGCGCACAAAGGTTAGGACAATTGAAGCGCGTAATTCGTTCGGATCGTTTACATTCTTGGCGAACCCAATGAATCCGATTTTGTTAGAAGTTCTTTTAACACCACTTGCCCAAGGAACGCTTGATGCTATTACACCATCAGGGTTTGTAGACGGGTTTGGTGGGTACGAGATTTATCAGATCAACAACAAATAATCATAATCCAGCAAAAAAATGCACATCCGATGTGCATTTTTGATTTTCACATGTAGGGAACCTAAGACCCTACATGTAGGGTCTTAGGTTCCCTACATGACATAGTAAAAACTCCACCAATCAATTGATCAGTGGAGTTTTTTTATTACTCGAATCGTTGCATCCAATGTGGGTCGACTTCTACAGTGAGGTCGAGGAAAACTTTGTTTTCCATCACGAGCTCGAGCTCTTTTCTTGTTGACTGGCCAATCTCTTTGATTCCTTGTCCGCCACTACCGATGATCATTCGTTTGTATCGATCTGTCGTAGTGAACACGGTTGCTTGAATGTAGATAATTCCGTTCTCACGCTTTTCACTTTCCGTAACCTCGACGTGTGTGGTGTAAGGAAGCTCTTGTCGCAAACGGAGGAATAGTTTTTCACGAATCAACTCAGCGAGCCAAAACTTGTTCGGCATGTTTGTGAGTTGTCCCTCTGGGTAATACTGTTCACCCTCAGGGAGATGCTCTCGAATCGCATTGATGAGCGACTGCACATGAGTTCCACGGAGCGCAGACACTTCGATTACCTCCGTGTAATTTTCAGCAAGGTCTCTGTAGAAATCAATAAACGGTTTGTCCTGCAGGTCGATTTTGTTAATGACAAGGATCTTTGGCTTGTCGAGCGCTTCGATCATAAGCATCACAGAACGTTCTTCGTCACCAATGTCTCGTGTCGGGTCAACGACATAAACAACGACATCAACTTCTTGCAAAGATGATTTAACAGACGCAGCGAGTCGTTTTGACAAAACATCCTTTGCACCCTTGAGAACACCAGGTGTGTCCACAAAAATAATCTGGCTATCCTCACGTGTGAGAATGCCCTGAATTGGCAAACGGGTTGTTTGCGGCTTTGGTGTTGTAATGGCGATCTTTGAACCCACGATTGTATTCATGAGCGTGGATTTACCCACGTTTGATCGTCCAATGATGACAGCGAATCCTGAATGCATATTATCGTTTGATGAGTTTAGATACGAGCTCTACATGGGGAGTGTGCGGGAACATGTCGATGGCACGCATTTCGACAACGTCATAAATCTTTTCTAATTCTACCATTTCGCGCGCAAAGTTTTTGGGATTACATGAGACATAGATGATTGTCTCTGGCGCAGCGTCCATAACGTCCTTGAGTGCCTTGTCGTGCATTCCTGACCGCGGTGGGTCTAAGATGACGATATCTGCACCAAGAGTCTTCCAATCGAATTCCTCGGTCTTCACGTCATGAAACTCTACTTCAACATCATTAAGCTCTGCGTTAATACGTGCGTCGCGAATTGCGTCTGCGACCATCTCGACACCAATTGTCTTTTTTGCACGAGATGCGAGTGCGACTGAGAAGAATCCTGAGCCACAGTAGAGGTCGAGCAAGGTCTTGTCAGTAAGATCTCCACAAAACTCGTCTACAGCGTTTAACAAATGTTCTGCACCGTGGGAGTTGGTTTGGAAAAAAGCATTTGTGCTAATGCGGAACCGATGTCCACCAATGACTTCCTCGATCACTCCAGGGCCAGCAATGGTCTCAAGAGTCTGACCGTAGCTTACGTCACCAGTTGTGTTGTTCTGTGACCAGATGAGTGTTGTGGGGTTTGTTTGATCGTTCAAAGCCTTAAGCGCTGCGCGCACCTTAGGTGCCTCCTCCTCGTTCGCAGAGCTTGTAACAATGTTGATCATGCTCTCGCCCTTTTGTGTGACGCGAATGACTGCGTAGCGCAAGAGTCCTGTGTGAGCTTTTCGATCGAAGAATGATAGCTCAGCTGTCTGTGTCCACAATCGAATCTTTTTGAACAAAGCTTCAATTTTTTCGTCAGAGATAAAACATGTGTGATCATCGATCACTTTCCACCACTTGCCCTTCATGCGCATTCCCACACGCCCTTCAAAATCAATCACGAAATCCATACGGTTTCGGTAATGAGATGTGACGGGGGAGGGAACAATCTGACCAACCGAAAGATCAACCTTTTTGATCGCAAAAGACCCATTAATATCAGAGAGCTTCTGCTTAAGTTGTTTCTCGTAAGGAATATGTGACCAAGAACATGATCCACATACTTCTTTGTTTGGGCAAAGTGTTGTCATAGCGCGAGCACACTAGCGTACTTTATCCCGATAAGCAAGGTTGCTGATCCGATTCAGAAGCGATAAAATAGATCCATGTTAACAATCGTGATTCCCACACTGAACGAGGAGGAGCTCCTTGCGACTCTTTTAGAATCGATTAAGAATCAAACTCTACAACCTGCAGAGTTGATTGTTGCCGATGCGGGCTCGACAGATAAAACTCGAGAGATTGCGTTGTCCTTTGGGGCGACGGTGATCGACGGAGGACCTGTCTCTTTGGCGCGCAACAGGGGAGTGCAGCATGCAAGCACAAACCTCATTCTTTTTTTAGACGCAGATGTGAATCTGTTAGACGAAGCGTTTCTAGAGAAAGCTCTTAAAGAAATGAAAGAAAGAGGATTGTCGATTGCTACATGTGATGTGTTCCCGCTCTCTGAAAAGAAGATCGATCATGTGTTACATGCAATTTATAATAAGTATGCACGCGCATGGGGTGCACTTTTTCCTCATGCACCCGGGTTCTGTTTGTTTGTAGAAAAAAGTCTGCACGAGCAGATTCACGGTTTTGATGAATCGATTACATTTTGTGAGGATCATGACTATGCAAGACGAGCTGCACGTCATGGCAGGTTCGGTATTTTGAAAAGAACGAAGATTCCAGTCTCCGTCCGGCGCATGTCACGAGACGGGCGCGCAAACATCGCGATCAAGTTCATGCTTGCTGAATTGCATCTTGCACTGATCGGTCCAATTAGACACAACCGCTTTCGTTATACATTCGGTCATAATAAGAAAGAAAAAGAACAAGCATAATTACATGGGTACCAATAAGATCACAGCAAAAGATCTCACTTGGCATCATTTCGATCAGATTAGTGAGGGGGATTTAGACCAGTTGCAACAGCAGTTCAAATTTCACCATCTCGACTACGAAGATATTCGATCTGAGACGCCAATTTCAAAGATGGATGTATACAAGCATTATATCTTCTTTGTGTTTCATGTTCCGACTATTCATCAAGAGACAGGGCACGTCTATGGTGATGAGCTATACGTCTTTTTATCTAAAGACGAAATTGTTACGTTAACGCGTTCACCAATCGAATCACTCAATAGTTTTTTTCATAGAATCGACACAGGGACAAAATTTCGAAACTCACTACTTTCAAAAGGAACATCACATCTTCTTTACCGATTGCTTATGGCATCGTTTAGGGACTCTTTGTCTATTGCTGCAAAACTGACGCAGGAAGTAACGCGCATCGAGGAGGCGATTGAGTCTCATCATGAAAAGCGAATCACGGTTGATTTGGCGCATGCACGCAGAAACATCTTGTTTTTGCGCCATATTGTTGACCCTCAACGAAACATGCTTACAAGTCTATCGAATACCAAACGATCATTTATTTCAGAAGATACCCTCGTTTATTTCGATGACTTACATGACGTGCTCGATACAATCTGGCTTACATCCGACAACCTAAAATTGATTATCGATGGATTGTTTGATGTAAACGAGGCGCTGCTTTCGCACAAGACGAATGAGATCGTTACATTGCTGACGATTGTCTCTGCTGCGCTTATGGTCCCAACGCTGATTGCTGGTTTTTACGGAATGAACGTAGATTGGTTGCCGTTCTCTGCAAACCCTGAGGTCGTTTCAATGTTCTACCTACTTGGTTTTGTTGGTATGCTTGTGCTTGTCATTGCTGTTGTAAGACGGCCAAGAAAGTAAATATGAAGATTCCTGTTGTCACACAGCACCGTCATGTTCATTTGTCAGAAGAGGATGCAGTGACATTATTTGGTGGCGCACTGACACCTGAGCGTTCGATTGCGCACAAGGGCCAGTTTTTATCGACCGAGTCTGTGAGTATAATTGGATTGAAGGGGACGTTTGATCGTGTGCGCATTCTGGGTCCAGAGCGGACACAGACACAGGTAGAGCTCTCGGCGAGCGATGCGTTTGCGATCGGGCTAGATGTCCCAGCAAGGATGTCAGGAGATCTTTCTCGAGCAGGCTCATGCATTTTGCGGACACCGCATGGTGAGGTGAAGGCAAAATCATCTACAATTATTGCTGCGAGACATTTGCATTGCTCGCAGTCAGATGCTGAAAAACTTCAGCTCGCACACCTTGATGTCATCAGTGTCGCCACACAGTCTGGCGAGCAGCTTAACAACGTCATCGTGCGCATTCACCCTACGTATGCAACAGAGTTTCATTTAACAAAAGATGAGGCAGCTGAATATTGGTTACAAACTGGCGATCACGTCACTCTTCTATGAAAAGACTAGCAATCATATTTGCACTACTCTTGTTGCCAAGCGTGACACACGCTGCAGCAGATCTTCAAATTCTCAATGAAGACATTTATTTATCTGAAGAGATATTGGTGGCAGGGGACACGGTCCGTATTTATGGAACCGTGACGAATGTTGGGACGGAAGACGTCTCTGGGTATGTGACGTTTTATCAGGGGTCCGTGTTGCTGGGAGATTCGCAAGTTATTTCCTTGCTAGCTGAAGGACGACCAGAAGAGATTTATGTCGATTTTGTAGTACCGTCCAGTAATTTTAATCTCCAAGCAACGATTCGCGGGACAAGTCCTGAGGATTTACATCTGGCAAATAACGTTGCAATCACGCAATACTTTGAACCGATTCTTGATGATGATCGCGATGGGGTTAGCAATGATGTAGATAATTGCCCTAGTGTAAGCAACTCAGATCAAACAAATCACGACGGGGATAGTCAGGGAGATTCGTGTGATGACGACGATGATAACGATGGGTTGTCAGATAGTGTCGAGAACGAACTTGGGACAAGCACAAGTTCGGCAGACACAGATGGTGACGGTGTAAACGATGCTGATGATGCATACCCAAATGATCCAACACGTACGGAGATTGAGCCTGAACCAGAGTTAGTCATCGAGCCAGAGCCGGAGGTAATCGTCGAGCCGATTGAGCAGATTGTTGACGAAGTAGTTGTCGAAGAGGCGACTCCGGAACCATCTATTATTGATACGTTCTTTACAGAGTTGGCAGAAGTGGTAAGTACCGGATCTGAGTCAGGTGTTGAGGATGAAGAAGAAATTGCGGAAGAGCCTGTTGGGGATGTGGTGGTGGTCAATTCGTTTTTCTCACCAAACGCAGTGTTCCGTTTTGATCGCAACCGTTGGAACACGTATACCTTTGAAGTTTTAAATCCTGCGTCAGCAGGAATTCAGTACCAGTGGAGCTTTGGTGACGGTGTTACCTCATCCAAAAATTCTGTTGAACATGCGTATTCCGAAACGGGTAAGTTTGAAGTCTCTCTTCTTTCAACAAATAGCCAGGGCGAAACTGTCGAAGAATCAGTGGTCGTTTACGTACCATTTTTCTCGTTGGGGAACAGGCTTGTGCTTATGAGTGTTGCAACGTTGATGTTGCTTATGTTGATTGGTATTGGGTTTATTGTTTCAATCACCATGCAGCAGAAACAACATTCAAAAATTTCCCAGGCGCTTGATGGGGAGGGAGATGCTGCAAAACCAGCAGTTCGACGATCTCGAAAAATAAGAGTACAAGACGAAGGAGATGATTAGACTGTTTATAAAAGAATCAAAGACGATTGTCGGCGCCGCAACGATTGTGGGCGTCCTTTCGTTTGTGAGTCGTATTGTTGGGTTGGTCCGCGATAGGATTCTTGCTGGAACGTTTGGGGCTGGAGATGCGCTCGATGTGTACTATGCGGCATTTAAAGTGCCGGATTTTTTGTTTAGTCTGATTGTGGTAGGTGCACTGTCTGCAAGCTTTATACCGATTTTTATCAAATATAACGAGGGGGGAATTAGTCAAAAGAAAGCCTGGCAGTTTACAAACAACATTCTTCACGTGCTTGGGTTTGCGATGATTATCACTGCTCTATTTATATTTATCTTTGCAAATCCACTTGCTTCAGTAATCGCACCAGGGTTCATCGCTTCAAAACAAGCATCAGTTGCACTGTTCATGCGAGTAATGATTATCGCACAAGTCTTGCTTACTGCTTCAATGGTATTCGGTTCTGTGCTTCAGAGTTTGCGACGATTCTTCCTGTATTCTCTAGCTCCAATCTTCTATAACATCGGAATCATTATCGGAGCATTAGTATTTGTTGATTGGATGGGGCCAATTGGTTTGGCGTGGGGGGTCGTATTCGGTGCATTCTTGCATCTAGTTGTTCAAGTGGTTGGCGCACGAAAATTGGGATACAGCTATTCGTTTAGATTTTCACTTAAAGATCGAGACACAAAAGAGTTACTCAGGTTAACCGGTCCGCGCTTGTTGGGGATTGCCACGTCACAGATTTTGTTCCTTGTTCTGGCGGTCTTAGCCTCAACGCTTGTCGTTGGATCTCTCACGGTATTTCAGTTTGCCTACAACATTCAGTTCTTTGCTGTTGGAGTGATTGGTGTGTCGTACGCCATTGCTGTATTCCCATCCTTATCTCGCTTTGCAAAAGATGATGACATGCAACGCTTCGTTTCAACGTTGTCCTCAACGATTCGACAGATGCTCTACTTGTTGTTGCCAATGAGCGTTCTGTTTTTGGTAATGCGTGCACAGATCGTTCGTGTGGTTGTGGGAGCTGGTGAGTTCGATTGGAGTGCAACAATTGCAACAGCAGATACGCTCGCATTTTTTGCAATTACATTTATTCCTCAGGCACTAGTGTTCGTTCTTGCTCGAGGTTACTTTGCTCTTCACGACACAATCACACCTCTAATGGCAGCACTTGTTGGTGCATTAGTTGGGATTATCAGTGCATTCTTGTTTATCGAAAATTTTGGCGTTATTGGTTTGGGAATGGCTTACTCTTTGGCAAGCTTGGTAAATGCGCTGTTGCTATGGATTCCTCTTAGGCAACGACTTGGCACATTGGATGAATCAAGAATCACGCAGTCGCTTATGAAGATGCTTGCAGCAACTTTTGTCTGTGCGGTCATAATGCAGTTTTTAAAACCTGTTGTCGTTTCTGTGCTAAAGCTTGATACTTTTGTTGGGGTGTTTTTGCAAGGATTTATTGCTGGAGGGATCGGAATTGCTGCATACATAGTCGTCCTTCATTTACTCAAGAGTCGTGAGCAAGTACTATTTCTATCAGCAATCAAGAGGCGTTTGTTGAAGAAGGCAGCTCCAGGAGAAACGCTTTCTACAGGTGCAGGGCAGAACTAGACGTAATCAAGTCATTTTCATAGAATAATCCCGTTATGACTATCCACGAAATTCGAGACAAATACCTAGCGTTCTTTGAATCAAAAGGACACAGCATCGTAGCTTCGTCGTCATTGATTCCAACAAACGATCCAACAACCCTATTTACAGGCTCTGGAATGCAACCAATGGTCCCATTCTTGCTTGGTGAACCTCATCCAGAAGGAAAGCGCATAACTGACTCACAAAAGTGCTTTAGAGCGCAGGATATCGAAGAGGTGGGGGATAATAGGCACACGACTTTTTTTGAAATGTTAGGAAACTGGTCTCTGGGTGATTATTTCAAAAAAGAACAAATCCCGTGGATTTTTGAATTCTTAACAAAAGAGATTGGTCTGGATCCAAAGAATTTATATATAACCGTCTTTCGAGGAAATCATGAATTGGGTATTGATCGAGATGTGGAGTCCGTCGAGCTTTGGAAGAGTGTTTATAAGAGTGTGGGGATTGATGCAAAGGATCTCGATTTTTCAGAGCGTGATGGAATGCAGGATGGAAGAATTTTTTATTACGATGAGACAAAGAATTGGTGGTCCCGACATGGTTTGCCTGCAAATATGCCAGTGGGTGAGCCGGGAGGTCCAGATAGCGAAATGTTTTGGGATTTTGGGAAAGAACTAGGGTTACATGAGAGATCTGTATTTAAGAATAATCCATGTCACGTTAACTGTGATTGCGGTCGGTTCTTGGAGATTGCGAATAACGTTTTCATGGAGTACATCAAGACAGAAGATGGATTCAAACCACTCCCTAACAAGAATGTAGATTTCGGCGGTGGATTATCTAGAATCGCTGCGGCAGCTCAGAATGATCCTGATCTCTTTAACCTCCCTTCGTTTAAGGGGGTGAAAGAACGAGTGCAAGCATCATCGAATGGTACATATGGTGAAAGCGAAGAATTAACCGCTTCATTTCGTGTAATCATGGATCACTTATGCGCTGCTACTTTCTTGATTGCTGATGGTGTTGTTCCTTCAAATAAAGATCAAGGATATTTTACGCGCAGACTGATTCGTCGAGCGATTCGTTTTGGGCGAAGATTAAACATGGAACAGGGGTTCTCATCTGAGATCGCATCTGTTGTGATCGATGAATTTAAAAGCGCATACCCTAGTTTGGAAGAAAGTCGAGATCAGATAATCAACGAGCTTTCACAGGAGGAGGAAAAGTTTAGTAAGACTCTTCAAAAAGGAGAACGTGAGTTTGAAAAAATGTTTTCGAACAGTGGGGCCATCACTGGAAATGATGCATTCATTCTCTACTCAACATATGGTTTTCCACTCGAGCTCACAGAAGAGATGGCAAAGGAGAAGGGGCAGGATGTCGATCGAGAAGTGTTCACAAAGGAGTTTGAGCAACATCAAGAGTTATCACGTGCTGGATCCTCCCAAAAATTTACAGGTGGACTAGCTGATCATTCAGAAGAGACGGTGCGGCTACACACAACTACTCACATGCTTCACCAGGCCCTCAAAACGGTATTAGGTGATCATGTGGTGCAACGTGGTTCAAATATCACACCAAAGCGTCTAAGGTTCGATTTCACACACAAAGAAAAGATGACAGACGAAGAGAGGGGTGAGGTTGAAAAGATTATAAATGAACAAATTCAACTCGGCCTTTCAGTTCATTATGAGATTTTGTCACTAGAAGAAGCAAAATCACGTGGAGCAATTGGGTTGTTTGAAGATAAATATTCGGAACTTGGTGGTGAGATAAAGGTATATTTCATTGGCGACGAAGTTGCAGGAATATACTTTAGTAAAGAGGTCTGTGGAGGGCCTCATGTGGAAAACACAGCATCACTTGGTGTATTCAAATTAAAAAAAGAGACATCAGTTGCTGCGGGCATAAGAAGAATCAAAGCAGTTCTTGAGTAAAAAGTCGCTAATTTAAGTTCAAAAAACGACATTAATATTATCCACTTCTAACGCCTTGACACTGAGGGGGTGCATCAGTACAATAGCGGCGCCTCAGAACAGCTCAGTAATATTGCTTTTTTGGCTAACTGATGCTAGAATTTCGTCGGTTATGAGTAATAGTTCAAAAGATTTTATTGAAATGCGCGGGACAGTTGAAGAACTTCTTCCTTCCGCAAAGTTCAAGATCACACTCGAAAACGGTCAAACGATCATAGGACATCTATCGGGGAAAATGCGAAAGTTTCGCATCCGAATCTTGCCTGGCGATGACGTCAAGCTAGAGATTAGTCCTTATGACATCACTAAAGGCCGTGTCGTCTATCGTTATTGATAAAGGCGTCATCGACAATAAATCGGTGGCGTTTGTGAATTTATGAAAGTTAGAGCATCAGCAAAAAAAATCTGTCGCGACTGCAAAGTGATCCGCCGCAAAGGTCGTGTTCACGTTATTTGCAAAACCCCTAAGCATAAGCAACGTCAAGGTTAGTATATGGCACGAATTGCAGGAGTAAATATTCCAACAAAGAAGCGCGTAGTTATCGCGCTAACCTACATCCATGGTGTGGGACTTTCTCGATCTAAAAAGACGCTTGCAGAAGCAGGTATCGACGAGAGCACACGTGTGCAGGATCTCGCTGATGGCCAAGTCAATAAGATTCGTGAATTTTTAGAGAAAAACTATCGTCTCGAAGGTGATCTTCGTCGCGACAAGCTCTCAAACATTAAGCGACTACGCGAAATCAATGCCTACCGTGGCTTGCGTCATGCAAAGCACCTACCGGTGCGTGGGCAGCGAACTAAAACGAACTCTCGAACAGTTCGTGGAAACGTCCGAAGAACTACAGGAAGCGGACGACGAGCTTTGACCAAGACATAGTAAATTATTTATGGCTGCAAAGACAAAATCACGATCTAAAAAGAAAAAGGCAGTACGACAGGTGTCTCAAGGGTGCGCTTATATTCAAGCAACCTATAACAACACCATCGTTACTCTTACAGATCTCAATGGAAACACACTTGGATGGTCAAGCGCAGGAAACTGTGGCTTCAAAGGACCAAAGAAGTCTACTCCATATGCTGCAAGCATTATTGTGCGAACAGCGGCTGAGAGCGTAAAAGAAACTGGCCTTAAAGAGTTGAACGTATTCGTCAAAGGTGTTGGTTCAGGGCGTGACTCCGCAGTTCGCGCACTAAACGCGAATGGATTCCATGTTCTATCACTAAAGGACACCACACCACTTCCACATAATGGATGTCGTCCACGTAAGCCTCGTCGCATTTAACCTATGGCAAAGAATCGAACGCCAATTGTAAAACTATCACGTCGACTCGGTATTGCTATCGGAAAAGAGCATTACGTACGTCGTCGTCCATACCCACCGGGAATTCACGGGCCGAAGTACGCTCGTCGACGCCCGCGTCTTTCTGCGTATGCTGAACAGCTTCTTGAGAAGCAGAAGGCGAAAGCAATTTATGGGATAATGGAGAAACAGTTCCGTAATTACTTTGACAAAGCTTCACGACATCCTGACAACACGTCAGAGGTGCTCGTACGACAGCTTGAATTACGTCTTGACAATGTTGTTTATCGACTCGGATTCGCAAAGACACGTCGTCAATCACGTCAGATGGTCGGACACCGCTTCTTCCTTGTAAACGACAAGCCAGTCGACATCCCTTCTTACAAAATGACAATCGGAGATGTTATCAGCTTCCGTGAGTCAAAGAAGAGTACAGGATTGGTCAAACAGATTGCAGAAACCATGAAACTCAACCCGATGCCGAAGTGGGTTTCACGTGATGAAAAAGTTTTAACTGGAAAGGTTACATCCATCCCAGAGGGTGACGATCTAGACCAGCCATTTGATCCAACATTCATCGTGGAGTTCTACTCTCGATAATTATCAAAACGAGTACGTATGGAGAACATTCTTCTTCCATCATCAATCCGATTTGAGGAGTCCGAGCGCCCTAACGAGGGTATCTTGGTTGTTGAGCCGTGTTTCCATGGATATGGAACAACGCTTGGTAACGCGCTTCGTCGCGTCCTCCTTTCATCGTTGCCTGGAGCTGCGGTTACCGCAGTAAAAATTCAGGGGGTGAGCCATGAGTTCCAAGCAATTGAAAACGTTAAAGAAGATGCACTTGAGATCATTTTGAACCTCAAGTCGCTCAGAATGAAAGTGTTTTCAGATGAGCCCGTAATCCTCAAGATTTCATCTACTGGAATCAAAAAGGTTACAGCAGCAGACATTGAGCCCAATGCTGATGTCGAAATCGTAAATCCTGAACTCTTGATTGCAAACGTCACAAGCGACAGTGCAACATTTGAGATGGAGATTACTGTTAGAAAGGGTCGCGGTTACAGTGCTACTGAAGAGCGAACAAATGAGGTTCATGATCTTGGAACGATCGGAATCGACGCTCTATTCTCACCAATCCGAAATGTCGGGTACCGTGTAGAAGATACGCGTGTTGGTGAGATCACTAACTACGACAAGCTAATCATGACCATTGAAACAGATGGTACGGTTACGCCTGAAGCGGCGGTAAACGAGTCTGCAAAGATCCTTATTGACTATTTCAAACTTATGTTGCAAAGTCCGGCTGATACAGCTGAATTAGGCAATGAAGTATCTGAAGAAATACAACCAACTGTTGAATAACGTATGCGTCACCGAAAAAAGGGAAAAATCCTAGGTCGTCCAAAAGCTTCTCGTGAAGCCTTGCTTCGCAATCTCGCAGCGAGTATTGTTTTGCATGAAAAAGTGCAGACAACCGTAGCGAAAGCTAAGGCAGTCAAGCCTTTTGTTGAGCGTGCTATTACCACTGGTAAGACACCAACTCTTGCATCACGACGTAAGTTGATGAAGTTTTTTTACACAGCACATGCTGTTGAAAAGATTCTTGATGTACTTGGACCACGTTATGCAAATAGACCTGGGGGATACACACGTATTGTAAAAATCGGCCCTCGAAAGAATGACGGTGCTGATATGGTTCAAATCGAACTTGTTTAATATGAAATCCATTCAACGCGACATTCATACTATTGATGCAACTGGAAAAGCGCCTGGTCGTATTGCTACAGAAGCTGTTCATCTTTTGATCGGAAAGCACAAGCCTACATTTACTCCAAATATTGATGGAGGTGACAATGTTCAGGTTTTGAACGCTTCAAAGATGGTGATCACCGGTAAAAAGATTGAGCAGTCTACTTATTACCGTCACTCTGGTTATGCTGGAGGACTTAAGGAGACTCCGCTTAAGAAGGTGTGGGAAACTGATCCGGCTGACATTGTCCGCCGCGCAGTCTCACGAATGTTGCCTAAAAATAAACAACGTACTGAACGCATGAAGCGTTTAGCTGTTAGTAACTAGATATGGCAGATACAACATCAAGATATATTGAATCTGTTGGGCGTCGAAAGAGTGCTACAGCTCGTGTGCGTTTGCATCAGGGTGGTACCGGAAAAATCACTGTCAACGATCGTGATTTCCAGGTACATATTCCTGTGTCAATTCTGCAACAGGCACTTGTTGCACCACTAGTACTTACTGGAACTCGCGAAATGTTCGACATTACAGTAAGTGTAAAGGGTGGTGGTATTCACGGACAAGCTGACGCTATCCGTCTGGGTATTGCCCGAGGTCTCGTAGATTTCAACCCTGAATTTCGAGCAACTTTGAAAACAGGCCGTTTCCTAACACGAGATGCTCGTGTTAAAGAACGAAAGAAACCTGGTCTCCGTGGAGCGCGTCGTGCACCACAGTGGTCAAAACGATAAAATTAAAAAACCAGAGCTTAGGCTCTGGTTTTTTGATTGCAAGATAATGGTTGACAAGCTGGTAAATTTTTGCTTAAATCGCCATGCAAGGAGGTAGAAATGGATCCGTTCATTCATAACCCAGCTGGAGTTCTGTGGGAAATCGAAGATTCCGACTCGACCCAGTTTCCAAGCAACCCAGCGATTCCGGATGCCGAAGTTGTATTGAGAGCTGATTGGGGGCCAGAGGGAAATCCCGCTCCGATTGCGTTCTGTGTAGAACTGACCTTCGAGGGATTCAAGAAAGTCAAAAGCAAGCCCGGAGTGAGTGTTGGTGTGATTTCACTTGTCATGAACCCGAAGGATGCGGTATTCGCACTAGGTCTCAAGCAGAAGCCAAATTTCGAAGGAGCGAAGTCTCCTCGGGATCGATTCAAAACCGTTGCAACCTGGATGGCACAGCGCCCCATGTTTGCTGGTGCTCGTGTCACTATGGCTGCTGCTCACTGTGGTGAGCATGGCATCAAGTATTTTGAAGAGTACGATTCTGGCTTCCGTGGATTTCCTCGTCTCATGGAGATAAGGCAGCGTGAAATCTCGCGAGCTGAAGCTCGGCTAAATCCTCTGGATCGTATGCTGAGAAGACTCAGCAGTGCTTCAATGACGGACTTGAAACCGCTTCTTCCGCTTACAGGTGAAGATCCTTGGGACAACGACAAGACCAGAGAAAGCTTCGGCAAGCTGTTTCAGGGCGTTGGCATGGATGCAGGAGATGGTCGGCTCGGAATGGCAAGTCTTATGAGAAAACTTCAGCGCGACACTCGTGTGGATGCTGCTGTCCGTCGCTTTGGGCAGTCAGGTCCTCAAACGATCTGTGCTCCAGGCGCCGAAAGTTCTGGTCCTGTTGGTTCAGGATCAACCTCAACCATGTTGTATGATCCATCTATCTTCAGGGGATAGGTAAACAAACAAACTCTCTACGCAAACGGCGCTTAAAAACCGCCGTTTTCATTTACCCAAAAAACAGATATAATACTCTTACTGTGAGTAGCATTCTTGCCAAAAATACTTTATATCTCACCATCGCCGCGGTTGGGCAAAAGATCATTGCTTTTGCCTATTTTTTGTTTCTTGCGAGAATCATGGGCCCAGATCAAACAGGTACTTACTTTTTGGCTACCTCAATCGCTGTGATCTACACAGTTATCGCAGACTTTGGAATAACTCCAGTAGTCATTCGAGAGATAGCGAAAAATCCTGAACAGGCAGTCACACATGTTCGTACAGCAATAGGAACCAAAATCCCTTTGATGGTTCTTGCTGTGATTGGTGCGATTTCGACAGGGGTTGCACTTGGGTATGATCCATTGATTGTTCAGCTGATTATCATTGCGAGCATTGTGCTTATTCTCGATTCAACTCATCTTCTTTTTTACGGTGCTTTACGCGGAGTCCAAAAACTTCAGTATGAAGCCATTGGAATATTTATCGGTCAAATAACAACAGTCTCGCTTGGTGCTTTGGTTCTCTGGTTAAACCCGTCGCTTCATCTTCTTATTCTCGCGCTTCTCGCAGGGTCTCTTGTTGGTGTTATTTTTTCTGCAACGAAGATGGTGAAGGTGTTGTCGGCAACAGCATTGCGTCCAAGATTTAGTAAGAAGGCAACAAAGATGCTGCTGAAGATCGCATTACCATTCGCGCTGGCAGCAATCTTTGTGAAGATCTACTCGTACGTAGATAGTATCTTTATTTCAAAATTTTTCGACACAACAGCAGTTGGTATCTATGCGATCGCATACAAGTTCACCTACGCATTCCAATTTTTGCCACTAGCGTTCATTGCAGCGCTTTACCCAGGCTTAAGCTCATTGGTAGGGAAGGACGAGCGTGCGTTGAACAAGATGTTCAACAAAGCGATGTGGTACATGATGATTTTAGCCATCCCAATCACGCTAGGAATTTGGGTTGTTGCCCCTGAGCTCGTATTGCTGGCGGGGGATGGGTATGCGGATTCTGCGATTGTTCTTCAGTTGCTCGTCTTCGTCCTCATTCCAATTTTTCTCGATTTCCCAATTGGGTCACTTCTCAATGCTGCAAACAGACAAGTTACAAAAACAACCATCATGGGATTTGCAATGGTTGTGAATGTGATCTTGAATGCAGCTCTAATCCCGAAGATTGGTGTGCTTGGCGCTGCCTACGCAGCAATCATCAGCTTTACAGGAATGTTCTTAGCTGGATTGTATTTTGTAAATCAAGTTAATCATTTGTTTAAAATCAGGAATTTGATTAGACAGTTAATTCCAATCGCAATTGCTGGTGTCTTTATGGCTTTGGTCGCCACCTACCTTAAGCCAATCATTGGATGGATCCCTGTGATCCCTGTTGCAGCTTTGGTCTATGTTGTTTTCTTGTTTATTCTGAAGGTTGTAACAAAAGAAGACGTTCTGGCAGCCAAGCGATTAATCTCCCGTTGATATGGATAAGAAATCTCGAATATTAATGCTGACTCCAGACTACCCGCCAATGCGCGGTGGAGTGGCGCGTTATCTATCTGCTTTAGCAAGACATCTTAAAGATCAGGTCGTAGTAATCGCTGGCACACATCCTGAGTGGCAGACATTCGATCCTCAAGAGTCGTACCCGATTTACCGCATGCCACTTTTGTATAAGCGCTTTTGGCCTCGGTGGCTAAAGACATTGCGCTATGTAAGGTCTGTGCGCAAACAATATGACCTGGTGATCACGAGTCATGTGATTCCAATCGGTACCGCAGTCATGTGTTCAAAAATTCCGTACATTGTTTTTGTACATGGAATGGATATTCGGTTAGCAAAACAAAGTGCTCGTAAGCGCAGAGTAGCCCAAAAAGTTTTGAGTCGTGCGCGACTTGTTGTTGCAAATTCTGAAGCGTTGGCAAGAGAAGTTCACGCAGATTTTGGAGTCTCATCGTTGGTGGTGTATCCCTGCTTAGAATCCATTCCAGAAACAGTGCAGAAGAAAAGTGATGTGTTTTCGTTGCTAACAGTCAGTAGGCTTGTTGAACGTAAAGGGCATGCGCGCGTTCTCACAGCACTTGCTAGATTGCGTCGTTCAGGAAAGCTAAGTGCGTTTGAGTATCACATCGCCGGTACAGGCCCAATGGAAGCAACGCTTCGGACGATGACGCATGAGCTTGGACTCGAAGATCTGGTTGTATTTCATGGAGACGTTAGTCAGGATGACCTGGAGAAACTGTATGCAGATGCAGATGTATTTGTAGAACCTGTTTCAAATGACAAGATAGACAAAGAAGGTTTTGGGATGGTGTTTATTGAAGCGGCAGCGTACGCAACGCCGTCCATCACTAGTAATATTTCTGGCGTAAACGAGGCTGTGTTGGATAACGAGACAGGTTTGCTTATCGATCCAGAAGATCCTAATGCACTCAGTTCTGCCATTCTCACTCTCGCTCTCGATACAGAGCTCCGAGAACGTCTTGGGCAGCAAGCTCGGGCGCGCGCAAAGTCAATGTTTCAATGTAATGCTCAGTTTGCTAAGCTCGAGCCATACTTATGACAGAAACCATCTCAATCATAATCCCGACATACCAGCACGCAAGTACGATTGTGGGTTGTATCGAGTCGGTTCTTGGTCAAACGCGCAAAGCTGATGAGATCATTGTGATCGATGATGGTTCACACGATGGAACCAAAGAGCTTCTCAAGCCCTATCTCGACAGAATCGATTATCACTATCAGGACAACAAAGGAGAGCAGACTGCACGAATGAACGGATTCAAGAAGTCAAAAGGCTCATTATTTGTCTTGTGTGATGCTGATCTTGTTATGCGACCAGATATGCTAGAAAGGCTTGAAAAGGCCCTTGCAGAGCATCCTGAAGCGTCGTGGGCTTACTCAAGCTTCCGTTGGGGATGGAAACGTTTCAAGTCTAAAGCATTTGATGTTGATGCACTCAAAAAGATGAACTACATCCATACGAGTGCAATGATACGTCGAGAGCATTTTCCAGGTATGGATCTGTCTGTAAAGAGATTTCAAGATTGGGATCTTTGGCTCACCATGGCCGAGGAGGGAAGGAGTGGAATTTTTGTTGATGAAGAATTGTTTCGAACAGTTCACGATAACAATCGACTTGCAATCTCTGGTTGGATACCATCGTTCATGTTTAAACTTCCATGGAAATCAAGTGCAGTGAAGCGTTACGAGCAGGCGCGTAAAATCATTTACGCAAAACATAAGATCACTTTATGATTTCTGTTGTCACTGTAAATTACAAAACAATAGACTACACACTCATCATGCTTGAGTCGTTGTTCAAGCATCATGTCAAAGGTGAGATCGAAGTGTTTGTTGTTGAGAATGGATCAGGTGATGACCTCACAGAATTGCGTCGTCAGTTTCCGCAAGTAAAACTTATTGATTCAGAAGTGAACCTGGGTTTCGCTGGTGGGTGCAACATTGCGATTGAGCAAGCAGTGGGGGACTATGTTGTGTTGATTAATCCCGATGTTGTGTTTGTTGATGAGGCTCTTTGCTTGATGGAAGAAAAAATGAATGCAGATACTGGAGTTGGTGTCGGTGGTGCATCATTAAAAAATTTAGACGGGACACAGCAGGCCTGCGTGTGGAGTTTTCCTACACCGATAGACCAGCTGATGCTTCTACTAAAACTTAATTATGTTTTTACAAATTCAAAATCATTTCGTCGTTGGTTGATGAAGGATTTCAATTACGCAGAGTCGCAAGATGTTGATCAGGTTATGGGGGCCTTCTTTTGCATCCGACGAAACGTAATTGATACGATTGGTTTGCTCGATGATGGATTTTTTATCTGGTACGAAGAAGTGGATTTTTGTAAACGCGCTGTCGATAAAGGTTTTCGTGTTCGGTACTTTCATGATGTTGTCGCCAAGCACAAAAAGGGTGCAAGCTTTGATCGTGTGCCAACGATTACGAAACAGCAGGTATTGCGACGCAGCATCCGTAGATATATTAAGAAGCATCATGGAAGGTTTGCGCATTCAATTTTCGTTCTGGGTGAGCCTGTCTTTTTTACAGCAAGTGCTTTTGTTTCGTTAATCAAACCAATGTGACACAACAATTTTTCGGCAAGACATTTAAACACGGATTGATCGCAATTGCAGTACTGTATGCAGTTGCGGCGTTGGGTTACTACGTTGGGATCAGCGCGGTTTTATTGTTACTAATTGCGATTGGTGCGTTTGCGATCTCTCTCAAGCGTCTCGAGTATGGAATACTCTTTGCATTCATTGAACTATTTTCAAATGCGCACGGGCAATTGTTAAGCACAGAAGTTTCTGGGTTCATGCTTTCGTTGCGCATGACCATCTTTGCTGCGGTCATGTCAGCGTGGTTCGTCCAATTACTCAGAGGTAGAGTGCGTGTGTCTTTAAACGATGTCAGACTCCGTCAATTCTCTATCGTTGCTCTTGCAGTCGTTGTGGGATTGTTCTCAGGATATCTCCGAAACGGATTCGGTGCTGCATTTTCAGATGGAAATGCATATCTCTATTTAGGATACTTGCTTCCAGTCACAGCTATTAATTGGACTTCAGAGCTCAAAAGCAAACTCCTTCAGCTTCTTGCTGCTGGAGCCACTTGGTCTATGGGGGTGTCAGCGCTTGTGCTGTATTTGTTTACACACTTTAACGAGGTTGTATTATCGACAAGTTACGTGTTTCTGCGCGACCTGCGTATTGCGGAAGTGACACCAATCGGAGGAGGGGTCTATCGAGTGTTCATGCAATCTCATTTCTTCGTAGGAGTCTTTTTGCTTCTGTTGCTCTCAATGCTTTTCCAAAAACGTTGGTCATTCAAAAAAGTTTTTCCAATCCTTTCGATCTCAATCGCAACGCTCGTTCTCGGTCTATCACGATCCTTCTGGGTTGGGTTTGCTGGATCGCTACTCGTTCTATTTGTGTTGATCCTATGGCGAAGTCGTCCTTCAATCTCAAGATGGTTGCAGTCAGCGGGGCATGCGATTGGATCTCTTGTGCTCGGTCTCGTGCTTATTGCTGTGATTGTCTTGTTTCCAATTCCAAATCAATCATCAACTGGGTCCGATCTAGCTGATGCGCTTTCAAAGCGTGCAACTGAGTCTGGTGATGCTGCGGTTTCTAGTCGTTGGAAGCTGTTAGATCCAATGATCGAGTCAATCAAATCAAATCCAATTTTGGGTTCAGGTTATGGAACAAGCGTTACGTTTCAAAGTGATGATCCACGTGTGCGTGAATTCTCTGAAGACGGAACCTGGACAACAGTTGCAATGGAGTGGGGGTGGTTTGAGCTTTGGGTGAAGATGGGAATTTTAGGCCCAATTGGTTTCCTCGCTCTTGCAGCACTGATGATCAAGCAACTTCTCGCCTACACGAGGACGGACAAAGCTTGGCTCGGTATTGGTCTGATTAGCGGTATTGGTTTCCTTTATGCAACACACTTCTTTTCGCCATACCTAAACCATCCAATCGGATTAGGATTTCTGCTCTTCTGCATCCCATTCCTTCCCAATCAACAGGCTATCAAGGTGGTAGAATCGACAGCAGACCCATTGCGAGTAAAAACAAAAGTGGCAGCCATGGCCACCACTATCGAAACTTCATAGTTGTTAAACAAGTTGCACTCCATCAATTGACGCGTTTCCTTTAATGAAAGCCTCGGCTTTCATTTTTGGTTTCCCCTCGCGTTGCACTTCCAAAATCTCTAGCGTGCCATCGACTGAATCTACAAACATACGTCCCTCATGAATTGTCACCGTCCCCGCAGGAACATCTGCAAGAAAATCAGAGACACGTACGGAAGAGAGCTTGAGTCGCTCATCGCCCCACATGGTCCACACACCCGGCCACGCCTGGTACGCACGAACCTTGCGTTCGATGGCATTAATACCCTCATCCCACACAACACGCCCATCGTCTCGAGAGAGAAGTGTTGTGAGCGTTGCTTTAGAGTCGTCTTGATCCACAGCAACAATGTCACCAGCCACAAAACGTTTCAGTGTATTCAGAAGAAGAGTAGGACCAACTGCGTGAACTTTCGTTACTAACGATCCATACGTCTCCTCTAGGTCTAGTGAGAGATGCTCGCTTGCCAAGAGTGGGCCAGTATCCATTCCTGCGTCGAGAACCATAATCGTCACACCTGTCTCACTGTCACCCTCACGGATTGCCCACTGCATTGGCGATGGACCACGGTGGAGTGGAAGCAGGGAAGGGTGCACGTTGATTGTGCCGTGCTTCGGGATGTCTAAGATGCTTTGAGGAATCAACTTGCCGTATGCGACGACGATAGATACATCCGCCTGAAGTTCCTCGAGTTGCTTCTGAATATCAGGATCTTTCTTTAACGAAAGAGGTTGTAAAACTTTAATGCCGTGCTCTTCAGCTAGAACCTTCACAGCACACGGTGTGACAGAACCTCCACGACCACTGGGTTTGTCTGGTTGTGTTACAGCAGCAAGAACCTCCACCGATTCATCATTGATCAGTGCTGATAAAAATGGTGTTGAGAATGCAGGGGTTCCAAAAAAAATAATCTTCATAAAATAAAATGTCCACCGTTCGTTTAGACGAACTAGGTAGACATTACATCTTTGGGTGCTTGGTGTACTCAGTAACTTTGTCGATAAAAAGGATTCCGTTTAGGTGATCAATCTCGTGCTGAAACACGATCGCCATAAGCCCGACGGCATTGATGGTAAGTGTGTTGCCCTCAGGGTCCAGTGCCTCAACCTTAACAGCGCGACGACGCTTTACCATGCCCCAGACACCCGGGACAGATAAGCATCCTTCCTCAGTCTCAACAGACCGAATCGACTTGGAAAGAATCTTTGGATTGATAAACGCCTGGACGCCAGTCTCACCACCAGTATCAATAACGATAAGTCTTTGGTGAATGTTGATTTGTGGAGCCGCAAGACCGATACCGTTTTCAAGACGCATTGTCTCCTTCATGTCATCGATAAGCGTGTTGAGTTCATCGGTGCCAATCTGATCAACCAAAACATCCTCAGAAGGTTTTCTGAGCTCATCGTTTGGGTCAAGAAGGACTAATCGTCTTGTCATAAGGTTGAGAGAATGCCACTAAATAACGTCTGTGTCAATGATATAGGTATCTGAGAGACCTGTGAAGAACTCGAGAAGTTTGTCTATCTGTTCAGGCTCTACAGCAATCTTAATCCGCACTCCATCCGGGGTTCGTTCTTGTCTCTGTGGTGTGACGCCTTCAATCTTTCTAGCCACAACTGTTAGCTGGGCAATTGCGTGCTCGGCTTTTCTCAGTTCTTTGTCCCGATACAATACAGACACCCATCGTTTGTACGGTGGAAGCCCGTAGGTACTTCGCATAACAAGTTCCTGCCTAATGATGTCTTCTGGGTCTGCAAGCATTTGTGAGAACAGTTCAAGCTCTGATGTCTGGATCATAAATCGTGCATTTGCAGCTTGTGCAACAGAGCGCCAAACAAAGAGCGAGCGAAGTGCAGTCTCGGTTGAGCGAACTTCAGATCGGTACAGAGGTTGGTCAGCGTTCACCATAAGCACAAGTCCGTAAGGTATGTTGTCGAAAGGGTTGAAGTGGTTTTGGATGTAGGTATCAGTAGTAACAAGAATATGGTGCGGTTCAAGTTTTCGTTCAGTCTCTTTTGTCAAAAACGAGACTGCCGCCCCTGCATATTCTTTTTCTAACAAAGCTGCCAAGCCCTCTGTACCCAAACCAATTCGCTTAAAGTCATGACCGCCACAACCAGGGCATCTCGCTGGCGCCGGAGCGCTCTGATGACAACGACCACATCGCATCACTTGTCCCATAAGCGTTGTTCCCATCCCACATTGTCCGCAAGAAAATTTGTGAGAACACTCTCGACAAAAGAGTCTGTTCGCCAGCCCCTTCTTGTTCAACACACACAAAACTCTCTGACCAGATTCGAGTGTCTCTCTCATGATACGTTCCGCTGTGAGGGTAATCGACTCATGCAAGTCACTTGATTGTTCAGCATTAGCGTCAACGAGCCCTGTGGCAATCGCAGAACTCCAATGCAGACGGTTTACATCGTTAAACTGTGCGAGGTCCTCCACTCGAGGGGAAGGGTCTTGGAAAAATAGATTTGTATGAAAATGCTTGTGAAGGTTGTTCGCGATGCTTCGTGCATCAAAACGCGGGTTGCGATCCCACTGCTTGTGGTTCTTGTCACTGGAGTTTAAAACAAAGACAGAGGTGATTGTTGAATCAATCAGAAGCGCAGAAATTTTTGTCCCGATCATCAAACCATTGTCACTCGATCTAAACGTCATCCATCGTTTGAAGCGCTCGTTGTTCGATTCAGATCCTGTAAGCACAACGGGGTGAAAATCGTTCAAGCGTTTGGTAAGAAGTTTTGCCATTCGGACCGTTGGGACAATCACCAGAATTTTCTCATCAGGCTCAGTGGTTCTATATGCCGCAAGAACAGCCGTCATGCGCTTGAGGTCAGGAATATCCAAATACACCTCGTTACGTCCACGCATGCCTTTGAGTATGCGTGAGAGCGATTCTGTCTCAGCACGAGGAAGTGTAATCGGTTTTGATTGCCACGGTGCAGAAGTCTTTTTTGATGCGCGTTTTGGAGGTGTGGGAAGTGCCATGTGCAAAATAGACGATACTGACTGCGCAAGATCGTGACCGAGGTATTCAAAAAAAGAGAGCTCTTCGTCTCTTAGCTCGTATGCAGCGCTCACTGCAAACATTTCCTTTAGTCGGATTCCACGCTCAGGTAAATCCTTTGTCTTTTTGACAATGCCCCAGACTTTTTTGCCGCGCAATGGGATCTCAACGAGTTGACCTCGTGTCACCTCAAGTCCGTCTGGGATTTTGTAATCGAATGCATTCATCGATCGTGGAAGCCTCCTCATGGGGTAAACCTCTGCGATCATAGGTGAAACTCTGCAACAAGATAACCAACACCAAATGGTGATTCATAACTTAAGAGTTCTGGTCGAAGTTTTTTCTTTTCAAGAATTCCGAACAAGATAAGTAGCTGTTCATATACACATGACTTTGCAGCATCGCGCAGCTCATCATCGATTGCGAGCAGCGTGGACGCTGACATGTCGCGAACGGCACGTTGAATTTCATCATCGAACTTTTGCGCATCCTTGTGGAATCCACCAGGCGCATCTGTTGTAAGGCAGTGTGAGAGGTCGCCTGATGCAATCACAGCAACGCGTTTATCATTTGCGTGCAGAACTTCTTTCAAGAGCGCACCAAAGGCTAGGTGCTCTTTTGGTGATAATCCGCTGTAAGAGACTGGGACAATTTGGTGTGTCATCTCTTCGTTCACTAAAAGCTCAAGTGGTACAGAAGTTCCGTAATCAAGATTTGCTGATGAATCTAAGGTGACAGGTATCTCACTATTACGTCCTGCGCGTTGAATCTGTGCGATCAAGTCGAGATCAGGTCCAAACTCAGTCTTTGTCGCCATGTCTCCAAAATCTTTGAAATCTGTGAAGTACTCATCATGAAGATTTACCGAGAACGCAGTTGCGTGGCGGTTGGCATGTGAGGAGATAACTAAAATGACGTCTGGCTTTGAGAGGTACAAATTCTCTTTCAGAGTATTCATACTCTCCAAAGTCTTAGAAAGATGTTTCTGGTTTTCTTTTCCAATCGACTCAATCAACAATGGGCTATGAGGTACAACAGCAGCAAACGTAATCATATTAGTAACTAGCAACATCAATTAATTCAGACTCGAGTTCCGTTGAGAGCGACTCCTCAGCAAGAGGGTGGAGTAACACTGATCGTTCATTGGTCCAGATAACTTTATCGAATGACCAGCCGTAGAGCTTAAACGTAATCTCGTCTTCAATAAGATGACGTTTGCCCTCTGAGATTACGAACACATCTGGCGAACCTTCTGCAGCGACAAGTGTGCCATCTGCAAACAAGACTGCATCTGTGCGTTTGTAGGACTCCAAGTCCTCATGCTCTACCGGGACAATGGATAGCATCCCAAATCGGTTCTGAAGAATTTCTCGTGAATGAATAGGATACTTTTGCCCATTTTCAACATAGAAGACACCGCCACTTATTTTGTCCTGTAGCAATGCTCCTTGCGGATACACAGAAGTTGTCGTGATCGACTCAGTCTCCTCATACGGATCTAGGTCGCCCCATTCCACGTCGACAATCTCATCTGGTGAAAACCCGATCGCTCGGAATGCTTCCTGACTTGTAAACCCACGTCGCGTGTCATCGACGATCAAGTAGACGACACCAGTGGGGGATCGAAGAAGAGAGTAGTTAGGGAAACTGATCGCGGTTCCAAGTGGATACTTCTCAATCTCAGTCGTTGATGCCGGGATCAACAATGCTTCGTTGAAGCGAGAGTAGAACGCACTGCGAGAAGTGATCGGTCGGCGTGTACCGTTTTGAACGAGGAAGATTCCGCCAGTGTTGTTGTCTTGCAATAATGTTCCGCTCAAGTATGTACGCGTAAACCACTTACTCCAGATTTTGACAAAGTTCTCGTTGCCGTGGAGGTGTGGTGTGTAAGTGTAAAGAGAAGAGGTTGCAAAGTTGACTGGTGTGACAAGCGTTCCGTCGATTGTCATCTCAATGTTTGGACCAACACCCGTCTCTGTAAACCCGCGTCGCTCAAGGTCGTACAAGTAAGACTCACGAATGCGCTCAGCAGCAAACCAAACCTGATTTGGAAACCCTTTAAACTTTTTGAGTCGCGGGTCGTCTTTTGAACAGTCGTCACACACTCCATAACCCATCGCCCAATCCAATTGTCTCTGTGATGGATAATCATCCTCCACCAGGCTTTGCTCGCGTTGCAAAAGCGTTAGCAAGAACTTTGGACTAATCTCATACTCCTGCGCAGCCAAATGGATCATCTCAGCAGCAGACCGATTAACACCATCAAGGTCTCTTTCGCGATGTGAGGCAAGAGCCCCGCGCGTCAAAAACGTCTGAATGTCCGACAAACTCATAGAGTTCACATCAAACATCTCAGCATCAGAAATTAAATAACCAGGATTAAAACTAACATCTTCATCAGCAAAAGTCGCCACAGGGGCAAGTAACATCGTGCTGATTAAAAAGCCAGAAACAAGTCTTTGCATAGACATCTATTATATCGGTTTGGAAGGGGGGTGGCAATGGATTTCTTTAGATCAATAATTGGACAAAATCAAGCTCTTTGCTAAGCTGGCGACCGCTTACCATAAGCAAATCGCAAGAGGTGACACGTGTGCAATAAACTTCGTGGCTACGCGGCTGCGGCTGCATTCTTGATTGGGTTGGTGCTTTTCGCCGCCCCCGACCTTCTCATTCGACGTTTCTGGAATTGGGGATTCAACGCACCCCCCAAAACGCGTCGGAGTACAGAGACGCTGTGGCAGTTTAGATGGGCTGAGAGGTTCATGTATGTCACTGCGTTCATCATGGGGATGAACCTTCGATTCAAGTACGAGGGCGATTGTGTGGCGACCGAGCCTCACATCATCTTGTATCTGCATCGCACAACCATGGACCCATTGCTCGCTGCAAAGGTGATCCAGGATTGCCGTCTTGGGCACACGCTCTGGATCGTCAAAGAAGAGATGCGCAAGGTGTTCGGCTTCGGTGGAGTGCTGGAGCGTTCAGGTTACGCGTTTGTGTTTCGTGCCAAAAAGACGGTCGACACACTTCGCATCTTGGCGATGACTCGGCTAGCAAAGGAAGACGGAGCAAATGTTGCCTTTTTCCCAGAGGGGAAGCGTCATGATGGAATTGTGAAAGATGGTGCGCGTTTTTGGAACGTAGGAAATCCAAAAATGGGCGGATTCAAGATGATCTGCAATGCACTTCCTGACTATCCAATCATGATCGTCTGTCTCGACTGGGGGAAGATGGAGGGCGGCAAAACAATTTTGGATGGCGACGCCATGATCGGACGTACTGTGCAAGTCACAGCATGGCAAGAAGAAAACCCAGGCGCTGATGGTGCCGGAGAGTTTCTCGAAGGTGTCTGGACAAAAATGGACGAGATGATCGAAGATCGATCAAAAGGCACGGATCCATCTACGCAAGATGTGCTCGCACAGGTCTGAGAGATTGGGCCTGTTTTTGTTTTCCTTATATGATTGACAAAAACGTTAGAATTAAGTAGTTTCCTAAGTCACACATCACAGTAGGAGTGAAGATGACAAACGCATGTTCAGACAAAGTACCTTTCGGATATGCTGGAACCACAGCTTGGAGCGAGCTGACAGTTCATCAGATGTGGTCTTGGCTAATGAGTCAGAGGGTCGAGAAAACGACAAGGCTTAGCATGTTGTTGCAAGGTCATGTTGATCAAGTGGATCTGCCGATGACAATGCCGTGGCCTGAAGGTGTCACGGAAATCAGAGAGATGCTTACCAGAGCTGTTCGTTTGGTGGATGGGCGGTCTTTGTACTTCGAGCAGAACAGGCTCGAGAAGGTGACGGATTCTCCAGCAGGAATTCGGTGGAGGCCACATCTGCTTTTGAACGGTGAAGTATGGGTTGTTCCCACCTTTGAATCCAGGCGAAATGTTTCACCGATCACACAACAGCAAGCAGTCAGGGGTGTTCACACCAGATTCGTTGGCACAATCCCCATCGCACAGCTGTTGTCAGACAAGATCCTCCAGGATGCTTTCAGAAAAGAGAATGTCACACTGGAACGCAGGTACGGGACCCCTGAAGAGGCGCGTGAGAGACTTAGATGGATGCGTGAGGCTTTGCCTGCCGAGTCACTTCTGTGGACACGATTGTCAGATACCTCGATTCGAGTGAACCTCGATGCTCCGCTCAAGCTTCCATTTGAGGGTGCAAAAATCTTGTGGAGCGAGAGTGGTAGTGGTTGGGTCACCGTCGAAAAACGAAATAGCGAGCTGTATGTCGATGGCAAAGTAGTGATCTTGATCACTACTCCGACTGATGAGAGTATGGTCACTCGTGGTCATGACATGCGCGAGCTACTTGTGGGTGAGCAATGTCTCCATCCAAACATCCTCGACGCGTTGATGGAGAATACGCATCTGATGCCGAATATGTGGAGTGCTAATAGTGGAAAACCACTGTTTGTTGGCTTCTGGGCAGTCGGATTCTCCGGTGAAGATGGCAGGAGATACGTTCGTCATCTGGTTCGTGATACCCACGGCACCGAACAATGGAGTTGGGAAAACAAGGAGCTTGGCAACGAGTGGGCGTATTACAACCCAGCAGCAGTTGTCTTCGAAGAAGTTCCCGGGATGCCGCGGCCAAAGTGATGTACGAAAACATCTAG
>JABITQ010000033.1 GCA_018700535.1 Candidatus Uhrbacteria bacterium | reverse complement strand
TACTAACGCGCAAAAGAAGGCGACATGGGAGATTGTGCAGGATATGGAAAAGCCGCACCCCATGAACCGTCTGCTTGAGGGGGATGTTGGGTCCGGGAAGACCGTTGTGTCCGCAGCAGCGGCCGCTAGCGCGCTTAGAGTTGGCCAAAGGGTTGTTTACTTAGCCCCGACAGAAATCCTCGCCACACAGCAACATGCGGCGTTTGTGAAGTTTGTGGATAAGCCTGTCGCATTGTTAACAAGGTCGCAGCAGAAGCTTGGGGAGGAGACTATTTCTAAAACTGATTTGATCGAAAAGATTAACAACGGAGAGGTGGATTGTATTTTGGGTACCCACGCACTCCTGCAAGACAAAGTGCAGCTCGGCGACGTCGGCCTCATGATTATCGACGAGCAGCATCGCTTTGGTGTAGAGCAACGCCACGCCCTCCTCGACACAGGCGACAAGCCCGCACCACACCTACTATCAATGACAGCCACTCCAATCCCACGCTCACTTGCGTTGACGATCTATGGTGATTTGGAATTATCAATCTTAAACGAGATGCCAAAAGGACGTTTGCCTGTTGCGACTGCGGTTGTGCCAGTAAAGCAACAGCAAGGTATGTGGGACCATGTGCGCGCGCAGGTTGGCGAGGGGAGGCAGGTGTTTGTTGTTTGCCCGCTGATCGACCCATCAGACAAGCTTGGGGCAAAGTCTGTGGCAGAGGTTGCGAAGGATTTGAAAAAGGGCGCGCTCAAGGACGTAAAGATTGGCGTGCTGCACGGGCGGTTGAAATCAGATGAGAAAGAGGAAGCGATTGTAAAATTCCGCGATAACAAAATAGACGTATTAGTTTCTACAACAGTAGTAGAGGTTGGAGTAGATATCCCGAACGCGAGTGTAATGGTGATTGTCGGCGCTGAGCGTTTCGGCCTCGCGCAGTTGCACCAATTGCGCGGACGCGTTGGGCGATCAGATATCCAATCGTATTGCTACCTATTGCCGGGGGAGACGTTGACGGCAAACGGGGAGAGTAGGTTGAAGGCGATGGAGGAGACGGTGGATGGGTTTAAATTGGCGGAGAAAGATTTGGAGCTGCGCGGGCCAGGGAATGTGTTTGGGAATGCGCAGAGTGGGTTTCCGGACTTTAAGTTGGCTACGCCGGCGGATGTTGAGTTGATGAAAAAGGCGAGAGATTTGGCGGGGGAGATTTTAAGTAAGGACCCAGGGCTTGATGACTATCCTTTGGTTGGGGAGAGGGTAGAGCGTGAGTTTGAGAGGGTTCATTTGGAGTAGGTTTAAGCAACCACCCCTAACTCCTCATTCCCCATCCTTAAAAGGAGGGGGACCGGAACGGTGATTCGAGGGGGGTAGGAAGATAAAAAGAAGATATTTCAAAACGCCGTACTTAAGGTCCGATCGGACCTTAAGTACGGCGTTTTGAAATCCTGCAGTGTTTTAAGTTTTTTTTGGCTTTATTTCAAACAACCTAAACCTCCTTAACATTCCCAACTCTCTTAATCTCCACCCCCTCAATCTTAACTCGTGCTTTAGCAGGGATCACCGCTCTCTCAATTCCTAATCTAGAAGTTTCGTTTAATCTTTTATGAGTCAGTGGAGCACTCCTAACCTCACCCCCCAATCCAACCTCTCCAATATAAACAGTCGCCACTGGATCCGCCTGGTTCAAAAACGCACCCTTGATCGCGGCGCAAATTGCTAAGTCCGCAGCGGGCTCGCTTAACTTCATCCCACCGATTACGTTTACATACACATCCTGCTCACCTAATTTCAACCCAGCACGCTTCGACAAAATCGCAACCAACATCTGCAAACGGTTTTGATCAAACCCACTCGCGCGTCGCACGGGGTTTCCATAAGACGTCTTTTCTACCAACGCCTGCACCTCCACGAGGAACACGCGTGAGCCTTCGACGGTTGCTGCAATCACAGACCCCGGATTTGCGGCTCGTTCTTCTAAAAATTTTGCTGATGGGTTTGCGACTGCTATTAGGCCTTTGTCTGTCATTTCAAAAACACCGATCTCGTCTGTTGAGCCGAATCTGTTTTTGCCTGCGCGCAACATTCGGTAGGCATGCACGGGGTCGCCCTCTAATGAGATAACTGCGTCGACGAGGTGCTCGAGGGTTTTTGGTCCTGCGACTGATCCGTCCTTTGTTACCTGGCCTACTAGAAGGATTGCTACGCCCGAGCGTTTGGCTAGGTCGAGTAATAGTGATGTCCCGTAGCGCACCATGGTGGGGGAGCCGGGGGCGTTGTCTAATAGGTTTGAGCTTAGGGTTTGGACTGAGTCGATGATTGCTAGTGTTGGCTTTTCTTTTTCGATGGTTGCAACCAAGGCTTCGACGGGGAGGGGTTCTAGGACGTTTATCTTTGATGTTGTTTTCCCTAGTCGAGAGAATCGTGCGGCTAGTTGTGCGGGGGATTCTTCTCCAGAGATGTAGAGGACGCTAGAGGTGATCGATCCTGCGATAGCTGCGACCATGGTGGATTTACCGATCCCAGGTTCTCCGGATATAAGGACGATCGATCCAGTTACGATTCCACCTCCAAGTACGCGGTCGATCTCAGGATCGCCGGTTGATACGCGAACGTGCTCGTTTTGGCTCGCGACTTCGCTCAAGGGCTTACTCACAGCAGCCTTAATCTTCATAGACGAAAAAGATCCGGCCCCTTTGGACCGAACCCCCTTTGTGTTTGCTTGTTCGAGAAGTGTGCCCCACTTGCTGCACTCAGTACACCTCCCGGCCCATTTTAGCGATTGGGCATCGCAGTTATTGCAGACGAACATAAGGTTAATAGCACGACCGAGACATCTTTGGTTTTTCAAAGTGCCATGGCTCAGAGTTTAAGTTACAAAATCCTTGCTCTTTCATTGCGTCTAATAGTGCTTTTTGACACGGGTCTTTTCGACATTTGTTCCTATCCTTCAAACAATCACTTTGGCTGATGCACTGACTGCCATTTTTTGTGCCCCACAGATCGAGTGCGTGCCCTGTTGTGTGCGGACAGTTTGCAGGGTTGTTGTCTCTGAGGATACAGGTTTGAGGGCGCTTTTCTCCACCGACTACTTTTGGATTACAAGTTGCAGACCCTGGTGGGTTTGTGCAGTTTTGTGAAATAAGAGATTTTTGTTTTTCGAGTGACCTGAAGCTGGATGCAATTGAGATGCCGTAGTCTTCCTCGGCCATCGTTTTTGCAGCAGCCTCGATGTCTTGGGTGAGGGATGCTGGAACTTGGCTTTTACCACCTCCTGAAATGTTGGTGGCAGATGGTGCCTGAAAGTCTACTGCAAGTGTGCCGTCAACATAATCATCCTCAACTTCATATCTATCAATTTCTTCAAAAGAAATATTCTCAAGGCGAATGGCTTCTAACCCGACAAGGGAAGGGTTAACCGTTACCAAAATCATGTAGACACTAATCATCAAGACAAGACCAGTCACTGCGTCCTTGATGCGCTTTTTTGCTTTAGCAGTATCCCCGCCACCAGCCGCAAATGTGTATTGCAGTCCTCCAATCATGATGAGCACAATGGCAATGGTGGTGGAGATGCCGAGGAGATAGCTGTAGAGACCGGCGATGTATTCACCGATAAAGTTAATGTTTAGCGAGTCGCCCTCTAGGATTACATCAGTAAACTTAAGGCCTGGTATATCAACGCTAAGTGTCGGTGTGACAATTTTTACCTTGTTGTTTAATGAGAGGCTTTTAGCAGTGGGATCTGAGCTTAATAGTCCAGCCTCTTCACATGTCATCGTACATTCAATGGATTGCAGATCACCATTTGCACACTTGCAGTCACCGTCGTCTCGCTCAACAGCTGTGTCATCAAAACAAAATGCTCGACACTCTTCAGTTCCATTCACAGACTCTCCAACGCCATTCCCGTCATAACACGAACAAGCCAGTGCTGGGATCACGCTCCCAGAAAAAAGAGCGATCGATGCTATGAGGACTAAAATGGGGAGGAGTTTTTTCATAATTACTGTGACAATCGATCAAGTTCTGATTGTACGGTGTCGAGGATTGTTTGTGTGCTTACAGCTCCGATTAAGATTTCGTCACCGATAAAGATTGTTGGAGTAGATGTGAGGCCCAGGCCGATTGCTTCATTGTAATCTCTTTTGACAATAGGAAGTGTGTCTCGTGTATCAAAGCAGGATGTGAATTTACCTACGTCCAAACCAATGTCCGTTGCGATCTGTGGAAACTGCGATTCTGACAAGTAGCTTTGGCGCGCAAAGAGTTCGTCATGGTATTGCCAGAATGCCCCTTGGCGATCTGCGCAATGTGCGGCGATTGCTGCTGGCGTTGCAAATTGGTGCAGTGATTCGTTTGGCAAATCCTTCCAGACCAATTGAATGGTGTCGGGGTTTGCGATCAAGACTGCCTCTAGCGTAGATGCCATTGTGCTACATGGTCCGCATTCAAAGTCTCCAAACTCGATAATGCGAAGGGTGGGGGTGTCTGTTCCGCGTGTTGGGTTTACAAACGTAATGCTCGGCTCGCTGATCTCTGTGATGGTTGTATCAGTTTCGATAAGCTTTGGCTCGATTGGTTGCACGCGTAGCCAGAAGAAAATAAAGATCACCACCGTTAAGAACGAGAATGTAATAAACGTAAGAAGGCGATGATTCATAGGGTTAAAGGTTCATGAGCTCGAGCTCACCGTCGTCGTTGGTAAAATAAAGTTTTGTCTCGTCGTCGTTTACAGAGATGCTGTTCATTGAAGTGCCTTCTGCGGGGATTGCAATCATGTTTGAGCGTCCAGATGAAAGATCGATCTTGTAAAGGACGTCTTCAGTGTCTGCATACAGTGAGCGTTGTAGCCCCGAGTTGAGAGGGAGGTCGGTTGGGACTGCACAGTAAATTGTTTTGCTTGATCCAAAAGTACATTTGTCTACCCAGGTATTTAGTCCAAGGCTTGTTCTGTTCTCTCCCATTGTTGAGGATGTTGCGTCCACAATCCACAGAAGTGGCTTGTAGTCACTGTAAGACCCTGCGACAGAGTACAGAAGCTGTTTCCCGTTGGGTGACCATTCAGATTCAAAGCCGAGTCCTTCAACTACAAGTCCTTTAAAGTTTTCGCTGTTTTTTCCAACGGGGTAAATGAGGGTTCGGTCAAAGCCACCTTGCTGTTCATCTGCGGTGTCGGCGAATGCGACCACCTGATCGTTTGGTGACCAGTTGACTGTCACTTTGTCCTCGTTTTCTCCAAGTGCTTGGAAACTGCGTACGTTTGAGCCATCGTCGCTTGCAAGGAGGAGCCAGCGGTTTGATGGGTCGAGCGCGATGCTCTTTGCGACAATCTCGTCGGTGGTTGGTGAGAAGTCGAAATCTTCCCAGTGATCTGGGAGAGTGATTTGTTTTTCTGTTTCAAAGTTATAAAGAATGTTTGAGCCATCAGGAAACTCGAGGACAGCCTTTTCTGAATCTTTGTTCCAAGAGACAGTTTCAACTTGTGGAAATTGTTTGTCGGATAACGCGGTTGCATCTCCGTCTTCGTCGATCGAGTAGAACCGACCATCTGTAGAGTCGTAATAAGTTGCGTCATCGCCATCGCTGCTAATTACAAGTTCATCGACAGCAGATGTGGTGAGTTTGGTGGTGAGGGTTAGTCCGCCGCGTGCAACAGTGTCAGCTTCTAGCAATGCCTCTGCTTCTTCTTGCTCGAGTGCCTCACGAATTGCTGCTTGTAGCGATTCTGGAAGACCTGTGAGTTCATCTATCTCTTCGTCTTCGACAGTAGCTTCGGGTGCGGGGCCAGCTGAGCGAAAAAAGAGGAAGTACAAAAGAAAAGCAAAAATGAACACTGAGACCACGAAGCCTGCAAGAATCAAAATGCGTTTAAGACGCTCGTTCATAACATTGAAGAAATAGAGTTAACCCGCGATGGCATTTATTATACCAGTGGCACACGTTGCACTAGGGTTACCAGCTATGGATAAAGCAAAATTAAGTGGGTCAGTTAACAGAGTTGAAAAATCAAGAATGAGGCATGACCCCGCAAAAAACATCAGCATTCCGACAGTAATAATTGTGACATCTGCTGCAACAATCGCTCCCATAAGGATGACAGCATGCGGATCGATTGGCATCGGGATCGGGTCCCAAGAGATTGGTGAGACAAAAGGATCCTTTCCTTTACGCATCTTAAGTCCGTAAAACAGCTCAAGATTCAACCACATGAACGTGAACACATAGATAAAAAAGTCGATCAGCATTGAGACACCAACCGTTCCAAGGTCGAGAGCTGCTGCAATCATGTCGACAACGTAGATCAGTCCACGCTTAAAAGCAGCCTTTGCCTTCTTCTTAATTTCTTTTTGTAAAATATCCTTCGATTTTTGGAGCTCAGCTTGCATCACTCCTCGCACACTTGGCTTCTTTGCACGCGCAAGATTCGATTTGATCTGACTGAATACTGAGGGTGGTTGTTGCGCAGTGGGGGATGAAGCTGCATTTGTCGCCGCCTTAGGTTTTGTTGTTTGAGTTGGGATGTTTAGAGGGGCGCCTGTTGCTGCCTGTAAACGGTTTCCAAATTGAGATGAGCGTCTTGCTGCCTGTTGCTCTTGGTGGTGAATATTACTCTCCTGACTATTCATGGATGCCAAAGTGCTTGCACGTGCTTGGTGTAGCTGTGCTTTTCTTGAGGGGGAAGATTGTGGGGCTCTGGCAGCTGGTGCGGCCATAGGTTATTACGTTTTTGTTTTTGTTACGACGACGCGTTTGTTTTTGAGTCGGATGTTGAGACGCTTGGGACGATCTTTCTTGGTTAAGCGTTCTGCGATTTTGTGCTCGATTTCTTTTTGGATGTGTTGGCGGATTGTTCGCGCGCCGTAGTTTGGGTCGGCAAGGGAGGTTATGTGTGGCGCGAGGTCTTTGTGGATTTTTAAGTGGAGCCCCTGGTTTTTCAGTCTCGCCGTTAGCTCGCTAAGTTGTTTTTTACAAATTGCGTGGAGCGTAGCTTTTTTAAGCGGTTGGAAGATGCAGGTGTGATCGATGCGGTTTACAAGCTCTGGGCGGAATCGTTCCTCGAGCTCTTTGCGCAAGTCTTGGTTGAGCACGACAGTGCGTTCGTTGTCTGAGCTCATGAATCCGAAGCTGCCTTTGCCAAATCGTTCCAAGCCGACATTTGATGTCAGGATGATGATGGTGTTTTTAAAGTTGACCTTGCGGCCTGTTGCATCTGTAAGTTCGCCTTCTTCAAAAATTTGTAATAACAAGTTTTGCACATCGCGATGTGCTTTCTCGATTTCATCAAACAGAATGACAGAGTAGGGGCGTTGCTTTACTCGGTCTGTAAGACCGGCAGATTCTTTGTAACCCACATATCCAGCAGGTGCACCGATAAGTTTCGTCATGGTGAAGCCTTCTGAGTATTCACTCATGTCCAAGCGAATAAGATTCTTTTTGTTGTGGAAGAGAGTCTCGGCAATCGTTTTTGCGAGTTCGGTTTTTCCAACACCAGATGGGCCTAAGAAAAGGAAAGAGGCGAGTGGGCGATGTGGATGTGCCACACCTGTCTTTGCGCGCTTAAGCGCTCCTGTTACTACAGATAATACATCATCCTGTCCCATGACACGTTGCATCAATGACGGGCCGAGTGTTAGGAGTGCAGACTGACCTTCTAATAGAAGATCTGATACAGGGATGCCTGTAATACGAGAGACAACACCTGCGACTTGGTCGGCTGTGATGGTTTCTATTGGAGTGAGTGATGAGTGAAATGAGCCTGCCTCCATTTCTGCGCTCATGCGTTCTTCTTCCTCTTTAAGGTGCATGGCATCACCGAAACGTTCCTCGACAACAGCTTGACGTTTGTCTTCACGAACTTGATCCAGGCTTGTTTTAAGTTGCTTTTGAACAAAGTGTGGTGTTGGGTTTTCGTTGCGAATACGTACAGCGGCTGCAGCTTCATCGATGAGGTCGATCGCTTTGTCTGGGAGTTGTTTATCTTGAATGTATCGCTCAGACATTTTTACTGCTTGTTCAATCGCTTCGTGCGAGATGCGTACATTGTGGAAACGTTCGTAGTACGGCGCGACACCCTGAAGAATCTCAAGGGCCTTTTCTACGCTTGGCTCGTCTACGAATACAGATTGAAACCTTCGTTCAAGTGCGGAGTCTGCCTCGATGTGCTTTTTAAATTCTGCGGGAGTTGTTGCACCAATGCAGCGGATCTCTCCACGTGCGAGTGCGGGTTTTAAAATATTTGCTGCGTCCATTGATCCTGATGCAGCACCTGTTCCGACAATGGTGTGGATCTCATCAATAAACAAAACGATGTCGTCATCCTTCTTAACCTCATCGATAATCTGGCGTAGTCGTCCTTCAAATTCACCTCTATACATTGTTCCTGCGATTAACAGAGCCATGTCCACGGCAAAAATACGTTTGTGTGCGAGTACTGGAGGGACAGTGCCTTCAACGATCATTTTTGCGAGACCTTCAACGATAGCTGTTTTTCCGACACCCGGCTCACCCAAAAGGAGGGGGTTGTTTTTGGTGCGACGACAAAGAATCTCCATGACGCGGCTGATCTCATCTGCGCGACCAATAACAGGGTCGATGTTTTCTTGCACTTCTGGTGCTGTGAGCTCGCGACTAAAGTAGTTTAGTGCGGTTAGCTTTTTTTCTGCAGGCTCTTCGGCCTGTGCTTCGGTTGCTTTTGTTACGAGGTCTGCACCATCAGGTGTGATGGTGTTTGCGAGGTCGGGGAATTTTGATGTGCTTTTAAGCACGATTGAAAGTTGAGAGCGTAGCTCCTTCAGGTCTGTTTTGTGCATGGTAAAGAAACTCATGATACGAGGGCTTTCTGCTTGCATCATCCCAGAGAGTAGGTGTTCGGTCCCTACATAGCGGTGGCCGTAGACGTTTGCAGTTAAAACAGCTTTTTCAACAATGCGCTTTGCATCATCTGACAAGTTGAGTGTCATGTCGGAAACTGCTGGAAGATTGTTTGCAGTTTTTGTGACTCCAACAATCTTTTTAAGCTGTGATGGTTTTACCCCAGCCTTTTTTAAAATCTCTGCACCGATACAGCCTTTTTGTGTACCGAGCGCCCAAAGCAGATGTTCTGGCTGGATGGTTTTGTCGTCTGTCTCGACAACAAAACACAATGCACGTGTCAGAACGTTTTTGAGATGGTTAGAAAATTTGTCGACAATGTCTTGTGGCATACAGTTACATCATTGATCGAAGTTGTTGAATTCGTTGTTCTATAGGAGGGTGCGTGCTAAACATGGACTCAAACTTTTTTGTGACGTGTGGGTCGAACGGGTTTGCGATAAACAAGTGAGCTGTCGCGTGGTTGGCACGTTTAAGTGGCTTGTCTTGCTTGGCGATTTTTTCTAGTGCAGACGCTAGGTGCTCTGGTTGTCTGGTTAAGAGTGATCCAGATGCGTCAGCGAGGTATTCGCGTGAGCGAGAGACAGCAAGTTTAATCAGTTGTGCAAATATTGGAGAGAAGATGGCTAAGACGATACCGATAACCATTAAGGCTATGTTTGCGCGGTTGTCGTTGTCACGTCCACCAAAGATGAATGTGCGCATGAGGATGTCGGAGAGCAATAGGACGATTCCCACAAGAACGATTACGACAGTCATGATTCGGATATCGTAGTTTTTGATGTGGGAGATCTCGTGGGCGAGAATGCCCTCGAGTTCTTGTTTGGTCATTGTTTGTAAGAGTCCTGTTGTTACGGCGACAGATGCGTGTTCTGGATCGCGTCCTGTTGCGAATGCGTTTGGGGATGGGTCTTTAATGACATAGACCTTTGGTGTTGGGATACCTGCTGTAATCGCGAGGTTCTCTACCAATCGGTACAGCTGCGGTGCATCCTTCTTCTGAACTTCTTTTGCCCCAGCTGACATCAGTG
>JABITQ010000059.1 GCA_018700535.1 Candidatus Uhrbacteria bacterium | reverse complement strand
GTGGTACCTGATTGATTTGGTTAAACGCAAACGCAAACACCCCCGTCGTGATAGCGAGAATAAGAACAAGTGCAATGATGTGATTGCGTGAGCCTCCTTTCAAAACAATCGTGTTAAATTTCTTCGCGCTTTTCGCGCAAGAAAGCAAGCCATGACTCTACTAAGCCAATCGCTGCTTTAAACGGTGCTTCAATGATGAAGTCAAAGAAGAAGAGGAATACATTTACTTTCGGTGCTCTAATAGCAACCCAACGTCCAGCACGAACAATCGGAAGGAAAAGAATATCCGTTAGGGTTCCAAAGAAACCGCGTGACAGGTCAATCACCATCAGCTCACGTCTGGTGTTGCGGATACGCAGACCAAAGTAAGCCACGAGTGACATAAAGAAGATGAAGAAGAAGATTGAGAGCGTATTAAACTGAAACTGCAGCAGAACAGATGAGATAAAACTTACTGTCAGGACTAGGATTCCTGCGTACATTCCATTAAAAATCCACCAAAGCATTCCTCGTCCCCATGGACGCCTTCGCTTAAACACCAACTTGAAGTCGTCGCCAAAACCGAGGATGCCATGTAGCTCCTCTAGTACACGCTCTGTGTTTTTCTTTTTTGGAATGCGAACCGTAAGCCCAACAATCGCAAGAAGCAATGGAGGGAAGATGATATTTACTGTGAGCGGTAAATAGTCTGTTGATCGAAGGATAAATAGCTCGTATGGATACTCAACCAACATTGCGAGAATAGACTTTGTAAGCAGCAAGAAAAACGCTGCACGCATTACTGTTCGATTCAAACGCGTTCTAAAACGCTTGTAACGAACACCTGCCGCCTTTGTAATCGCAGTATCAATTGTTGCTGTATCTGCAGAACGTATCGCCTCAGCAAATGCCTCTGGATTATCCTGAGCAATATCAGACAGCAAATGAAACACCACTCCATGACGACGCACAAAGCGATACACAGAATCTTGTGCTGGGTGATAAATCTGACCTTCGACAGACTCGATAACCTTCGAGACATTCATAGCAATCTCTTTGACCACCTGATCCCCTGCCTTGGCTGTACGCCAGTTGTTGTAATACAACGTGAGCACACGGTAACGAAGTGTTGCTACGTTTGAGCGCAAGACCGCTCTGTGAATCCCAATATAAAGTTGTAAATCTTTGTCAGACTCTTTGATTGTGCGAGTTTGCCACTCAACACGCTTTTTCAATTCCTGATAAGCGTAACTTGCCAACGCTTCGTCGACGCATGGTGGCCCAAGTGTGTACTCAAGTTCAACAGACAACACATCGAGCAACCATTTGTAAACATGCTGCCCTTCCTGTGTTTCTTCCTCAAGCGTTCCAAACATCAACTTATATTTTTCTAAAATCTGAGCGATCGTGTTGATCATTGAGGTCTGCACCTCACCGTTAGGCAAATACTTTGCCCAAATCAACTCACGAAGCAACGACTCCGCAAGACGCTTGGAGTCACCATCGGCAAGACGACGTTTTAAAATTCGCTTAATGGCATTGCGACGAAGCAAGTGCTCATCATCATATTCAAGCGTGTTACGAACGGTCTCGTAAACAGAAGCAGCGGCAGAGACTGTCTCTGACACTTTAATAACGTCTTCATCGCTTTTTGTCTCCTCTTGCTCACGCTGCATTTGCGCAATCGTTCCGAGGAGGTGTTCTAAAGCTTTATCCATATATCTAAACAATCAATGGTAGTGGATGAATCTCACTTTTCCTCCCCAAAACCAGGTCTTCAATGCGATACGTTCCATGAGTAGGCGCTTCAATGTAACCACTCCAAGCCATGCGTGCAACTCCTCCAGACTCAATCCAATCAAAGAGCCATTCGTTGGTATAACGCGGATCATTCTGAGAGACTCCTCCCCCCATATAATTCAACCAGACGCGATTGAATTCTTCTTGAGAACCAATTGGAGGGGCCATAATGACAGCCATCCCAAGCCCACAATAAAAAGACATCTCACTTGGTTTGGTCCAGAGAATATCTGTCGTCTTCAACACTTCGTTGTAGTCAGAAAAGTATGCTTCGCGCGAAGCATGCTCGGGAACATTCACCCAGGTGCCAAGTTCTTTTTTGAGCCCTAAGTCTGCAACAGCTTTTCTGTAATACGCAATCGCATCCTTTCGATACCCTGCCATCAAATTCAAACGGATTTCGTGACGCGAAATTTTGTGCTTCAAACTTTTCAAGATCTTTACACCAAGCGCTCGCTGTGCCCCCGCACCACCAACAGAGTAGGTAAGCGTTAATGGATGAGCAGATGCCGTCTTCTTGCAACGCGCTGGACCAAGCTCAGCTTTGAGTGTGCGTGCATAACGCTCATGAAAAATTCCGTTTGGATCAAGATTGCAAAGACGCTCTGTGAGCAAATCTTTTAGAATCGGCGAACGCACACCACCAATGAGCTCCTTTGGCATCGGAAATCCAGTTGCATAGATATTCTCAGCCTTCACTCCATACAACTTTAAGCGCTCAACAACACGACCATTGCTTGCAAGGTACTTGATCCTGCTTTCTTTTGGATTAAGCGGCGCCCATGCGCGTGAAATATCTGCATCGGTTGTGACACACCAAATGTCACCGGGGTAGTCGTAATACTCTGCAAAAAATGCAGGGATAAAAAACGTTGTTACAAACGGCTTTGGATCTTCAGCAAGCTTTGCAATCAAATGCTTTCCCATCCCCTTCTTGATCATGTGATAGATCTGGCGCACCTGAAGGTTTGGCTTGGACAAATCTCTGCGCGGGTAGAACTTTTTTATCTGTTGCCAGTGATCTAAAGATTCAAATAAAAAATCCCCAACAACAGGGATGGGTTTCATTCTTGAAATAGCTTCATAAACTTTGCGGCTCTCCCCCCACATCTTTGCGTCGTACTTGGGGATCCCTTTGTAGTCATTCGCAGAAATAATCTCACCTGCCGAAAGATCCTTAAGAGCATAGGCAGCACGACTGTGCCCATACCCCATGTTTACATCAACGACATAAGCGCTCTTCTTTTTTTCTGCATGTGAATGCTTGGCCATACTAGAAGAATGTACGCTCTTTAGAGTTACGGACGATTTCAAATGCTTCCTCAGCGCTATCAACCACCTGAATCAAATCGAGGTCTTTCTTTCCAATCGTCTTCATCTCATCACGCTGCACCTTGGCAGACCACTCAAACAATCCATCCCAAAACTCTTTTCCAACACAGAT
>JABITQ010000006.1 GCA_018700535.1 Candidatus Uhrbacteria bacterium | reverse complement strand
TCCAACGTACCACGCAACCTTTACCCAAATCGGCTCAAAGAAATTCAAAACAATAATGATCCGATAAGCAAACGTTGCGATAAGACCAAGCCAAAAGTAAACAAGACGTAAGCGCTTTGAGTCCGCATGAAAATCCATCATGGTGTTGATAGTATATCACTGTTGAGTGCGCGAGACTGAGACCTCAGGAAATGACGGTGTAGGTTCCGTGCTAAAAAACCTCCTCTACACTTCTCCCATCCAGCATCTTAATAAACACGATCTCCTCACTCCCACTTGGTGCGTCATCGAGTTTTTGTGTTTGTTGTTGCAAAAGTTTGAGTGCTTTTTTGCTTTGTGACGGTACGGGCTGATAACCAAAATGCTCATCGCGATCTGTCTTTGGGCCTAGTGCATCCAAATCACTCTCGCTCGCTGAAGACTCAGGCTTTGTTAGCTCTTCTGCAAGCCACCCTCTATCAATGATCATGTTTGCGACAGACCCAAGATAGGTCGAGATCTCGATCCACTCAGGCTGAACGTTGCCCATGGCCTTTGTCATTTGTTCCATCGCCTTCTCTGTCAGCTCAAGGTTCGCAGGACCAAACCCCCTCCCCCTCATTGATTCGTCGTCAACCAAACGCGTAATAATCGCCCAGTACACATGACGCCCCTGATCTTTTGCAGATCGAATCCCCCCAGGAACTCGATGATTTAACACAGACCGAAACAAACTCACTCTCTCTTCCTCTGCACCTACTTTATGAAATTCGATCTCTAAACCTGCAATAGGTCCTCCAGCTGAAACCTTAAAATTCTTCGCCCTGTTTCTCGTCGCTTTAATTGTAGCTACAAATTCTTCACCCTTAAACATCACCGGAACACGCACCTCTTCCTCTCTCCGCCAAACCTCAGGCTCTGCCTCCACATCAATATCAGGCATATCTGGAACAGAAAATTCCGGAATCACATATTCCGCACCAGACTCCACTTCTTTTCCCCGAGGAACCTCACCAAATTTACGCTTCATACAAGTTGATTGTTTCAAAATAAACTAGTCAAACTTCTGTCAGTGTAACAGATTGCTTGTCGGGGTCAGTTATTTAATGCTCACATAACAAAAAAGCACTCAGTCACACATTATATAACCAGGTGCACGTTCACGCGCCTACGTCCAACTTCTTGCGCCAGCGTTCCCCCCAAGGGAACATATCCATACGGAATCCGTCGAGTCTTTCATGCTCAGGGCAGACATCTACGTCACAAACAGTTCCCCATGCGTTGATCATAATTCTCTTGGTGGAGTTTGGTGGATCAGCGCCGTCATGTGCCGCATGCATACACAGTCTTTCTGGAGTCCACTCAGCGACTAATAGCGATGAGTGGTGGTATCCTCGGCCAAACAGATGGGTGGCTCGCAGCTTTGGAGTCCACCCGGCCTCCATGACACTTACTTCGTCATAGGCAAACCAACCAACCCCATCGACAACACGAGTCTCTCTAGCACGAAACCCAGCACCCATCTTTACACCTAAGCACCGCTCGCCGCGATCTAGATCGATAAACGCAATTTCGCCAATTTTGTCACGAAGGAGATAGTCACAAAACTCACCCTCGCCTGGGATAAGTCTCACAACCATTCCGACAGCAATATCTTCTTTGTTCATTTGGAACCTCCTAGCAGGAGGCTATTTTAATTATGCAGATCAGTCAAATCTTCCCTTGCATCTATAATAATCCCAACCTACGAAAAGAACCGAAGCTGGTATACTTACTCTGCCATGCAATACCAATTGGCTACGCAAAATGATATATGAAACTATTCAAGTTTTTCGCACTCATACTAATGATAACAATCGGCGTCACCATGTTTATATTAGCTGAGTATGACAACAGCCCAGGAGGACAACTTCTGGGTGTAATCGTAGCAATCACCAGTATCATTTACTATTTTAAGAGGCGCAACAAATAATTATTGTATGAAAAAACAAAACAAATTTTGCCAAAGTTGCGCAATGCCACTAAGCAAAGATCCTGGTAACAGGGCATTTGAAAAAGATGGATCAAAAAACAACATGTACTGCTCACTATGTTATCGAGATGGCTCGTTCTTAAACAACGAGATTTCCGATGCCAAACAAATGCAAAAGTTCTGCATTGAGAAAATGAAGGAAAACGGCATGAACGGAATCCTTGCATGGATCTTAACGCGCGGAATCCCAAGATTAGATCGATGGAACTGAGTTTAGTAAATCTATTTACAAAAAGACTCGAGCTTTTTATATGCTCGAGTCTTTTTTATTAAACATCTCATCAATCACCAACTGCACCCCATCCACAATGTGCCGAAATCGATCCCCATGCAGCTTCACACCCCCATACCACCTCGTCACCACAACAGCCACATTCACCAAATTATTCCTATGCAACACACGAAGCATAGCCATCCCCGCCCCAGTCTCACCATCATCGCTCTTCCCATCAACAATCTGAGTTCCTGTAGCAAGTCGATACGCAAGACTATTATGCGTCGCTGTCCGATATTTCTTATCCTTCTTAATACGCACCAACAAAGCATCAACCTCTACCTTTGTTTTGGTGCACCCAATCGTCACAGAATATTTTGAACCCCTGTCAGTAATAATACGATCAAGCTGCAACCAGTCAGTTGAGGGTTCTTTTTCTGTCGCAAAGAATATGGAGGTTTGATCTTCGTGCATGCAAGTTAAGATAACTCATCTAGCCTTACTGCCACCAAAATGACTATCAAGTCTCTCTATAATCTGTTTCATTGTGTTTTCAGTCTTTACTAAATAACCAATAACGCCAATTGATTCACATGTTTTTCTATCAACCTCCTGCGCGAGATTTGTTAAGACAATAACGGGAATATCTTTTAGATCCTCATCTTGCTTAATCTCTCTAAGCATCTCAAAGCCGCTCTTTTTCGGCAACATAAGATCTAACACGATAAGATCGGGTTTTTCAGCTCTGGTCATCAGCAAGCCCTCCTCACCGTCACAAGCAGCATTCACTCGATAACCATTTTGTTTGATTGTTTTTGAATAAAATTCACGATAGATCTTTTCATCCTCAACAATCAAAATATATTTTTGATTACCCATATCTTTTTTAAAAATTTAACGCAGTGTACAAGCATACACATAATGCACCTATACGATATGATAAAATATTGTTAGCACCTTATCAAGTAAGCAAAAGGCATGAAAATCAAATCACTTAAACTAAAGATTATTCTTTTGAGCACATCGGTCATTTTATTTTTTGGAATGCTAGCCATTCTGTTTGTGTTCTTTGAAGGGTTCTCAGTGTTAAAAAAACAAGGAATTCAAAACTTAAGTGAGGTCACAGCTGTTCAAACCGTTGCTCTTTCCACAACTTTTGAAAATGCCAGAACACGCATTGACCATCTCGCACACAACAATTCAGTTACTCCTTACCTCGAACATTCTGAAGCGGAATCAGCAGCAGATGTTCTTAGACATTTTGAGCTAAATAATCGTGATGAAGTATTCTCAGTAATTTATCTCATGGATACAGATGGGCTTACACTGGTGTCAACTGATCCAAGATTCACAGGGAATAATTACGAGTTCAGAGAGTACTTCCAAACTGCCATGACTGGCGAGACAGATGTATACACAGCGAAGGGAGTAACAAGCAATGAAGTTGGATATTACTTTTCTGCCCCCGTCTATTCAGCAAGTAATACGATTATCGGGGTAATCGTCGGAAAAGCAACCCCGGAATACATCCACACACCACTCGAAATCCTTGCTGATGAAGAAGAGGATATCATGCTCACTGACGACAAAGGGATTGTGCTTTACTCGAAAGAAGAAGAAAGACTCTATGCCAGCCTCGGGGAACTTACAGAAGAAGAACTCTCAAATATTGAAGACAAAAGGCAGTACGAAGGAATCAAAATCGAATCACTCGGATACAAACCGGTCAAAGAAGAATTAGACAAAGCGTCAACCACCAGCATCATTGAGCACGACAACAAAACTAATGGAAGAGAAGAAATTATTTCAATTTCTAAAATATCTGAATATCCATACTTTCTTATTATTGAAAAAGATGCAGATCAATTCTTGAAGTCCGCATACAATTTGGTGACAAGACTTAGCATCTTCATCTTTTCAATGGTTATATTAGCCATCATCGCAATTGCGTACTATATATCAAAGTTACTAAAGCCTATTGATGACCTTGAATCTGCAGTAAAGAGCATAGGGCAAGGAGACCTGACGCCGCATGTGCACATAAAGACAGGCGATGAGCTGGAACATCTCAGTGAAACGATCAACAAAATGGCGGCTGAAATCGAAAGTACAATCGCGCAAAAAAATGAGGTGAATAAAATGAAATCAGAATTTATTTCAATCGCATCACATCAACTCAAAACACCTTTAGGTGCCATAAAGCTGCTGTTAGAAAGTTTTCATGACAATGGAATTACAAAATTAAACAAGACTCAAAAAGAGCACTTGTTTGATGTCGATAGATTGGTGAAACAAATGATCGACTTAATTAATGACCTATTAGATGTATCTCGTCTCGATACCGGAGCACTAACGATCACCCCCACTCAAACAAACATCACCCACTTTCTTGAAGCAATGATCGAGGAAGCAAAGTTGTCACCAGAACTCAATGAAGCAAAACTCTTGTTTAACACATCGATCACTAAAGACTTATCCTTGCCGATAGACAAGTCTTTATTCCATCAAGTTATCTCCAACATCATATCGAACGCCATCCGATATTCCAGTAATAAAAATGGTGAGATCTTGATCAATCTTGATCAAGATAGCCAAGGGTTACTTATCTCAATTAAGGATGAGGGTATTGGCATATCAGAAGACAAGGACAAGATTTTTAGTAAATTCTTCCGCACTGACCGAGCCAAGAAATTATTCACGGAGGGGTCCGGTCTGGGGCTCTATGTTTCAGAGATGATCATGAAAGCTTCTGGTGGAAAGATTTGGTTTGAATCCGAAGGCTATGAAAAAGGCACGACGTTCTTTGTTCAAATCCCGAACGCTGGAATGCCATCGGTAACAGGAGAAGTAGATATTACAAAACGCATGCACAAACAATATGAATCAATCAACTAATATACTCATCATTGAGGACGACAATACGTATCAAAAACTCTACCGAAAAGCATTTGAAGATTCTGGCTACAATGTGGCAGTTGCATCAGATGGCCAAGAAGGAATTGAAAAGATTGTAAGCATAAAACCAGACATGGTCTTACTAGACCTATTGATGCCAATCAAAAACGGCTTTGACGTATTGCGGGAAGTGCGAGCCATTCCAGAACACAAAGAGACGCCTATCATCATTCTCTCAAACCTTTCACAAGAAGATGATATTGCAGAATGCAAAAAATATGGAATACTTGATTTTTTGGTAAAGACAGACTTAACAATGAAAGATGTCGTGAATAAAGTTGATTCACTTGTGAACAAAGTTTCTTAAGAGCCGTGCGATACATACTCGACACTAAGACACTTAACAATCTAGATATGACACCAGACTTAATCATCCAGTTCGGTCCCCGATCTATTCTCTCCCTCGTCGGGATCATTATCCTTATGATCGGTGTTTGGTATGTCGACCGCACCTGGGACGAAAAAGGCTCAGCTGCTTACGCGCGCGCAAAAGCGAAAGGTGGTGATGGAAATGCCGTTGTGATTCCTGAAGCAGATCTAGATGCAGCATTCCCCTTCCCCATTGTGTTCATTTTAGGATGGCTTATTTTTGCGAGCTCTTATCTATTTTCTACAAGTGGAGGAACAGCACTACAAGACCTCAGCCCCGTAACCATCGCAGCAATCTTCTTCTCGCTCGTACTCGCTGTCGTTGCATCTGTCCCAATGGGCAATGCTGTGCGATACCGCAAAAAAGGATTGAAGATGAAGTTGAGCATGATGTTTGTTCTGTCATGGGTGGGGCTCACAATCGTCTCTGGGCTCGCAACAGGCACCGGAGCACCCTCGTTTATCTTAGGTGGGCTCGGAGCTGTCTGTATCGTCGCGTCAATGAAACTCTTGTGGAAGTACAGAAAGATGGGTGATAGCTGGGAGCAGAATGGTGCCCCTAACCCAAAGCCTATTGTCTACAACATGGGAGGTCCTCTCTTTGTCTTTGGTTGGTTTCTCTTTTGGGTAGCCATGGCAAGC